>JAKPQQ010000288.1 GCA_029557215.1 Fibrobacterota bacterium | reverse complement strand
GGTCGAACACCCGCGCGATCCGGTCCCGCTCCTCGCGGTCGGAAAGCATGGCTTCCAGCGGGTCGACGTTGGTCGGAAGCCTTCGTTCGCGCCACATCCAGTACCAGGCGTCCTCGTATCCGGGCAACGCGCATCCGGAGTCCACCCCCAGGCGGTCGGACAGCCGCGCGAGGAACCGCTCGGCGTCGGATTCCGTCGCGCGCGAATCCTGTCCTTCGCGGGCGAACAGGGAGTCGTCCATCCACACCGGTTCGCCGTCGGCGCGCCAGACGCACTGGAACGCCCAGCGCGGGAGGCTTTCGCCCGGGTAGAGCTTGCCCTGGCCGTGGTGCAAGGCCCCCTCCGGCGCGAATCTTCCGCGGAGCCGCATCAACAGTTCGTGCGCCAATTTCCGTTTGGTTTCGCCCAAGGCCGCGGTGTTCCATTCGGTCGAATCGAAGTCGTCGATCGAAACGAAGGTCGGCTCGCCTCCCATGGTCAGGCGCACGTCCCCGCTCGCCAGGCGCCGGTCCACCTCCAGGCCCAGCCGATCGATCCTCTCCCAGGTCTCTTCGTCGTAGGGGCGTGTCGAACGAGGGGATTCGGGAAGACGCACGACCTCCATCGTGAAGTCGAATTCCGTCTTGCATTGTTCCACGCCGCCGGAAATCGGTGCCGCCGATCCCGGTTCGGGGGAGCACGCCAACGGAATGTGGCCTTCGCCCGCGAACAATCCCGATGTCGGATCCAGCCCCACCCAACCGGCGCCGGGCATGTACACTTCGCACCAGGCGTGGAGGTCGGTGAAGTCCTGCGCGGGTCCCGATGGCCCATCCAGGTTTTCGCGGTCGGGCGCCAGTTGCACCAGGTAGCCCGACACGAACCGTGCGGCGAGTCCCAGGTGGCGGAGCACATGGACCAGCAGCCAAGCCGAATCGCGACACGACCCCGAACCCTTTTCCAGGGTTTCTTCGGGCGTCTGCACTCCGGGCTCCATGCGGATCAGGTACTTCACCCGCTGGTACAGCTTCATGTTCAGCGCGACCAGGAAGTCCACCGTTCTGACCGTCCCGAGGTCGAGCTCGGCCATGAACGCGTTGAGCAGAGGTCCTCCGTGGTTGGTTTCCAGGTACGGAGCGAGCTCCTTTTCCAGCGGCTTGTCGTAGGCGAACGGGAAATTCTCGAACCCCTCCTCCAGGAAGAATCCGAACGGATTGATCACGACAAGATCCGCCGTGACGCCCACCTCCACGGAAAACTCGGTCACCTTGTCGGGGAACACCAGGCGCGCGAGGTAGTTGCCTTGCGGATCCTGCTGCCAGTTTTCGAAATGCCCCTCGGGGTGGACCTTCATGGAATACCCCAGGATGGGCGTTCGGCAGTGCGCGGCGGGGCGCAACCTCACCACCTGCGGTCCCAGGGACACGGGACGTTCGTAGCGGTACCTGGTGACATGGCGGAGCGAAACCTGGATCGACATGATGACACTCCTATGCGAAAGGCTCGCCAATTCGCATCAATCGTCATCCGATGCGACAAAACGGCCCGGCGTCACTTCTTGCGTGACAATGACTGACACATTGACCGACGATCCGTCGCCGTCCGGCTTCGCATCGGATCCGGTTCCGATTGGCAGCGCCTTTGCATTGTGATCGGGTGTCACACGGAGGCGCACATGAGACCGGCACCGCAAATCTTTTCCCGCTACGAGCTGGATTCCGCCTACGACGAGATGTTCGATCTGTCCAACAAGCCCAGGCCCCACTACCAGCCTCTGCACCACCGTCTCACGGGAATGCCGGAAGACGTGTGGAAGTCGCGCCAGGAACAGGCCGACCTCATGTTCCTGAACCAGGGCATCACCTTCACGGTCTATTCGTCCAACGAAGGCACGGAAAAGATCTTTCCGTACGATCTCCTGCCGCGCATCATCACGGCCAAGGAATGGAGCGTGCTGGAAAAGGGCCTGGAACAGCGCATCGTGGCGTTGAACATGTTCCTGGCCGACATCTACCACGAAGGCAAGATCCTCAAGGACGGGGTGGTCCCGCGCGACATGGTCGAATCCTGTCCGCACTACCGCCCCGAAATGAAGGGCATCAAAGTCCCCAACGGCGTCTACGTGAGCGTGACGGGAACCGACCTCATCCGCATGCCCGACGGCTCGTTCGCCGTGCTGGAGGACAACCTCCGCGTGCCCTCCGGGGTGAGCTACATGCTCACCAACCGACAGGTCATGAAGCACGTGTTCCCGGCGCTGTTCAGCTCCTACGACGTGAGGCCGATCGACCACTACGGACAGGAATTGCTGGCGGCGCTCAAGAGCCTGTCGCCCGAAGGCGTGAGCGATCCCAACGTGGGTCTTCTCACCCCGGGCGTGTTCAACTCGGCCTACTTCGAGCACACGTTCCTGGCCCGCCAGATGGGTGTGACCCTGGTGGAGGGCCGCGACCTGGCCGTCTACAACAAGCGGGTCTACCGCCGCACCACCAACGGCCTGCAGCGGCTGGACGTGATCTACCGGCGCATCGACGACGACTACCTGGACCCGAAGGTGTTCCGTCCCGATTCGATGCTGGGCGTGCCGGGCATCTTCGAGGCCTTCGCGGCGGGCAACGTGGCCCTGGCCAACGCGCCGGGGACGGGCGTGGCCGACGACAAGGCGATCTACGCCTACGTGCCGCGCATCATCAAGTACTACCTGGACCAGGACCCGATCCTGCAGAACGTGGAAACCCATATCCTGGCCGAAGACAAACCCCGCGAAATGGTGCTCAGGAACCTGGACAAGATGGTGGTCAAGGCGGTGGGGGAGTCGGGCGGGTACGGCATGCTGA
Organism: Fibrobacterota bacterium; assembly: GCA_029557215.1. GTDB lineage: Bacteria > Fibrobacterota > Fibrobacteria > UBA5070 > UBA5070 > UBA5070. The sequence goes on along the minus strand of JAKPQQ010000288.1, from coordinate 5,843 downwards.
TCGGTCCCCACGCCACCCAGGAGCAGCGCGACGAGTTCGCCAGGAAGATCGTCGACGACCCTCGCAACTACATCGCCCAACCGACCATCAACCTCTCCCGGGCCCCTTGCTTCATCGAAGGCGGGGTCGAAGGCCGGCACGTGGACCTGCGCCCCTACATCCTCTACGGCGACAAGGTCAAGATCCTTCCCGGCGGACTGACCCGCGTGGCGCTGCGCAAGGGAAGCCTGGTCGTCAACAGCTCCCAGGGCGGCGGTTCCAAGGACACCTGGGTGCTGTACTGACAAGATCTGGTCGCCGGCCTTCGATATCCTTGGGCATCGCGCAGGGAATCGCAACGGTCCGTTCCCTGAGTCTTCCGCCGCCCTTCGATGCGTTCCGCCGTTGCCTGAGTGGCCCGAAGGGCTGTATCGAAGGCATCGGCGGAACACCTGGGAAACGGCGACATCTCGCATCCCGAATCGATAGGAGAGACCCATGCTATCAAGAGTCGCCGACAGCCTTTACTGGATGAGCCGCTACGTCGAGCGAGCCGAACACACCAGCCGCATCGTCGAGGTCAACCTCAAGCAGATGCTCGACGAAAGCCCCGAGGTCAGCGGACGCCGCTGGGATCGGGTGGTCAACTGTCTGCGCACCGATCCGCCCAAGAAAGGCGATCGCGAGGCCTGGAACGTCGCGACCTGGCTGATGTTCGACCTGGCCAACCCCGATTCGATCGCCTCCTGCGTGGCTTCGGCGCGCGAGAACGCCCGCCAGGTGCGCGAGTCGATCTCCACCGAGATGTGGGAGACCTTGAACCGCCTGCATCTGTTCGTCAAGAAGTCGCTTTCAGATACGGTTGTCCGGCGCGATCCGCACGAGTTCCTGAAATCCGTCAAGCGCGAGATCCACGTCCTGCACGGGATCGCCGATTCCACGGTGGTCCAGGGCGAAGGTTGGATGTTCCTGCAGGCCGGCAAGAACGTGGAACGCGCAGCCGCCACGACCGCGCTGCTGGCCGAACACGTCCAGGACTTCCTGGCCGAAGACATGGGCGCGGCCGCCGACGGATTCCTGCATTGGGTGGGTGTCCTGCGTTCCTGCACGGCCTTCGAAGCCTACACCAAGACCTACACGGCCGAGGTCCGACCCGCGCGTGTGCTGGAGTTCCTCCTGCTTTCGCCCATCTTCCCGCGTTCGGTCCGCTACTGCGTCAACACCATCCGCAGATCCATCGAATCGATCGAGCTGGAACACGGGACCACCCGCGGCGCCAAGGCGCTCAAGGCTTCCCGCAGGCTGGAAAGCCTTCTGGACTTCCTGTCCATCGAAGACCTGATGGACCAGACGCTCCGCGCGCGCTTGACGGAGATCGAGACGATGTGCGGCCATGTGCACAAGGCGATCGAAGACGCCTACGTGTTCTACGAAAGCACCCCGGCCGAAATCCGGGGCGCCGCCTGAGGCGACACGCAAAACAGAAAACAACCTCGTACTCGGCGTCGAGTGGGGGCGTCCTCGTCTCCGTAGGGGCGATTCGCGAATCGCCCCTACTCAGCGGCGCGTGCGACGGAATTCGTCGATGGCCTTGGCCAGGTTGTCGGCGATGCGCTTCTGCTTGGCCGGGTCTTTCAGGATGACCGCGTCGCCGGAATTCGACAGGTAGCCCATTTCCACCAGCACCGAAGGCATGAGGGCGCCCACCAGCACGAAGAACCCGGCCTGGCCTGCGCCGGTCCGTTCCTTATCCACCGTGCCTTCCTTGGATAGCCTGTCGACCACCAGGCCGGCCAGGCGTTCGCTTTCCTTGGTGTACAGGTTGAGCTGGTGTTCCAGCATCATCCATTCCACGGGATCGAGGGACTGCTTCTTGGCCCGGTCGCCGGTTTCGTACTTGATCGCCTCGTTTTCGCGGCGTTCGATCGCGCGGTCGTTGTCGTCCTTGGCCTCGCGCAGCAGGTAGACCATGAACCCCTTGACCTCTTCGCGTCGCTTGGAGTTCAGCGGAATGCTGTTGCAGTGCAACGAGACGAACAGTTCGCCCTTGGCCGCGTTGGCCAGCTTGGTCCGCTGTGAGAGTTCCAGGAACTCGTCCTTGTCGCGGGTCATCACCACCTTGATGCCCTTGTACTTCCGCAGGGCGTCCCGCAGCTTGCGCGCGACCTGCAAGGTGACGGTCTTTTCGTAGAGGTCGTTGCCGTCCTTGAGCTTGCCGATCGCGCCCGGATCCTTCCCGCCGTGGCCGGCGTCGATCACCACCGTGAAGGTGCCTTTCGGCTCGTGGCGCGCGTAGGTGGTCTCGACGGGTTCCGGTTCGGTCGGTGGCTCGGGTTCGGCCTCGGGAGCGTCCGACACGTCCGGCTCCAGCGGCGCGGGTTCGGATTGCGAGACAACCCCATCCGGAAGCGGCGGCGCGACAGGCGCGTCGGGTTCGGGCGGCTTGACGGGTTCCGTCTTCTCCTTGGAGTCCTTCGCCGCGGCGACCGGTGCGGCTGGCTCCGGTCCCGGAGCGGGCGCGCCCAGTTCGAGTCGTTCCAGCAGCGGTGCGGCGGTGGCCTTGGGAAGCACCATGCGCGTGGGGGTCACCCTTGGCGGGAGCACCAGCGGTCGGGTGCGCCCGGCCATCTGCGCGAAGGGGTTGCGGTCGAACACCACCAGGACGGAATCCGCCATGCCTTCCAGCGAGGCTCTCAGGACGCCGCGTTCCTTGGCGATCTTGAGATCGCCCGGGTGCCCGGGGCCCTTCATGAACCGGATGTAGGGGACCCCGTTGACCACCGTGTCGCGCACGGAAACCTCGGCACCCACCAGCGTCGCTCCCCAGAGCAGAAGTCCGAAGAGGAATCGGCCCATGGTGCTAGCGCAGGGCCTTTTTCATGGCCCGGTCCATCTCGCGCTTGTGTTCGTTGGCGATCTTGGTCTGCCGTTTGTCGTACTCGCCTTTGCCTTTGCAAAGGCCGACCTTCACCTTGGCCCACGATCCCTTGAAATAGACCTCCAACGGGATCGCGGTCATGCCCTTGCGATCGATGGAGCGCGCCATCTGCTCGATTTCCTTGGCGTGCAGCAGCAGCTTGCGCGGGTGGATGGCCTTGTGGTTCCAGCGATTGCCCGGCATGTATTCGTCGATGCGCGCGTTGTTCAACCAGGCCTGGCCCTTGTCGATGGCGACGAAGGCGTCCAGGAGCTGACACTTCCCTTCCCGCAGACTTTTGACTTCGGTGCCGCACAACTGGATCCCCGCTTCGAAGGTCTCCAGAATGAAATACTCGTGGCGGGCGCGCCTGTTTTCGATATGGGTGGCCAAAGGCTCAGCCTGCGGCTTCGGTCGACGAGATCTCGGCTGCGTTGGATTTCTGGAGGGCTTCCTGGAGCTGGGCGATCTGGAGATCGCCGGCGTTCAGGAGCGCCTTGAGTTCGCGCGAGGCTTCGAAGACCGGCTTGACGCCGCCTTCCACCTGCACCAGCTCGCCGGTACGCGGGTTGCGGGCCAGACGGGCCTTGCGAGGACGCACCTTGAACCGTCCGAATCCACGGATCTCGATGTTGCGACCATCGCGAAGGGTGGTGGAAATGGCGTCCAAGAGTCCTTCCAAGACCGATTTGGTTTCGGCTTGTGTCATGCCCGTGCGCCGGGCAATCTCTTCGACGATATCCTTCTTGGTCACGTTCGTCATAAGCTTGTCCATAGTATAACCAACAACTCTCGACATGTCCAACCCGTTACGCCAGGCCGACTTGCAAAGATGGCAACATCCGGCGTTCGCGATCTCGATCCATTTGGGGATTTCGGGGGAAAGCCTTCCCCCGGATCCCGGGTGGCCGGCTTCCGCCGCCGCCCCCGGAATCCCCCCTTCTGCCGGGGGGCATTCCCCCCGCAACGCCCCCGAAGGACAACAGGATGATCGCTGGGCACGATGGGAGCCTTCGCGTTCCAGGGGTGGTTTAATACCAAGATCGGTGCTGTATAATCTCCGCTAATATCGATGTTTAACCTGTGTATAAAGCGAGAATTGCACCTTGCAAGGCTTGGCTTTGATCCGCACTCGTCGCGACTGGGAACGACTCGAACTGGCTTAAATGCGAGGTTCTATCGAGCCTTTTCCTGTGTGGCCACCCTCGGCTCTTCGCGCATGAACGAACGAATCACTCCTCGTCTTCGTCGTCCTCGTCGTCGTTGCCGCCCAGGTTGAAGCTGTACTGGACCTTGGCCGAGGGCGACCAGGACTGCCCCAGGTTGGTGGCTTGCACGAAGGCCGCGAAGGTTCCGAATGGCGTGGGCTTGTGGTAGCCGAACGTGAAGGTGTGCAGATAAAGCGAAAAATCCTTCCCGTTGGGGGAGTGGATGGTGGGGAAGTTCATCAGCTGGTAGGCGATCAAGGGGCCGCCTTTTTGGCGGGTGAACGTGAAGTTCAGTTTCCAGAGATCACCGGTGTCCCTGGAATCGATCACGGTGTCGATCGCCGATTTGTCTCCGATGCAGGATGTGGAGCCGCCGCTGGAGTAGCAGGTTCCTTCCGTTTCCAGGCGCCATTTCTCGTTGCGCTTGCTCACCACGCTGCCCAGGGATCCGTCGACCTCGAGCCGCCAGGTTTCGCCGGCGGAAAAGCCCATCCCATACCAAAAGGCGTAGGAGCTGTTGGCGTCGACGCCCAGGAAAAGACGGAAATTGCGGCTCATGAACACGGAGCCTTCGGCCGATACGACGATCTGCTCCTGCTTCATGCGGATCGGGCCGGCGATCATCGCGGAGTCGTAGACGTTGTTTCGTGTCAGGCCCTTGTCGAGCTCGGGCGTGGCGAGATCCCGGTCTTGGTAGGCGTTGCCCTGGAGCGAGATGTTCCCCTGGAAGCTCACGCCGTCGTGGACCGCGGGCAAGTGTACCGGACCCACCGGAGGCGTCACCTTCTGGTTGGAGTACAAAAGCACGTTCTTGGAGCTGTTGGCGCATCCGGACAGCATGGCGGATGCCACCAACAGCAAGCAGGAAAGGGGAGCGAAGGGATTCGATGGCCTCATGTGCACCAGCGTAGTTCGTCGGCAGGCAGTTTTTCAAGTCGTCGCGTGACGGGTGTCACATTCTCTTCCTCCCGTGCGAACGGTATTTGCCCGCGCCTGCGCCAGCCGACCCATAGGGTCGCCAACGGCGGGTGCCGTGCCAAATTCCGTTCGGGGCGACCGCGATGGAAGACGACCCCGCTCGACGCCGAGCGCGATGCCGAAGTCGTTGCAAATTCCGTCATGGTCGATGTAGCACAGAAGACCCGGATGGTTGGTTTCCGGTGCGAACTTCATCGCGGCGCCGTCATGCCGTGGTCTTACTTTCGTCACCGCAAGCCGTTGTTTGGATCATGATTCCTGACGCTTGTATTTGATGGATTGGACGCTCGCTGAATCCATCTCTCTCGCGCGTCTTGACCCGTCGCATCCTTCCTCAATACGGAAAGGTCTCGTCATGAAACCATCCTCGCTTGCACTCGTCCCCGCGTTTCTTGGAGTTGTTCTGCTTTGTGGGTGCCAGAATGAAAATGGCGTCCAAGTAGAACCATCGACACAGATCTCCAAACGATCCGCCGACACCCTGGTCGTGGATGCATCTACTGGAGCTGATCCGGGCTATCTGCCCATTGATTCGTTCTCGAGAACGAAGAATGGGATCTACGTGCACACGCGACTCGGTTGCGAAAGCGTGGTTGTACGAAGAAACCCAGACAACCCTTCCGAACTTCGGTTCGGCTCTTCTCCGAGCTCGGCTCCTGAGTGCGCCGATACGAGCCGCCATCCCGTGGTGGCCTTCACCCCCTTGGCAAGCCCTCTTCATTTGAGGTTGATCGGTTCCTCGACGTTATACGACCTCCCCC
>JAKPQQ010000258.1 GCA_029557215.1 Fibrobacterota bacterium | reverse complement strand
CCCTCTACGGCGACACCAACGGTGGTTTGGGCCCGATCGGAGATCTCTACAAGATGGAAGTCTTCGCGCTGTCGCGGCACATCAACGCGGTGGCGGGCCGCGAGGTCATCCCGACGGCGATCATCGACAAGGAGCCTTCGGCCGAGCTTGCCCCCGGGCAGCGCGACCAGGACAGCCTGCCGCCGTATCCGGTGCTGGACGCCATCCTCAAGGATCTGATCGAAGGAACCCTGTTGTCGGCGAGGGACCGCCGGGAAGTGGATGCCGTGCTGGCGTCCCTGCGGGAGACCCCGGAAGGACGAACCACCATCGCGCGGGTGAAGAATCTCCTGGCTCGCACCGAGTACAAGCGACGCCAGGCGCCTCCCATCCTGCGGCTGCGTGCGCGGGCGTTCGGATCGGGGCGCCAGATGCCCATCGCGGCGAAGTTGGAGTTCTGATGGACGCGCAAAACATCGATGTCGCGGTGGTGATCGGCAGGTTCCAGCCCTTCCACAACGGGCACGCCGGGTTGCTGGAGCGCGCCTTCGAGACCGCCCTCCGTGTCGTGCTGGTGCTGGGGTCGGCCCACGCGGCCCGTTCGCCGCGCAATCCCTTCACCGCCGCCGAGCGCGAGGCCATGATCCGCGCCACGCTGACCGACGACAAGAACCGGCGGCTGGTGGTGATCCCCCAGCGCGACGTGTGGGGTGCGCGCCGCTGGTCCGGCGAGGTCCGCGCGCGCGTGGAAGGTGTCTCGCGGGGAAGCATCGCCTTGGTGGGCTACCACAAGGACGCATCGAGCTACTACCTGGATCTGTTCCCGGGATGGGCCCTGGTCGAGGCCGGACGCCAAGGGCACTGGGACGCCACTCCGGTGCGCCAACAGATCCTGTCCAGGACTCCTTGGGAACAGGTGCGCCCCAGGTTGGCAGAAGACGTCCCCGCATCCGTCCTGGGCTGGCTGGACGCCTGGTCCGGAAAGACGCATCGAGCCGAACTCGCAGAAGATGGCGAAGCGATCCAGGCCTACGCCGAGCGGTGGGGGAGGGGGCCGTTCCTCACGGTCGACGCCCTGGTGCGCTCCGCGGGCAAGGTCCTCTTGGTCACCCGCGGCAAGCGGCCGGGCCAGGGGCTGTGGGCGTTGCCGGGAGGCTTCCTGGAGCCGCACGAATCGATGTCGGACGGAGCGCGCCGCGAGCTCCGGGAAGAGACGGGGCTCGATCTCGCCGGGCTGGATCCGGCCGACCAGCGGTATTTCGACCACCCCGGCCGCAGCCTGCGCGCGCGGATCGTGACGCAGGTGTTCCGGTTCGAGCTGCTCTCGGATGTCCCGCCGCCGGTGGCTGGGATGGACGACGCGGGGACCGCCTGCTGGCTCGGCCTGGAAGAAATCCGCGCCCAGGAAGACCGGTTTTTCGAGGACCATTTCCATCTTCTGGACACCATGCTGGGAGGCATCGTCTGATCGTCCGGTTCCTGGCGTCCACGGCCTGGGAGGCGCCCAGGGTCTTTGGGGGTGTCTTGCGAAAAGGCTTCTGCCGGCGGTGTTCGTTGCCCACCGTTCGAGGAAGATGGCGAGGCCGGCGCGGGAACGGGCTCCACGGCAACGGCGATCGATACATATGGCCATGGAGCGTGAGGCAAAGCCTATAATTGTCTCCATGATCTCCGCAACGATTCTTGTCGCACTTTCCCAACTGTCCTCCGCGCCGGAAAAGGGCGCTCTCGGCAAGCTGTTCCAGCGCGTGCGCGGCTGCGTGTTCGAGGTCGTGGTGTCCAAGCACCACGACAGCGGCGCGACCTACGCCGAGCGGCTTCCGACCGAAGACCTTTCCTTCCAGGAGCGCAACGACAGCGTGTGGTCGATCGGATCGGCCTTCGCCGTGGGCAAGGACACGATCCTGACGGCGGCCCACGTGCTGGAGCTGGGGCGCGACGATCCGTTCTACCAGCCTCGGCTGCGCGACGACAAGGGGCGCGTCTTCGCGATCGGGAAGCTCCTCAAGTATTCCAACCACGAGGATTTCGCCTTGTTCACCGTGCCGGGCCTGTCCGTGAAGCAGCCCCTCAGGCCGGCCAAGAAGCTCGAGGTGGGCAAGACCGTCCTGGCGGTGGGCAACGCTTTGGGCGAAGGCATCGTGTTGCGCGACGGGTTGCTCACTTCGCAGACCCCGGAGTCGGAAAACGGCGAGTGGAAGTTCTGGCGTTTTTCCGCCGCGGCATCGCCCGGCAATTCGGGTGGCCCTTTGCTGGACGCCCAGGGAGGGCTGGTGGGTGTCGTGCTCATGAAGTCCGAATCGGAGAACCTGAACTACGCGCTTCCGTGGAGCGTGGTCTCCGGTTTCAAGAGCGGTGTGGGGAGATACCGCGAGCGTTCCTCGTATTCGCATCCCGCCATGCCCGATCGCGAACGCGTGAGCACGATGGACACGACGTTCCCGTTGCCGTCCACCTGGAAGGAGCTCGACCACCAGAATTGGATCCTGTCCGGTCTGAAGACCGCCCGCGATCGCGATTCGCTGCTTCGCCAGGAGGCTTCCGAGTTCTTTCCGCGTGGCAAGTCCGGCAAGTTGCGCATGATCCCGATCCTGCAGGTGCTGCCCACGACGATCGTGCGCGGACAGGACGGCTGGTGGGTGCAGAACGTGCGCAAATCCGGCGATCCGGTCGACCTGGGAAGCAACGGTTCGTGGCGCTCCAGTTCCGACGAGGATCTGATGCGCGCGGCGATCGAGCTTCCCGATACCACGCGTCTTTCCGACTACGTGGACGATTCGCGCCTGCTGGGCGATCTCCTGCTCAAAGGTGGACGCCTCACCCGCGATTTCGCCGGCAAGGAAATTCGCGTGACTTCGCTAGGCAAGGCGGTCGCGGAATCGCTGCGCGTCGATCGCTGGGGCAGGCCTTGGCTCGTGAGGGCCTGGCGCCAGCCGTGGGATGGGGCGCTCCTGGTGGCGCATCTCCTGCCGCAGCCCGCGGGGTTCGCCGCATTGGTCGACGTCGCGCACGGCTACCAGCTTCGCTCCTACCAGGGAAAGCGCATCGAGGACATCGCCGATGCCACGTTCTGCTACTGGGCGGGTTCGGCCAAGCAGTGGCAGGAATGGAGCGCGCGCCCCGAACTCGTGCCGGAATTCATGAGGTCGCTGCGGTTCGACGCGACCGCCAAGGAGCCGCGTGCGGTCTGGAACGGCGGTTCGTTCCAGCTGGTGCCCGAGGTGGCGCGTCCTTCCGAAAAACCTTACCTGGTGGTCTATCCCGATTTCCAGGATGTGGCGAAGGATTCGGTGCGGCTGGGGATCGGTGCGGTGGGAATCACCCCGGATGCGACAGGCGCGAAGTTCGCCATGGCCATGCGCGTTTCGCCCCCGCAAGCCGATTTTTCCCCGGAGATCACGCAGGAATGGCGCAGCCGCCTGGATGGCCGGGCTCCCTTCGACGGCACATCCCTGGACCAGGGCAACGGCAAGAGGCTTTCCATGAAACCGGTTCCCGCTTCGCTCAAGGCGGCGCGCGCCGACGCATCCGGGTCGACGCCGGTCTGGATGGCCTCGATCCTGCTGGACGGAGCGCCGCGCCAAGGCCAATTGGACAAGGCGCTGAAGAAGACCTTGCAGGCGATCGCCGTCCCCAAGGAGTCGGCGATCATCCGGTGACTTGATGGGCGGTCCGAATTCAGTTAGAATTCGGGTCATGATTCTGTCCGCCAGCGAAGACATCGCTCCTGTTTCCGAAGTGAAGGCCCGATTCGCCGAGATGCTCGACCGCAGCCGCGAGAGCCATCGGCCCACGATCGTGACCCAGAACGGTCGTGCCACCGGAATCCTCATGGCCATCGAGGACTGGGAAGCCCAGCAGCGCAAGGTCCAGCTCCTGAAACTGCTCGCCGAAGGCGAGGAATCGTTGCGCACCAGCCGGCCCATTCCGCTTTCCGCTGTCAAAAAGCGTCTCGCGAACCGCCATGCCCCGTGACGTGGTCCTTTCCCCGAAAGCGTGGGAAGACCTGGACGCCTTGTTGGAATATCTGGAATCCCGCTCGCCCGCCACGGCCGCGCGCTACGCCAAGGAAATCCCGGATGCTCTGGAGCGGCTCGGGAAGTTTCCGGAAAGCGGTCGGATCGTCCCCGAATTCCTGGACGAAGGAATCCGCCGTTGGAGGGAGCTGCTGTTCGAGCACCAGCGCATCCTCCATCGCCTGGAGGCGACCAGGGTGGTGGTCGTGCGAATCGTCGACGATCGACAGCTTCTGACCTGGCAGGTCCCTCTCGCGGAACCCGAAGGCGAGGCGGTTCCTCGAGGGAGTTGATGTAATTTGAGGCCATGAATCTCGAAGACATCCTGCAAAATCCCGAGCAATACGACCTTTCGCCGACCTTGTTGGGGACGTGCACGGTCGAAAGTCCCGTCAAGGGGCAGAGGTTCGTGCAGGATGGACCCCGCATCGTGCCCACCGTCGACGCGGTGCGGATCGCCGATCTCTGCTCGCGCGCGGGGCGTCTGCCTGCGCTGGAGGAGGCCGGTCCCCGCAGCCACCTGTTCCACGATCCGGCATGGACGCGCGCGGCGATCGTGACCTGCGGCGGCCTGGCGCCGGGGCTCAATTCGGTGATCAAGGGGATCGTGCAGGTGCTGCACTTCGAGTATGGCGTGCGGCACATCTTCGGGATCCCCTACGGCTACCGGGGCCTGAACCCCAAATACCGCCTGGCTCCCATCCACCTGACTCCGGAGCTGGTGGACACGATCCACGAAGAAGGCGGCACAAAGCTCGGTTCCAGCCGCGGCAACCAGGATCCGTCGATCATGGTCGACACCCTCCAGCGCCTGAACATCAACGTGTTGTTCTGCGTCGGGGGCGACGGCACGCTGCGCGGCGCCCATGCGATCCACGAGGAGGTCACCCGACGCAAGCTTCCCATCTCCGTGATCGGCATACCCAAGACCATCGACAACGACCTCAACCTGGTTGACCGGACCTTCGGGTTCGAGACCGCCGTGTACCAGGCCGCGGAAATCATCACCTCGGCGCACGCCGAAGCCCGGGGGGCGGCCAACGGGCTTTCCATCGTGAAGCTCATGGGACGCGATTCGGGGTTCATCGCGGCCTACGCCACCCTTGCCAACACGGTGGTCAACATCTGTCTGGTCCCCGAGATCCCCTTCCGGCTGGAAGGACCCGACGGCCTGTACGAGGCGCTCCGCCGCCGGTTCGAGCGCGGCAAGACCCACGCGGTGCTGGTCGTGGCCGAAGGAGCCGGACAGCACTTGTTCGAAGGCGTCCCCGAGGTGAAGGACGCGTCGGGGAACGTGCTCAAACACGACATCGGCGATTTCCTGGTGGCCAAGATCAAGCAGCACTTCGAGGAGCTGGGCATGGATCTGGCCATGAGGTACTTCGATCCCAGCTATTCCATCCGCTCCGTTCCGGCTCGCGGTACCGACGCCATCTTCTGCTACCAGCTTGCGGAAAACGCCGTCCACGCGGCGATGGCCGGGCGGACCGACATCGTGGTGGGGGCCACCGCCGGAACCTTCACCCACGTTCCCATCGAGTACGCCACCTCCGAGCGGAAGAAGCTGGACGTGGACGGCCCGCTGTGGCACGCGGTGCTTTCCAGCACCCGCCAGATGGATTACTTCAGATCGGATCGGCGATAATCGGCTTCGCTCGCGACGGAACGGCCAATAGGTAGCTTTCCCGCCAGGATGACCGATTCAGAGAATTCCAGGCTGCCTTGCCCGGGAGCCGAACACGTGCCGATGGACCGACGCACCACCTTCAAGCTGGGTGGCGAAGCGAGGTTCCTTCTGGAGCCGACCTCCGAGGTCGAACTCGAGACCGCCCTGGATTGGGTGCGTTCGCGCGACCTGCCGCTGTTCGTGATGGGGCGCGGTTCCAACCTGGTCGTGTCCGACGCCGGATGGCCGGGGGCGATCGTGTGCCTGGGGGCGTCCTTCGCCGGCGCCGAATGGACCGGATCGGGCGCGACCGCCAGGGCTGGCACCCGCTTGACGGAATTCGTCACCCAGTCGGTGGGGCGCGGCCTGGCCGGTCTGGAGAAACTGGCCGGGATCCCGGGCACGGTCGGCGGGGCGGTGTTCATCAACGCCGGGGCCTACGGGCAGGAATTCGGCGACCGGGTGGAGCGCGTGAAGAGCCTTTCGCGCGACGGAACCTGGCGCGAGCGGACCCGCGAGGAGTGCCGGTTCGGCTACCGGAGTTCGGCCTTCCGCGACAACGGCGAGATCGTGGTGTCGGCCACGGTGGAACTCGAGCCCGGCGACGTCGAGGCGCTGCGGGCGGGGGTTCGCGAGACCCAGAAGGCGCGCGTGGACAAGCAGCCATTGGACCTTCCCAACGCGGGATCGTTGTTCAAACGGCCTCCGGGCGGGTTCGCATCCAAGATGGTGGAAGAGGCCGGCCTCAAGGGATTCCGCGTGGGCAACGCCGCCATCAGCGGAAAACACGCGGGATTCGCGGTGAACCTGGGAGGGGCCACCGCGACCGACGTCTGGGAATTGTCGCGCGAGGTCGTCCGTCGCGTCCAGGAGTCGCATGGCGTGACCCTGGAGCGCGAGGTGGTGTTCCTGGGGGAGTTCCCGAAGGACTGATCGACCGGGAAGGAATCCCCGGTCGGTGGACGGATCGAACTAGAACAACGAGATCCGGAGGGTTCCTTCCGCGCTTTTCGCCACGTACACGCCGCCGCGGAGGCCTTCCAGGCTCAGGCGCGATCCGCGCGAGGTGGCCTCGGAGCCGCGGACCACACGGCCGTCGAGGGTGGACAGCACGATCCGCGACGTGCCGACCAGGACGGCGCCTTCGCGACGGATTCCGTCAAACGATCCGTGCCTGGGGGCGATCGCCGACCCGCCTTCGTGGTCCACGCGGTCGGGGCAGGAATTGGCGTTCACTCCGTCTTCGCCGTAGATGATCCCGCGCGCCGCGCCGCCGCTGATGTAGATGCGCGAGAAGATGCACGGATCGCCCGCGATCATCCCCACGCCGCCGTACTTGTGGTTGTCGTCGTCGATCTGGGTCCAGGTCTTGGCGTCGTCGGTGGAACGGTACAGGCCCTTGGTGCCGGTGGCGTCCAGGCCGAACACGTAGATGGCCGGCACGTTCGGGGAGAGCCCCTTGCCGAATCCGATGGCCGTCGCCGACTTGAGCGTGCTCACCTTGGTCAAGGTCTTGCCGCCGTCGGTGGAACGGTACACGATGTTTTCGCCCAGCCACATGTTGGGCGGGTCCTGCTGGCCCTGCGTGATCCAGAGCTCGCCGGCGGCCTTGGGGGATGCGTAGACGCGCATGTAGCCGTAGGCCCAGTCGTCGACCTTCTGCAAGGTCGAGTTCATGGCCGTCCAGGTCGCCCCGTCGTCGGTGGAACGGTACAGGATGCCGGTGGAGGCGTTGTAGATGTAGAACGTCCCGGCGGTCACGCGATCGGCGACCACCCGGAAGCCCATGAGGGAGTTGGCCAGAAGCGAGGCCGCCGTGGACGACTTGGTCCAGGTCGCCCCCTTGTCCTTGGAGTAGTAGACGCCGTGGGTCTGCATGTTCCACACGATGCTCGAACCGTCGGCCGAGATCGCGGCGTAGTTGGTCTCGTTGGTGTAGGTGGGGCTGTTGGAGTACTGCCCCTGGACGAAGCTGGGGTAGGTCTTGAACGAGGTCCAGGTCTTGCCTGCGTCTTCGGAGTAGGCGCCCAATCCCTTGGTGGCTTCCTTGAAGATGCGGACCATCTTGGTTGGGGCCTGTCCGGCGATCGAGAGATCGAAGTTCGTGCCGGCCTCGACCTTGTGGCGGGTGGTGGGCGGCACGTCCAGGTCGGAGTGGTAGTAACCGTCGACGTCGCCGACCACGCTCACCAGCGGAGCGCCGACGGTGGAACTGACCAATCCCAGCGGGACGGTTTCTTCCAGGCCCTTGTTGGTGAAGGTCCAGGTGGGTTTGGCCGCCGAAGCGTCGAAGGTGCTCCACACTCCGTAGCCGGTTCCGAACACGACGTGGTCGGGGTTCGAGGGATTCACCGCCAGGGCGGTGAGCCAGTGGGGATTGGAGGTGATCGAGCTGTAGGCGCTGGCGCCGTCCAAGGTGCCGCCGCCCAGGATGTCCTTCCAGGACTTGCCGCCATCCAAAGACTGGTACACGGCTTCGTGGGGCACGAAGGTCGCCGGAGCCGCCGGCGATCCGTTGCCGCGCCACCAGCCCACCGTGGAAATCACGATGTGGTTGGCGTTGGAGGGGTTCACGCTGACTCCGGCGTATCCGTGGTCCTTGCCCCCCTTGTCCGGCATGGTGACCTTCGCGAAGGTCTTGGCCGTGGCGTCGAAGGTCCACACCGAGCCGCCTCCGGCTTCGTTCTGGTCCAGGGGCTTGGTGGTGTTCGAGGTGATCCAGATCGTGTTGGTGGACTTGGCGTAGCTCATCTGGTTCACCTTGCCGGTGAACCCGGCAAGCTGGGTCCAGGTGGTTCCGTCGCTGGTGGTGAACAATCCGCCGGCGTAGGGGGCCGCGTACACGTTGCCCGCGTCGTCGAAGACGACTGCGCTCACGCCGGAGTCGCCCAGCGCCGCGACGGTGGTCCAGGTGTCGCCGCGATCGGTGCTCTTCAAGAGCCCGTTCTGGTTGGTGCCCAGGTAGATGGTGGTTCCCTTGGCGGCGATGCGCGGGCCGGCGCCGCGCGTGTTTTCGTTGCCGCCCAGGCAGATCTCGCCTTTGCTGGTGAGCTTGGCGGCCGTGGTTCCGGCGACGTTGTCGCTGGTGAGCGGCACCTTGGTCCAGGTGGCTCCCTGGTCGGCCGACCGGAAGAACGAGCCTCCACCGGCCCAGGCCAGCTGCAGGTACAAGCCGCCGGTCAGGTACACGTACTTGGGATCGGCAGGGTCCAGGCCGATGGCGATGGAGCCCATGTCGTTGGAGCTGGTGAAGGCGTCGTTCACCGGGATCCAATCCTTGCCGTTGGCGTCCAGCCGGTAGGCGCCGCCCACGTCGGTGCGGCTGTAGGCCACGCCTTTGGCGGTAGGATGGAACGCCACGCCCGGGACGTATCCGCCACCCAGGATCTGGACGTTCTTCCAGGTGTACGCGGCGTGGGCTTGGGTTCCCGTCAAGGCGAGGGCGAGGCCGATGCTTGCGCGAAGGTGTCGTTTCATAGGGTTCGATTCTCCGGAAGAGATTGGACGTTCCACCAATTAACCCGATCATTGAACCATACGCTGGCCGATGGTTTCACGGCAGGAAAACAAATGGCGCCAAGCCCGGGTGCGCGGGCCGGAACCGGCCGCGGTCGGCGTGGCCGGAATGGCGCAAAAATGCAGGTGGAATACCGTTTTCCATGCGCCATGGGATCTGGGAAACGGAGGCTCCCCCAACGGGAAAACGGGATGATCCGAGCCGTGAAACTTTTTCCAGGAAACCGGTCCAGGAGTATATTCGATCCATGACCAGGACCATGCATATCGAATACGATGACGCGTTCCTGCTTTCGGCGGGAATGCCTTCGCTCGAGTTCGAAAAGGAAGCGCGTTTTGCCATGGCTGGGAAGCTTTTCGAGCTGGGACGCCTGACCTCAGGCAGGGCTGCCCAGCTCTGCGGTATGGCCAGAGTCGAATTCCTGCTTTCTCTGCCGCGCATCGGGATTTCTCCGGTGAACCTGACGGAAGAAGATGCAGAAGACGAAATCCAGTTCGTTCGATGCCGGTAGACCTGGTCTGCAATACAGGGCCCATCCTCGCATTGGGAAAAATGGGGGTCTTGGAGCATCTGCCTCGATTGGGTCTCGATATCGTGTTGCCGCGGGCCGTGGCCAAGGAATTGGACGAGGGAGCCGCCGCTGGCTTCCCTGTGGTTCGTCCTTCCTGGATTCCCGTCGTGGAGCATCCCCACAACCCCGCTTTCGAATCGTCGCTTGATCCCGGGGAAGCCGCGGTCTTGGATTTGGCTCTGACCCTTGGAGTGCGGCAAGTCTGCATCGACGAATGGCGTGGTCGCAGAGCCGCCCATGCCGTGGGGTTGCAGGTGGTCGGCTCGCTTGGATTGCTTGGTCGCATGTTGCGGTCGGGTATCGTCGAGTCGATCGACGCCCCATTGGAAAATGCGCTGCGGGCAGGGGTTCGATACCACCCCGATCTTGTGGAGCGTTTTCGAGAAGCGATGGGCTGAAGAGCGGAAGCGTCCAGGTGTTCGCGCCAGGGGCGCTTCGACGGAGCGGTGCGGCGATGAAGGATCAAGGAATCCTCTAATCTGCCAAATTCTGTCATAAAACGGTTTCAGGGCGATTGGTGGTGGCGCGGGGGGCTCGGAGTGCGGTAGATTGAGAATGAAACCAATTCGATGGAGATCCTCATGCACGATACGGTCCGTACCGGAAATGGCCTGGAAATCCACGCCAACACCAACCCCAAGAAATCCCACCGACAGATTTCGTCCAACGGGTACGAGGTCGACGTCCCCG
>JAKPQQ010000245.1 GCA_029557215.1 Fibrobacterota bacterium | reverse complement strand
CGCGAAGAATCGTCCTGGCTGCGGGACGGATCGGAAACCGATTCCAGGGAATCGGTCTTGACCTTGGCCGTATCGACCTTGGCGGGCGACGGGGATGCGGTGGAAGGCGGGTTCGCCGTGTTGGCGAAGGTGAGACCCAGGAGAGTCGAGAACAGGAGTTGCGCGATCATTTGCATGGAATGATACCTGTTTGTACTCGTCGGGGCAAAGTCCGTGCAGCTACTTTGGCCCCCACGACGATGAAAACAGACATACTTGTGATCGGTGGGGGACACGCGGGAATCGAAGCCGCGGCGGCGGCCAAGCGGCTGGGCTGCGACACCGTGCTGGCCACCCAGACCCTGGCCGCGATCGGGCGCATGAGTTGCAATCCCGCCATCGGGGGCGTCGCCAAAGGACAACTGGTGCGCGAGATCGACGCGCTGGGCGGACTCATGGGCCGTGCCGCGGACGTCAACGGGATCCATTTCCGCATGCTCAACCAGAGCCGAGGCGCGGCCGTGTGGGGGCCGCGCGCCCAGCAGGACATGGACGCGTATTCCGTGTGGATGCGTTCGGCGCTGGAGCTGGCCGGGGTCGAACTGCTGGAGGCCGAGGTCCGCTCCATCGGGCGCGAAGGCGACGGATTCCGGGTGGGATTCCAGGATGGACGGAATCTGTACGCATCCAAGGTGGTGGTCACCACGGGCACGTTCGCGCGCGGCAAGCTGTTCCGCGGCGAAGAGATCTGGGACGGCGGACGCGTGGGCGAGGCCCCGGCGGCGGCGATCTCGCAGGCGCTGGAGTCCCTGGGGCTCTCCTTGCGTCGGCTCAAGACCGGCACCCCGGCGCGGTTGCGGCGCGACAGCATCCACTGGGACCTGACCGAAGAACAGCCCGGCGACGAGCAGCCGTGGCCCTTTTCCAGCCTCACCGCCGCGGTGGCCAACCGCGTCTCGTGCCACATCGTGCGCACCAACGCCGACACCCACGCGCGCCTGCGCGAAGGCTTCGCGCGCAGCCCGTTGTTTTCCGGCGCGATCACGGGCACGGGGCCGCGCTACTGTCGGTCGATCGAAGACAAGGTGTCCCGCTTTTCCGAACGCGACAGCCACCAGCTCTTCCTGGAACCCGAAGGCCTGGGCAACGACCG
>JAKPQQ010000238.1 GCA_029557215.1 Fibrobacterota bacterium | reverse complement strand
CAAGCTGGTGCACCCGCGCCATGGCCGGGCGGCCACCCTGGAAAAGGGTCTGAAGCAGATCGCCCGCTACGCCGACAAGGTGGGCCGCGACGCGACCCAGACGCTGGTGATCTTCGACCGCACACCTGCGGGGCGCCAGATGCCCTGGGAAGAACGCCTGCGCAGGGAAGACCACGGCGAAGTGGTGGTGCGCTGGTTGTAGCGGGCTCCGCGGAATACTCTTCGGGAAGGCGAGAGCCGCTTACCCTGCGTGTTTGAGCCGCCCTGAATCCAGGGCGAGTCTCCGTTAGAACGAACACGGCCCCGATCGTAAAAAGGATGTGGCAGCCAAGCGGTCGATGTGCGCGCAATCGTCCTTGTCGAGCACCTGGATTTCCAAACGGATGCTGTCGTTGGGGTAGAGCGTGAAGTGGAAGTGGTATTTCTGCCATGGCATGCGGGGAGGCAAGCGCGACCGCACCGGAATCTTCACGTACCTGGAAGGTGGATCAGGAACCGAAGGGCCATTGTAAGTTCTCCTTCCATCCGTATCGGTCGTATAATACTTCGGATCTCGCTTTGGGGGATCCGCATATTCCTGGACGGTGGTATCCGGGATAGGTGCGCTCACCCCGATGTTCACGGCGTTGCCTCTGAAGGATCCCGCCATGAACGAGTGCTGCCCAAACAACAGACTTCCCGCGTGGCTTGCCTCCAGGGTGTCCGTCACGGTCATGTCGTAGATCGTGTAGTATGGACCAAACGACAGATCGTAGCGGAACAGCCAAACCCCGAGCAAGGCGATAACCGGTCCCAGGCCGAACATCAGGTGTTTTTTGCTCATGTGTTCGCGCCTCGATAGAAGATGTTCCGCTCCCCGGGAGCCATGCCGACCGACCTCCCGATCCCTCGCGGATCTTTCCAGCTCATGGAATCGTGGACAAAAGGTGCGATCTGCGAGGTGTAGTCGGGGTGGCGGTGGTCGATCAGTTTTGCAAAAGCGGCGGGTTCGTTGCGCGATTTCCAGAGTGGCAACAAGGCTGGGGGGATTCGAAGTCGATCCAACGATTCCTGTACACGTTGGTCGCGACCATGGGCCTGCTCGAAGAGTGTCCAGCCGTTCTCCGGACCTTCCTGGGACATGTCTTCTCCGGTGAATAGGCGGGCCGCTACAACGTCATGAGGGAATGCTCCAATTACATCGGTTTCATGCATCGGAACTCCGGCCTTGGCGGCGGCATCGTACATGGCCCACCCCGCGATGCGCGAAAGATGATCTTGCTTGTCGATCCGAATTTCGGTCGCGACCTGGGTGTGGTCTTGGTCCTTGTGGGTTTGCGGAACCGGCTCGCGGAACACCTCGTTTTCGTAGCCGCCCCCGACATCGGAGTGGACTCCCGGGAAAAAGAATTCCGACCACCCTTTGGGCAATGCGGCACCCGGCCCGGTCCGGATGCTGGTCAAGGGGAACAGGAGCCGCCGTTCGTCGCGCGAAACCAGATGCTTCAGGCTGCGGATGCGCGATTTCAACGCGCGTAGATCGTGGTCGCCTTCGTCGGAATCGCCGGGGACTCCGATCGAGCCCACGGCATCGAAGATGCCAGCGAACCAGATCTTGTCAAACGGCGCCTTGATGTGTCCAGGAAGGATCCGCGAAGGCGCCATGATATGGTTGATGAACGCCAACGCCGTTGCTGCCCCGCGGCTGAATCCGAACACCGACAACCGGATTTCGCTGTTGGGATGTTTTTTCGCCACGCTTTCCAGTTGCGCCCAAGCTCGGCGGACTCGATCGGTTATTCCTCGACCGAACAAGCCTCCGGTCGGGAAATCCGACTCCTTCCAGTTGCCTGTCGCGACGCCCTCGAAGTAGAACTTGTATCGCGTTTCGCTGTCGTGGTTGTACAGATCGAACAACTTGGAAATGTTCGTGTCGCGCCCTTTGGGGCGATCGCGGTCTCGGTTGTTGTCTGTGCCATCGAAGAAGATCCCCACATGGATCACCGGCCCCTTCCTGGGCGCGGCCAAGTGCTCTTCCAGGGTGAAGATCTTCTTCTTTTCCACCAGCTTCTCGTCCTGGACGGGGTTGTCCTTGGTGGTCGCTTTCTGGCCCGGTTTGGGGTCTTCCAGCCTCGGCTCGGCGCCGATCAGGAAGAACGTGATCTGCAC
>JAKPQQ010000212.1 GCA_029557215.1 Fibrobacterota bacterium | reverse complement strand
GAGTTCCACCAGCCGCGCGGTGGACAGAATTTGTCCATCCAGGCCCCTGAGGGCGCGTTTTCCGAAGATGCGGTCGTTGAGCGATGCCTGGAGTTCGAACAGGTGTTCGAGCTTGTCCACTCAGGCCCCCTTGAGGGCTTTGGCGAGCTTGGCCTGGGTGCGTTCTTCCGCCACGCGGCGGTCGGTCTCGCCGGTCCAGTCCACGCGCAGGTAGGGCGCGAGGTTGGGGACGTGCGGCATGACCAGGCGCGCCATCTGGTGGGCGATGCGGCGGTAGCTGGTGTGGCCCGACGCTCCCGAGCGCAGTTCCACCAGGTAGGCCCACTGCCGCAGGTCCATCGCGGCGGTCCAGGCGCAGTGGTGCCCCAGGCAGGCCACGTAGTCGGCGTCGAACGGACGTTCGCGGAACAGGCGCGCGTGGAACTCGCTGGCGCGGTCCATGGCGCGGCGGTAATGGTCCAGAGTGTCCACGAGCGTCGGCTCGTGGAGTTCTTCGGGGATGGAATAGCCCAGGAACGACGTCGGGCGCGCGCGCAGCTGCAACCCCACACGGTGGCGCTGCAGGTCGCGCCAGGCGCCGAAGTCCAGGACCATGTCGAACCCGATTTGCCCCACGGCGAATTCCTTGGGCCATTCGTCCCACGAACCGCGTGATTCCAACGCCGCGCGGGCGACCCGGGCGATGGCTTCGGGGCCCGCCTTGCGCAGGCCTTCGCGGATGTGTCCGACGCCCATGGGCAGGCGCTCGGTGGCCGAAAGCGCCGCGGCCAGGGCGGTGATCTCCAGATCCGGCGAGATCCAGGCCAGTTCGATCGACGGCTCGCTCGCCTGGACGGGATGGCTCAAGCCCAGGGATCCGGCCACTTCGACCATGGGCCCCAGCGTCCGTTCCAGGTAGGTGTTTGGCTGCACATGCTTGAGCAGGCCCGGGTTGAGCTTCACGGCCTCGTCGCGCATCAGGGCCGCGATTTGGCGGATTTCGTCATGCGGCGACGCCAGCAGGGCGGCGATGTGGCGTTCGGTCTCGCGGGAGGGGAGGGTGGCTCCCAGGCTCGTGCGCACGGAACACGGCAGCATGTAGCGGGCGACGTCGAAGGCGCGGGCGTGGGCGGTGCGCTTCCAGGCGGCTTCGGTCTTGAATTCCTTGCGCGGGAGCGACTTCTCGAAGTGCGCCTTGAGCCGATCCAGGAACTCGCGGTAGGCGACCATCATCTGGCGGCCCTGCCACTTGGCCTCTTCCCCCCAGGAACTGTCCAGAAGCCCTTGGGAAAAGACCAAGTCGTCCTTCCCGAAATCCAGATAGCGCGTGCTCTTTTCCTGGAAGGCGCCCAGCTGGCTGTGTTCCAGGAGCTTGGCGGCGCGCTGGCTCACGCCCTCGATGGCGAACCGGTCGACCGAACTGTCCTTGAGGCTGTTGTGGCCGTATTCCACGGCCCACTTGGACATGAACGCCGACGCCTTGTTCAGGGCGCCATCCAGCTGCGGAAGGCGGCTGGCGGCCACGGCGTCGGCCATTTCCTCCACCGAGGGACTGGATTCGTCCTTTTCCCGCATCTCCTCGAAGATCTGCAGGAACCGGTCGCGCATCGACGCCTGCGAACGGCTGTAGCCGCCCTCCAGGAACGCCCACAACGCCATGGGCATGGCGTCGGTGGCGCAGTAGACGTCCTTGTCGACGTTGGTGAAAAAATGCCGCAGCAGGACTTCCTGCGAGGTCGAGTAGGTCATTTGCTTCCCTTGTAGCGGGTGCGCCACACGGCGTCTTCCAGACGCAGACGGGCTTGTCCCGCCCAGTAGCTTTCCGGATGACGTTCGATCAGCGATTTCCAGGTGGATGCCGCGAGATCGCTCTTGCCTTGTTTCTGGAACGCGTTGCCCGACTGGTACATGGCCCACGGGGCTTCGGTGGAGTTGGGCCAGTTCCGGGCGATTTCCGAATAGAGCCCCGCGGCGTCCTGGTGCTTGCCCGAACCCCACAGGAGGTCGGCTTCGGTGACTTCCACCTGCAGGCAGGCGGGGGACTTGTCGCAGGCCTTGCGCGATTGGGTGAGGGCCACCAGGGCCTGGTCGGGCGTCCTGGCCTTGGCGGCTTCGCGCGACATCCGAAGGGCGATGCTGCGACGGGATCTGACGTCGGTTTCGGCCTGGAAGGCAAGGCGCAGAGCCGCCAGGGCGTCGGCGGGCTTGCCCGACAGGCGCAGGGCCTCGCCGAGCGCCGATTGCCGGTCGGCTTCGGTCCACATGGAGCCCTTGGTCGCGATGGGAAGCGGCCCCAGGAGCGTGGCCGCGGAATCGGGCTTGCCCGACCTCAACAACGAGATCCCGGCGACGAACTTGGCGTAGTCGGCGAACGGATGCTTGGGGTGGTCCTTCAGGAATCCTTCCACCTG
The DNA here is from genome assembly GCA_029557215.1 of Fibrobacterota bacterium. Classification (GTDB taxonomy): domain Bacteria; phylum Fibrobacterota; class Fibrobacteria; order UBA5070; family UBA5070; genus UBA5070. Next base: position 36,413 of record JAKPQQ010000212.1, on the reverse strand, counting down.
CCCCAGGGCGTTGGGATGGATCCCCATGGCTTCGTACACCACCGCCGAGGCCAATCCCACCAGGTTGGCGATGGGCGATGCGGATTCCTTGAGCTTGATCTGTTCCAGCGACGAGAGGGCCAGGTCGTTCTGCCTGGCGGCCATCTGCTTGGAGGCCTCGTCCAGCAGCTTGCCGGCGGCAGATCCATCGCCCGAGGGGATCTTGAGCGATGGGGGCGTCCAGGAATAGAGGCTCCAGAGGGTATCGGGAAGCATGGGCGGGGCGGCCTCGGGCTTCACCATTTCCTTGGGGGCAGCGGCCGGACGCGTCGTGTCGTGGACGTTTTTCTTCGGTTCGGGCTGGATGCGCGCCTTGGCTTCGGCGGCGAACTCGCCCTTGGAATCCAGGGCCAGCGACTTGTGGAACGACGCCTTGGCCTCGGCCGGCTTCTTGCGGGCTTCCTGGGTGCGCCCCAGCCAGTACCAGGCCGCGGCGCCCAGCTCCTTGTCGGACACGGCCTGCTTGAGGTTGAACTCGGCCATGTCGAGCTTCTTCTCTTCCAGACGCATGAGGCCGGCGTAGTAGTAGGCTTCGGTGGAAGGCGACTTCTTGATGATCCCGCGCAGCATCTCCAGCGCCTTGTCGCGCTGGCCGGCTTTCCAGCTCGCGACGGCCTTCTTCACGTCGGCGGGGTCGGAGTCCTCCGACTTCACCTTGGCCGGGGTCGACGAGGGCGGCGGCTTGTGGTCGCCCTGCGGGGCGGATCTCGCGGTGTCGACGTTTTTTGGCGCGGGGGCCTGGCCCACCAACGCCATCAGGCGATCCACGTTGGCTTCCGCCTCGGCTTGTTCGGGGCCTTGGGCCAGCTGCGAAGCGCGCCTCCATTCGAGCAGGGCCCGCTGGAGGTTGCCGCTTTTTTCCACCGCCGTCGCCAGGCCCCTCTGGGCGCGGAGGTTGGTGGGTTCCAATCGCACGGCGCGCGAGAAATCCCCGGACGCGGCCTGGAATTGTCCGGCCGACATGCGGGTTTCGGCCAGTTCCAGCCAGATCTGCGAGGAGTTGGGGGCCTTTTCCAGGGCCTTGCGGTATTCCGAGATGGCCTGGGCGTGCTGTCCGGCGCCGGACAATTTCCGCGCGACCGCGATCCTGTCGTCCTGGGCCCGGGCCGCGGCGACGCAGATCGCGAGGGCCATCAAGATCGGCGATTTCACGATTCGCTCTCCTCGAACACGGCTCCCTCGGTGTCGGCCCCGTCCAGGCGCGCACCTTCCAGATTGGCGCCGGCCAGGCGGGCGCCTCGCAGGTTGGCGCGTCGCAGGTCGGCGTTGGCCAGGTTCGCCTCGGTGAGATCGGCGCCTTCCAGGCAGGCGCCCTGCAGGTTGGCGTCGCGGAGATCGGCGCGTTCCAGGCTGGCTTCCTGCAGGTGGGCGTCCTCGAGGTCGGCGCCCTTGAGGACGGATTCCGTCAAGCGGGCCTCGCGCATGCGGGCGGCGGAAAGCAGGGCTCCTTCGAACTTCGCGCCTTCCAGGTCGGCCCAGCGCAGGTCGATCTCCTGCAGCATGGCGCGCGAGAGGTCTTCGCCGGCGAGGTCGGCGGTCTGGAGGCTGCGGCCTTCCAGTGCGGCCTGTTCGACCGCCGAGACCAGATCTTCGTGGGACTGCAGCAGGATCCGCGCGTCTTCCTTGCCGTGCACGATGGTCTTCCAGTGGCGGGTGTGCTTGCTGGGCAAGCCCGTCGCGTGGTCCAGCTCGGCCTGCGAGAGGTCGGTTTCCTCCACCGACACACCGGTGAAGTCGGCGGCCCCGAGCCCCGCGCCCTCGAACTTGGCGTGGCGCAGCAACGCGCCCTGGAATTCGGCGAGCATGAGGTTCGCGCCCCGCAGGTCGGTGGAGATCATGCGGGCTTCCACGAGATCGGCGTCGATCATGCGGGCTTCGCGGAAGTCGGCTTCCAGGCAATCGGTGCGGTTGAGCTTGGCTTCGGCGAGGTCGGCCTTGACGAACTTGGCGCGAACCAGGATCGCGTCGTCCAGGTTGGCTCCCGCGAGCGTCGCTCCCGTGAGATCGCATTCGGACAGATCGGCGCCTTCCAGGTTGGCTTTCTGGAGGTTGGCGCCCCGCAGGTCGGCCGATTGGAGGTTGGCTCCGGAAAGATCGGCGTGCTTGAGGTTGGCGCCGGCCAGGATCGCGTGGGCCAGTTCGGCGTCTTCCAGGTTGGCGCCGCGCAGATTGGCGTCGGACAGGTCGGCGCGCGCGAGGTTGGCGGATTCCAGGTTGGCCTTGCGCAAGGCCGCACCGTGCAACGGCGCCCCGGGCAGGTTGGCGTCGCGCAGGGTCTTCCCGTCGCGGACGGCCGCTTCAAGGATGGCCAGGACGCCTTTGGGATCGTCTTTCGACAGAGGAACCTTGCGTGTTTCCGCCCCGTCGGCGACAGCTTCCATCAGATACCAAGAATTGGGCAAGGATTCCTCCGTCGTTTCGATCTCATCGGATCGGACATTTCCTCCGAAGCGAGGCTTGGTGGGTCCGAATTCGCTGGCCAAAGAATTGCCCGCGGCCAATGATGCCGCGGAAGGGTCGATCGGCGCCAGGACCGGAGTCGGGGCGCCTTTCCATACCTGTGGGAAGGTAGTTAGTCTGCTCGGTCTCCGCTCAGATCCGCCGCAGGGCTTCGGCCACGAGCTTGGATGTGTCGAACGGACTCTCGCCGAAGGCTTCCAGCGCCTTGGCCACCGATGCGGAGGCCCGGGCGGCGTCCAGTCCCAGCGCCTGCAGGGCCAGGACGGCATCGGCGTGGGCGGATGGAACGGTCGCGACGGATCCCGACGCCGGGGCGGACAGGACCGGCATGTGCCCGGCCTTGGACGATTTCCCCATGGCGTCGCGCAAATGAGCGACCAGGACTTCGGCGGTCTTCTTGCCGATCCCGGGGAGCTTGGTGAGCCGAGCCACGTCGCCGCGCACGATGGCGCCGGCCAGTTCGCCCGGATCGATCTCGCCGAGCACCTTGAGGGCGACCTTGGGGCCGATCCCCGACACGCTCGTGAGCGAATTGAACATGCGTTTTTGCAGGTCGGAGGCGAATCCCACCAGTTGCATGGCGTCTTCGCGCACCAGGAACTGCGTCTGGAGCACGATGGATTCGCCCGGCGGCGGAGCCTGCAGCGCCACGCTGGCGGGAACGTCCACCGACAACCCCAACGGGCCGATGTCGATCACCAATCGCCCCGGTTCCCGGGCGTGCACCTTGCCGCGTACGAATTCGATCATGCCCAGGAATGATAGGCATACCGGCGAAGGGGCTACTTTTCCCGTCCACCACACGTATGCAGAACCAAGAACCCACCAACACAGACGAACTCAAATCCCGCATCGAACGCTTGGACCGGCTGATCGCCGAAAGGGACGACGGAACCCGGGGGCTGGGCGTGCGCCTGGCGCTGGGACTCGCGCTGGAGATCCGCGACGGACTCGCTCCGGGATCCACCACCAGCGACCTGGTGACCGGCTGGATGGACAAATTCGGCGCCGACGCCGTCGACGAGGCCGTGCTGCACGCGAGGGTCCTTTTGATGGACCCCGCCCGCATGGCCGACGAATTCCGCAAGCGCATGGAGCCCCAGGTTCCCGCCCCGGTGCCGGAAGGCGAATCCGGCGATGCTTGAGGCGGTGATCGACGTCGGGACCAATTCGGCCCTGCTCCTGGTGGCGGAAAAGACGTCCGAGGGCTGGAAGGCGCGCCTGCAGAAGGAATCGGTTCCGCGCATCGGCAAGGATTGGGAGCCCGGTCAGCATCTGTCGGTGGCGGCGCTCTCGCGCCTGGAGGCCAGCCTGCTGGAATTCCGCAGGTCCGTCGCCCTGGTGGGCGCCCGGCTTCGCGTGGTGGGCATGACCGAGGCCGTGCGCAAGTCGGCCAACCCCGAGGCCGCGACGGAACTTGTCCAGCGTGTGCTGGGCCTGGAGCCGCGCGTGCTGACCGGCGAGGACGAAGGCCGGCTGGTGCGCCGGGCCGTCCAGGCAAGGTATCCCGACGCCAAGAAGCTCGTGGTGATCGACCTGGGCGGAGGCAGCCTGGAGATCGACAACGGCAAGCGCGTGGCGAGCATGCCGCTGGGCGCCGTGCGCATGCACGAGATGTTCCGCGAAAAGACGCGCGAGGCGCTCCTGAAGCACCTGAAGCTCGGCTTCCGCGAAGCCGAGGTGAAGAAACCGACCTACGCGGGCTGCACATTGGTGGCCGTGGGCGGAACCGCCACCACCCTGGTGGCCATGGAACTGGGCATGTCCGACTACGACGGACTGCGGGTGGAAGGACGCGAATTGACCGTGGAGCTGGTGGACAAGTGGCTGGAAAAGCTCGACAAGCTTCCGCACCACCTGCGCGCCAAGGTGCCGGGACTGACCGCCGCCCGTTCCGAGATCATCACCGCCGGCCTCGCTGTGCTCGGGTTCGCGGTCGAACACCTCAAGCCGGAATCCGCCTGCGTGTCCGATCTGGGACTGCGCTGGGGGCTTCTGCTGGACGCGGTGGGGGAGCTCAAGTGAGGATCAACCGGTATCTGGCCTCCTGCGGCCTGGGATCGCGGCGGTCTGTGGAAGAACTGGTCCGCGACGCCCGCGTGACCGTGGACGGCGAGCGGGTGCGGGGATTGTCGGTGCAGGTGACCGAGCATTCCGTCGTGGAAGTGGACGGAAAACGGGTGCTGCCCCCGCTGGGCGGACGCGTGGTCCTGTTCCACAAGCCGATCAACGTCATGACCACCCGCGACGATCCGCAGGGGCGCAAGACCATCTACCACCTGCTGCCGGAATCCTTCCAGCGCCTGGTCTACGCGGGCCGCCTGGACTACCCCTCGCGCGGGCTGGTGGTGCTCACCGACGACGGCGAGCTCCTGCACCGGCTCACGCACCCGCGCTGGGACCACCCCAAGCGCTACGTGGTGGAACTGGACGCGCCGCTTTCGCCCCAGGACGTGGCGCGGATCCGCGACGGCGGCATCGTGTTCCCGGGCGAGCTTCCGCTCAAACCTTGCGGCATCTGGGAAAAAGGACGGATCGTGACGCTCGAGCTTCGCGAGGGGCGCTACCGCCAGATCCGCCGGATGATGGAGGTCCTGGATCGCGATGTGCTGGACTTGTGCCGCGTGGGCGTGGGACAATGGACTCTCGACGGACTGGAGGCAGGTCAGTGGAGAGAACTGGACACCGCGGAAATCGACCCCATGCGCATCTCGCTGGATTTGCCGCCGCGTGCGTCCTCGCCGGGCAAGCATTCGGGACCGCGACACCGTTCACCCCGGACCCCGGGCTAGACGAACCCGGCAGGCTCCGGGCAGGGTTCATCAACAACCAGTTCCAGACCGATCCGCTCCAGTCGGATCCTGTCGTGCGCCATCCTTTCGCGCTGGGATTGGAGACGTCCGTGACCGACAGGCTGGCGGTGGAAGCGTCGCTTTCCGACGGGATCGGCCTTGGCCTGAAGGTGGGGCTGCTGTCGGAAGGGCCGTCCCCGTTCGATCTGGGAATCGGGTTCGACGAACTCCTGTTCCCGGTGGAAAGCCATCTGTTCGGCCGCGACAGCCAGGACATGGCCTGGGTGCCGGGGCGGGCATGGGTGGGTGCGGCCCAGACCTGGGAATTCCTGCGGGCCCGGGGCGCGCTTTCCATGAGGCCCGGCGACGACGGCCTGGATTTCGTGCCGCATTTCGCGCTGGAGACCGCGTTCAAGTTGCCGTTTTCCGTCGGGTGGGAGTCTTCGTGGGAAGACGAAACCTGGCGGCAGAGCATCGGGATTTCGGCGACGCTCAAGCCCATCGTGGTCTCGTTCGGTCTGTCCGAATTCCAGGCCTGGATCCTGCGTGGAACCTCGTTCGGCTGGTACGACACCCCTCCGCCCGGCAAGCTCGACGGATTCGACAATCCAGGCTGGTGGGTGTCGGTCAAGTGGGATCTGCCCCCGTTGCGGGATCCCGCGCCGGTCGTGGTTCCCGTCGTGAAGTGCCCGACTCCGGTGCTGGACGCCGCCACCCTGCAGCCGGTCGTGGATCTGCTCCAGCAGAGGCTTCTGCGCTCCGACGTGTCGGAGCTCGCGGTCCGGGCCGCTTCCCAGATCGAGACGGATCCCGTCGCGATGTCGGTGCTGCGTCGGCGGATCCTCGCCGGAGGGGCTTCCGCCCGCCAGGCGCTGTGGCGGATCGCGCTCGATCCCGAGGTGCCTCCCGAGGAGCGCAGGCAATCCCTGGTCACGTTGGGCGAGACGCCCGTGGATTCCGATCTGTCGGGTCTGCAGGCGTTGTCGGAAGATCCATGGGCCCCGCTGCGGCTGGAGACTGCGATGGTGCTCGGGCGGCTGGCCGCGCCGGGAGCCGAACCCGTCCTGATCGTGCTGGAACGCGATCCCGACGAATCGGTGCGCGTGGCCGCCAAGATCGCCAGGGAGCTTCGCGCGAATGTTCCGCCGTGAGCCTTCGGAGGGTGCCCGGCGGCACGTCGGGGTAGACACCCGGGCCGCGACTGCCTACGTTGTAGGCTCTTATCGGGGCAAATCCGATTCCGGCGCCCGTAGCTCAGTTGGATAGAGCAACGGATTTCTAATCCGTCGGTCGTGGGTTCGAGCCCCGCCGGGCGTGTGCACGGATCGACGAGGAACGCCTCGCGATCCGCATCAGGCAAACCGACAGCCATGAGGTAATCAACATGAAGCTCGTTCTCGTCAGCGACGACGCATCCATCTCAGACAATTTCCGTCAGGCCGTCGGGGGACAGGGCCACCAGGTGAACGCCGTGCGCGGCGAATACCCGCTGGAGAACGGCGGGCTTCCCGAATGCGACGCCGTCCTCGTGGAGGAAAAGACCTGGATCCGCCACGCCAGCCTCTACCGCTACTTCGACGTGCTGCCCGAGTTCATGGGCTGCCCCTTCGGCGTGATCGGCAAGCGCAAGCCCACCCGCATCAAGGCCCGTCGCCGCAACGCCGACACCTGGATCTCGGCCGGATTCTCGCCCGCCGAAGCGCTGGAAGCCGTCGCCGTCCTGGGACGCGCCGCCGCGTTGTCCTGAGCGGGAGCCATAGGGTGGATGAGTGGTTCCGGGAATGGTTCGGGCCCCTCTACGAGGAACTCTACAGCCATCGCGATCCCGACGAGGCCGCCCGCCAGGTGGCCTCTCTTCTTTCTTGGACCGGCGACATCCGGGGCAAGGTGCTGGACGCCGGATGCGGATCCGGGCGGCATCTGCGCTGCCTGCGCGATCGCGGATGCGATGCCGTGGGCGTCGACCTGTCCGGCCATCTTCTGGCCAGGGCGCGATCGACCGGTGCCGGACCGGTGGTCCGCTGCGATCTGCGCCATCCTCCGTTCCGGGAGGAGAGTTTCGGGCTGGTGGCGAGCTTCTTCACCGTGTTCGGGTACCTGGACACCGCCGCCGCCGATGCCGACCTGTTCGCGACCCTCGCTTCGATGGTGGCTCCGGGCGGATGGTTCTTCCAGGATCTGCCGAACCCTTCGCACGTGCGCTCCAACCTGGTGGAGCGCGACGAGCGCCCGTTCGGGGACGGACGCGTGGTGCAGGAGCGCGCCCTGGTCGGCGACAGGGTGGTGAAGACGATTTCCGTCGAGAGGGGCGATCGGCCGCCGGAACAGTACCTTGAAAAGGTGAGACTCTGGGAAATGGACGACATCGACCGGCTGGCACGGGCGGCGGGTCTGCGGAAGGTGGCCGTGATGGGGACCTCCGACGGTTCCCCGGCCGCGCCGGACAGTCCGCGCCAGGCCGTGCTCTGGAGGAAACCATGACCCTGCGCCGAGCGGGCATCCGTCCGCACCCGTGCGAACCGTGGACAAGCCTGGTGCCTTCGGTGGCCTCGCAGCTTCTCCCGGGCGGGAACGACGCCTCGTTGCCGGTCCTGCGCAGGCGGCTGGGCGTCCTGGAATCGTGGAAGCCCGCGCGGGAATGGATGCCGTCGGAGAAGGTCGGGCTCCTGAGGCGCGTCGCCGACGGCCAGGGGAAGGCCGTGGCCCAGTCCTTGGGACAGATCTTGTCGGGTGTCGCGCCGGTGGTGCTCACCGGGCAGCAGCCGGGCGTCGCCGGCGGCCCGCTGTTCGTGTGGCTCAAGGCCCACGCCGCCGTGGCCCACGCCGAGCGCATGTCGGTGCGCCTGGGCCTGCCCGTGCGCGCCCTGTTCTGGGTGGCCGGCGACGATTCCGACCTGGCCGAAGTGCGCCGCCTCCTGGATCCCGTCACAGGTCGCGTGCTGGATTCGCATCCGGGGATCGACGACGGAATTCGTCCCGTTGGCGACATCCCGTTCACGGACCCGCGAGGCATGCGCTCCTGGGCCGCTTCGGTGTGGCCCGATTCCGCGTTCCTCCCGTTGCTGGATGGCGGTTCGAACGACCTCTCCTCGCTCATGGTCGCGTGCCTGCGCCACTGGTTCGGCGACAGGCTGGTGGTGGTCGACGCCCGCTGGAGCGAGGTGCGTTCGCTGGCGAGGCGAACCTACAGGACCTTCGCGCGTTCGCCCGAAGGCGTCCACAGGGCGTTGTCGGCCGGAATGGCCGCCGCTTCCGCCGCGGGTCTGAAGGTCGCCGTGCGTTCCTGGCCCGACCGGCTGCGTCTGTTCCGGATCGGAGACGACGGCGGGCGCCGCCGCGTCGTGTCGCTGGGCGGCGTGCTGACCGACGGGGCGGATTGGACGGTTCCCGTCAAGTCCGTGCCTTCCATCCTGGAACGCGAGATCGAACGCTTTTCGCACGACGTCGTCAGCCGGCCGTTCGCCGCCGAGGAGATCTTCCCGGTGCTCGCGCATGTCCTGGGACCTGGCGAGTTCGCGTATTTCGCCTGCCTGGGCGAGGTTTCCCGCTCGATCGGAGCGTCCCTGGCTCCGGCGCTTCCGCGCGCCTCCTGCACCATCCTTCCCGCCGGCCCTTGGCCCGAAGCCCTCCGGGCCGGATGGAACCCGCCCGCCCGCGCCTCGGGGCCGTGGGATCCTCTCAAGAACGCCTACGTGGAATCGATGCATCCGGAATCCGTCCAATGGAGCAGGACCTGGGCCGACGCCCGCGCCGACTACCTGGAGCAGATCGGCTCCGACGCCTCGGTGGAGGCGTTCGGGAAGAAGATGGCCTCGTTCGAATCGCGCTTGCGCCTGTCCAGGCTCAAGGCGTTGTCGGGTCGGCATGAACAGGAATTGTCCGTCCTGGGGCGGCTGTGGGCGATCATGGGGGCCGGAGGGGTGCAGGAACGGGTCGTGTCGCCCTGGTCCCTGGAGCAGCACCTGGGGCAGCCGGGGCTTTTGCGCAGGCTCGCCGAACATGTTGATCCCGACGAGCCGGTCCACACCGTGTGGGAGGCCAGATGAACGACGGATTGGATTTCCTTTGCGTGGGAGCGCACGCCGACGACGTGGAGCTGGGCATGGGTGGCACCGTCGCGAAGCTTTCTCGGTTGGGGCGTCGCGGCGCGATCCTCGACGTGTCCGACGCGTCAATGGGAACCCGCGGCACTCCCGCGGAACGCCTTTCCGAAGCCCGCGAAGCGGCGAGGATCCTGGGGGTGGAACGCCACAACCTCGGGTTCCGCGACGGATTCCTCGATTCCCGCGACACGGGGTTGCGCGACCGCTTCGCGGAATTCATGAGGGAGCACCGCCCGCGCGTGGTCTTCACGCATCCTGGGCACGACCGGCATCCCGACCACGAGCAGGTCTGCCAGCTGGTCCGCTCGGCGGGGTTCCTGGCGGGATTGGCGAAGTACCCGCTGGAAGGGCGCCCTTTCCGTCCCTCCAGGATCTTCCACTGGATGGGCGCGCGCGACGCCGATCCCGATTTCTGCGTCGACGTCTCGCAGGACTGGGAGGTCCGCAGGAAGGCCATCGAGGCCTACGTCTCGCAGTTCGGCCAGGAAGGTCCGGCCACGCCGATTTCCGGCGCGTCGTTCCGCGAGCTGCTGGAATCGCGCGGACGGTTCCTGGGAAGCCGCATCCGCGTCCGCCACGCGGAAGGCTTCGTCTGCGACGAACTTCCCGAGGTCGCCGATCCGTGCGCCCTCGCGAGCGCGGAGTTCTGACATGAGGATCGCCATCAGTTGCATGCCTTCCCCGGGCGGTTCCGGGGTTCTCGCATCCGAGCTCGGCAGGGCGTTGGCAAGGAGGGGCCACGAGATCCACTTCGTGACCTCCAGCATTCCCCACCGGTTGCGTTCCGAACCCGAGCCCGGAATCATCTTCCACGAAGTCAGGGCCCTCCACTACCCGGTGTTCGAGCACACCCCGTTCACCTTGGCGCTGGCGGCAAAGCTCGCCGAGGTCTGGCGCCACCACAAGCTCGACCTGTTCCACGTCCACTACGCGATCCCCCACGCGGCTGCGGCATTCCTGGCGCGCGAGATGCTTTCGCCGTGCCATTCCCCGATCATCACCACGCTCCACGGGACCGATGTCACCCTGGTCGGACAGGATTCGTCCTATCGCGACATGGTCCGGTTCTGCCTGAACCGCTCGGACGCCGTGACGGCCGTTTCCGACTGGCTCAAGGATGTCACGGAAAGGGAATTCCATCCGGAGACGGAGGTGCGGAGGATCCACAACTTCGCGGACCACGAACTGTTCCGACCACGACCCCGCGATCCGAGGTTCCTGCCCGGCGACACCGGGCGCAAGGTGTTCCTCCACGTATCCAATTTCCGTCCGGTCAAGCGGGTCCAGGACGTGGTGCGCACGTTCGCCCGGGCCGTCGGTCAGGGCGTCGACGGCGTACTGGCCCTGGCGGGCGAAGGTCCCGATCTCGGGCTCGCCCTGGAGGTGGCCGAACGGGAAGGGGTGCGCGACCGCGTGCGGCTTCTGGGGGTCACCGACGACGTATCGAGGATCATTCCCAACGCCGACGTGTTCCTGTTTCCGTCCGACGGCGAAAGCTTCGGTCTGGCTCCGCTCGAGGCCATGCTCTGCGAAGTGCCGGTGGTCGGGGCCCTGGCCGGCGGGCTTCCCGAGGTCGTCGAACATGGTGCGACGGGTTTCCTGCATCATGTGGGGGACGTGGAGGGCATGGCCGCCTCGTGCGTGAGATTGTCCAACGATCCCGACATGGCCAAGGCGTTCGGACAAGCCGGGCGCGAGCGCTCGATCCGGTTGTTCTCGATCGATTCGATCGTGGACCAGTACGAGGCACTCTACCGCGAACATGCGCGACGTCGAGGCTGTTGCTGCGACTGATCGGCGGTCGGCGACCGATCGAGATCCCGTTCAGGCGGGTTCTTCGCGCGTGAGGAACTCGACGATTCCCCGATGGTCGGGGAATCTTTCCAGCATCTCGCGTCGCGTCCCGAGCTGGAAATCGGCGAAATCGAACCCCGGCGACACGGTGCACCCGCAAAGCGACCATTCGCCTCGCGACATGGCGCCGAACCAGGCCCCGGCCGGCACCACCGCCTGGAAGGTCTGTCCGGACACGATGTCGGGTCCCAGGACGATTTCCAGGTGCGATCCATCTTCGTGCAACACATGGACGGAAATCGGCGAACCCTGGTACCAGTGCCAGATTTCGTCGGAGGCGATCCGGTGCAGGCGGCTGGGGAATCCGCTTCGCAGGAGGAAGTAGATGCACGTCCCCGCCGACCGGTCGCCCCCGAATCCCTCGGGCAGGGCCTCGCGCGGGATGCTTTCCTTCGCGCGCCACGTCTCGCGGTACCAGCCGCCTTCGGGGTGCGGCAGCAGATCCAGGGTCTGCGCCCATTCCTCGGCGGTGCGCGGGGTCATGTTTCGTCTTCCTCCGAGCCCGATGTCGCGTTGTCCGACGCCACCACCGCCTTGCCTCGCGGGTAGCCGGGAAACAGCCTGCGCGGAGTCCAGGGTTCTTCCGGCTGCAGCAGCGCGTTCACGGTGTCGGTCAGGCTGCGGGCGACGCGATCGGTGACCGGACGGTTCCCGACGCGGGCCTTCTGGACGTTCTTGTGGTTGAGCTTGCCCTCTGACGCCGCCACCACGTCGTGGTTGGACAGCTTGGCTTCGGTCAGGATCCGGTCGAGCAGGGTCGAATTCGCGTCGGTCATCGTTTGCGAATCGTAGTACAATCGGTGGCGTCCGTCGGCGAACGATGGCTTCGGCCCTCCGTTTTCCGGCGACTCGGATCTCTTCGGGCTGATTTATTTGAGATGGTCCATTGTAGCGTACCGTTCGCCTTGTGCGAGATCCTTCCGATCGAGGATGCGTAGAACCGCCTTGGCGACCCGGTCTGGCGCGACGAGCTGTCCGTTTTCCTTGCGCTGTACGAACCGCTCGACATCGGGGAAATCGCTCTTGGCGGCGGCGCGGATTCCTTCCTGCATGGCCGTGTCCATCACACCAGGGTCGATATTGATTGCGGTGAACGAGAATGGTTCCGATTTCTGCTCCAAGGCCAGCGTGCGCACGAAATGGTCCAATCCGGCTTTGGCCGCACAGTACAAGGACCATCCCGCGAATGGGCGCAGCGCGGCTCCCGAAGAAACGCTCGCGAGAACCTTGCGGCAGTCCGTGTCCTGGAATCGCGAGATCACGGAGGCGAAGAACTGGACGCCTCCGATCAGATTCGCTTCCAGATTGCGGGCTACCGATTCGGGTTCCTTGCGCGAGACCGGACCCATCGGATCGAGCGCGCCCGCGTTGTGGATCGCGACGATTTCGGTCACACGCGATGGATCGTTGTGCGCCAAAGCCCGGTCCATGATCGCGCGCGCATCGAGCGGTCTGGAAAGATCCACCACGATGGAGTACGGGTGTGGTGCCGAACGCGAGAATTCGATCGTGTGGAATCCGTTGGCAGCAAGCTGTTCGCAGAGCGCGAACCCCAGGCCGCGCGATCCGCCGGTGACGATGGCCAAACGCATGGAAATATCCTCCGTGGAGGAGCAAGGTACAGATTCCGACCACGGGTCCGGGATTCGGTGCGATCTGCGGCCCATTGCCGGATCAGGGCTTGGCGAGCAAGTCCGATCTTCGCGGGCCGTGGAACACGATGTCGTCGAGCTGAAAGCGGCGCGCAGACGGAGGAGCCATGAACCGAAGGGCGCGGTTCGTACGGAGATCCGGGTTCTACATTCTCGCGTATGGACCATAGACTGAAAGCGGCTGTTCAATGGGGGTTGTCCATCGTTCCTGGTGGAACCTGGATGAACAACCGATTGCAAAATGTTCGGAAAATGATGCCCGATTGGTTCATGGCGAACAAGCTTGCGGTCGCGAAGGAAGTTCTCGATTTGTACACGCGGAACTCCCGCGAGGCGCTGCCACCTGATCGGATGAAGAGTCTGGAGATCGGGGCCGGTTGGGATCTGCTGCTCCCATTGGCGATGCGGGGATGCGGTGCCGAAGAGATCCATTGCATCGATATCTTCCCGCACCTGGATACCCGTCGCATCGCAGACGCGATCGCTCTGCTGAGGAAGCTCGATCCGGAGGGTTGCGCGAGTCGATTGCCGGAATGGACCGAACCGGCGGATGGAGGGCTTGGCGACCACCTCAAGTCCGGCTACGGGATCCGATACGCTGCTCCGTGCGATGCTCGACGGACGGGTTTCGAAGAGTCGTCGTTCGATTTGTTCCTGAGCTACCATGTGATGGAGCACATTCCCCCTCATGACCTGCGGGAGATCCATCGCGAATCCTTCCGACTCCTGAAGCCTGGAGCCGTGGCGATCCACTATGTCGATCTGCAGGATCATTGGGCATACGCCACGCCTCGGCGTTCCGTGCACGGGTTTCTCGCGAACGGCCCGATCTCTTGGAAATGTTTGAATCCACCGTTGCACTACCAAAACAGGCTGCGCAGCAAAGAGCACGTGGAATCCCTGGCGAGCGTTGGTTTTGAAATCGTCGTCCGAAACGAAACCCCTGCGACCGAGGAACAATTGGCCGCTCTGCGCCAACCCGGCGCGGTTCACTCGGAAATCCAATCCAAGGTCAGTCTCGAGGAGCTCGGGGTCACCTATCTCGTGGTGGTCGCCAGAAAACCAGGTTGAGCGGCGATCGAGGCGGGCTGCATGTGCTCAATTCTCGGTGTTGTTGCCCCACGGATTCCAGTCGACCCAGCGCGAATCGACGATTTCCGTCTTTCCCGATTTCCATGCGTCGATCAGGCAGTCTTCGCAGGGTTCGTCTTCCACCTGCTTGAGCGCGCCCGTTTCTTCCATCCAGCGGATCTGGCGACGGAACGTGTCCACCAAGGGAACCGTGGTGGAAAATCCGAGATCGGCCTTGGCCTTGGAGTTGTCGTAGACGCTGGGGAAGCGGTAGATGAACCAGGCTCCCAGGCTGCGGCGCGGGGCCACCTTGCGCAGCCATTCGGACGGGGCGTAGACGGGGTTGAACCTGCCACCCGCGGCCTCGGCAAGCGCGGCGTACACACCGTTCCAGTCGGTGTGTTCGTCGGACGTGAGATGGTAGTCGTTGGCGAAGGCCTTGGGGTTGCCCAGGGTGGCCACGAACCCGCGCGCGACGTCCGACACGTGGGAGATGGCCCACGGAGTGAATCCGCCGTCCATGAGCAGTACGGGCAGATTCTGGCGCATCCGCGAAACGAGCGAGTCGTCGAAGAACAGGCCGCAGGCGGTGGCGCCTTCGCCGGTGGTGTACGAGGGGCGGATCAACGTCGCGTGGGTGCCGTCGCGACCGGAATTGTCCAACAGGATTTTCTCGATGCCCGCCTTGCTCACGCCGTACATGCCGAACGGCTGGCGCGGCGAGGTCTCCTTGATGGGGAGTTCCGCTGCGGGACCGCCATAGACGCATGCGGTGGAGCAAAGCACCACCTGGCCCACCTTGCCCCAGAACGTGTCCACCAGCTGGGTGCCGTTCTGGGGGGCGAACGCCGTCATGTCGATGACCGCGTCCCACTTGCGACCGGCCACGGCGCCTTCCAGCGAACCCGGTTCCCAGCGATTCCCGGAGAGCTTTTCGACTTCGCCGCGAAAACGGACCGGGGTCGCGCCCCGGTTGAAGACCGTGACCCGGTCCCCGCGATCGAGAAGCTGCTGCACGATGGCGGTGGAAATCAATCCCGTTCCGCCGATCACCAGGACGTCCATGTTCACCTCGTAGGCTTGAATTCGCCTTCCTTGGTCGCCAAAGCCGCGCCTGGGGTTGCATCGACTTCGCATGCGACCAGATGGATCGGTTTCCCGGCCACCTCTTCGCCGCGCAGTCCGCGCGAGACGTTGTGCGCGAAGATCTCGATGCGGCTGACCACGTTGGGGGGGTAGGCGTTGCCGTCGTTCTCGATGGCGATCACCGGAAGTCCTCGGTCGCGGGCCCACGGGGCGTACACGGCCTCGATCAGGCGGCCCGGCAGGCAGGCGAACGGCGAGATGATGGCGATGCCGTCCCAGCCGTCTTCCATGGCGATCGCCGACACGGCGGGCGAAAGCGAGGCTTCGCTTTCCAGCTCCGGATCGCCGAACTCGTAGGAGCGCTCCATGATGGTCTTCATGCTGCGGCTCGGCGGCGGGAGAAGCCCGGTGCGCGACAGGATGTGTTCGATCTTGGTTTCCTGGTGGTGCTTCCAGGCCATTTCGAGCTTCATCCAGGCGAGCTTGCGCGCCTCGACAGAGAAGGGGCGCTTCCACAGCGGCAAGGCGTTCATGCTCTTGCGGTAGCGGCGCACCTGGTCCCAGTCCAGGTAGTTGATCCATTCGCCCAGGCCCGCGATCTTGGTGGCGATGCCGCGGTCGGAGAGCAGGTTCGTGAGAGGCGACACGGAATATTCGTCGCGGCGCACGAAGATCTCGCCCACCACCATGACCTTGCGCGATTCGTCCATGGTCTTCTTGAGCGGGATCGCGGCCAGGCGGTCGGCCCAGAGCGGGAGGTTCTTCCAGATGCCCTGGACGCCCTTCTGGGAGCATTCCACGGCTTCCTTCTCGATCTTGTCCAGGACCGCGAGGCCCGCCGCGGAGTCCTGGGCCAGGGCGCGGATGGAATTGCGGATGTCGCGGATCATGTCGGAGAAGTAGATCCCGACCATCGCGTTCTTGCTCCAGTCGGTTCCGAGCTCCGTGTAGGAGTTGTCGGAGTTCAACGACAGGCACAGGACGTTCTTGTAGCCCAGCTCGCGGAAGAGGTTCTCGTAGAAGATCGCGTACTGCCCCGTGCGGCAAGGCCCGGTGGTCAGCGGCATGAACAGCACGTACACGCGTTCGGGATCGATCTCGTTGTTGGCGAACCAATCCAGGAACGAACCCAGCACGAGCAGGGACGGGATGCATTCCTTGCCGGACGCCACGGCGCGGGCGCGCGAGGCGGTGTGGAAATCGGGTTCGGGAAGCGCCACCGAACGGATTCCCTGCGCTTCCGAAAAGCCCGCCAGCAGGCGGGTCCCGAGCTGTCCCATGGAGGGCCACAGCATCTGCACACGCCTGTCGGTGAGGTCCACAACCTCGCCCGAAGCGTTGTTGCGCAGGCAGGTCTTCTTGCCTTCCAGCTGGATGTCCCAGTCGCGTTCCACCATCATGGTGTCTTCGGTCATCTTGGCGCGCCGGTAGCCTTCCACGATGTCCAGGAACGCCTCGATGCGCGTGTCCACGCCGGCGTCTGCCGTGTGGCTGTCCAGCTCGAGGATCAGGAACGGCTTGGTGTTGTGGATCCAGCGCAGGTAGTGCAGGATGAAGCTGTCGGGCGCGCACGAGAAGTTGCTGACGAAGCACAGGAACAGGTTGGGGTGCGCCTTCACCTGAACGGCCGACTTGAGGTTCTGCTGGCCGTAGTACCAGTACATGTTGTCGGTGATCTCTTCGTCCTGGAACGGCATGAAGTCGAACGGGATCACGGTGTAGCCGCGGGTGGCGAACTTGCGGGGGATCCCCATGTTCGCCTGGCTGGTCAGCACGTTGTAGGGGCGACCGCACAGCACGATGATCGGCTTCTTGGATTCGTCCGCCTTGGCGACGATCTCCGCCCCGATCCTGCGGCCCTCCTCGTAGCATTCCTTCTGCTTGGCCAGCGCCGCGGCCCAGGCCTTGCGGCCCTGCGCCTTGGTGAACCCCAGGCGCACGGCCACGTCCACCATCGGGTCGGAGCCTTCGTCGAAGCCCTTGGTGAAGTCCAGCACCGGGCGCAGGATCTTGGAATCGTCCAGGCCCAGCGCGGTCCTCAGGTAGTACGGGACACCCTGCATGATGGGGCAAAGGCAGGCGTGGATGTCGTCCTGGTAGGAGGGCATCGCCTTGAACTGGGGCAGGAAGTACCACTCGACGTCGGACTTGCGGGCGGTTTCCGTCACGGCATGGGCCAGCTCTGCTGGATAGCAGTATGAGGATTCGCACTTGGCCACGCCGCCTTCGTCCATCTTGGACACCAGGCGCGGACGCACCCCGAGCTGGTGGAAGAAGTTGGAATAGAGCGGCCACAGCGTGTGCACGCTGAACGCCTCGGGGACGGCCACCACGGTGGCCGATTCGGGAAGTTCGTCGGCCTTGGCCGAATACTTGTCGAAGTACAGCTCGTGGCGCTTTTCCACCCAGTCGATCGCATCTTCGGCGCCGGTGTTCTTGCGACGGGAATTGGCGTAGCGGTTGCAGCGCCCGCCAAAATGGTACTTGTGCCCGCCCACGTCCAGCATCTGGATGGGGCAGAAATTGTCGCAGGCCTTGCAGCGGTAGACCTTGCCCTGGGTCACTTCGCGGGCAAGGATGTCGGCGATCGACCACTGGCCCTGGTCCAGGTCGCCCGCGGCGTGCTTTTCCAGCGCCAGGAGCGCCACCCCGAAGCAACCCATGAGTTCCGGATCGGGTGGCACGATGATGTTCTTGCCGAGCAGCGTGGCGAAGGCCATGGGCACGGCCGGGTTCTTGGCCACGCCGCCCTGCAGCACGATGTGGCTTCCCACGCGGCGGTTGCCCACCACGCGGTTCAGGTAGTTGGACACGATGGACAGCACCAAGCCGGCAACGATGTCGTCGCGGGTGGCGCCCTGCTGGATCGCCTTGCGGATGTCGGAATTGATGAACGCCGAACAGTGCTCGCCGAACCGCAGCGGGGCCTTGGCGGCCAAGGCGGCGGGGCCGATCTGTTCCGGCTTGTGGATGTCGAGGTCGCCCGATGCGGATTCTTCCAGGAACGATCCGGTGCCCGCGCTGCAGGCCTCGTTCATGGCGTAGTCCACCGGCACGCGGTTGCGCAGGTGCACGTACTTCGCGTCCTGGCCGCCGATCTCGAAGATGGTGTCGATGTCGGGATCGAAATGCGTCACGCCCACGGTGTGGGCGATGATCTCGTTGTAGACGCCGCCGGTCTCGCAGAACACGCCCAGAAGCTCGCGCGAGCTGCCGGTGGTGGCCACCAGCCGGATGTCGATGTCGGTACCCGCGCCCAGCGGGCCGCTCAATTGCTCGCGAACCGATTCCATGCACTTGCGCAGGGCGGCGACGGGGTCGCCCAGGGTGCGGCCGTAGTGGCTGGCCACGATCTCCTTGGTCTCCATGTCGAGCAGGACGACCTTGGTCGTGGTCGATCCGCCGTCGATGCCCAGCACGTACTGGCGACCGGGGCGCGCGACCGCGCGCTTGGGTTCCACGAACCGGACCTTGTCCTTGGCCAGTTCCAGGGAAGGGGCGCGCGGGTACTGGATGTCGGCGTCACCCAGGAGGTCGTCGATCGCCGGCAGGGGAGCGCCTTCTTCGCGGGCCATGTCGGCCATGCCCCAGGCCTCCAGCCAGGCCGCCTGTTCGGGCACCAGGAACTCCACGTCGGGGAGTTCGTCGCGCAGAAACTGGACCAGGTGGGGGTTCTTGGTCGCGCCGCCGGCCAGCAGCACGCGTCCTTTGGTGATGCGGGCGCGGTTCAGGAAATCCACGACCTTCTTGGACATCACGTTGGACAGCGACAGCACGATGTCGTGCTTGTCGGCTTCGCCCTTGTTGAGCTTGTGGGTGCAGTCGCTCTTCATGAACACCGAACAGCGGCTGGACAGCTTGCAGACCTGGGAGGCGGCGACTTCGGGCTTGAACACGGCCTCCACGGGCAGGCCCATGCGCTTGAGCTGCTGCGCGAAGAACTCGCCGGTTCCCGACGCGCACTTGTTGCCCGCGTAGGTGTTCACGATCCGGTTGTGGGGATCGAGGGTGTACACCACCAGGTCTTCGCCGCCCACGCTCACCACCGCGTCCACCGTTTCACCCAGCTTGCCCACGGCGCGTTCCACGGCGGCGGGGGCGATGCGGTCGGGGACGCGGAACTGGCGGCGTCCCTCCTGCCCGGTGATCAGGGCGGGAATGCCCGCCTCCACACCGCGGTCCACCAGGATCTTCTTCAGGGTGCCGGGAAGGTCGCCGTCGTGCGGGCGGACCTCCGACCAGGCGATCGAGCTTCCGTCGATGCGACAGACTTTGACACTTGCGGCGCCGATGTCGATCCCAAGACCGGACCCGTTCAGATTGGGATTCGAGACAGAGGCGGACATGAACGACTCCTGAAGAGGGGTGGTTGGTGTGGTGTTTGGGCCGTCGAAGCCGGAAATTGGCTCAAGGCCGCATCCGGACCAGGATATCTGGAAATCTAGGTCCGAATCTCTCAAAATGCCGCAGGATTGATTGTCAATTCGTGGGGTGCCATTCGGGCGATTCGTCGGTGGCGACGGAGCGGTCGAACCGCTATTCCCCCCGCTTCGAGGGGTTGTCGCCAAAGAGAGTGATGTTGGTCTTGACGTTGGTGCGGCCTTCGACGAACTCCTTCAGCAGGTCGACCACCTCGAGGGTGCGTTCCACCTTGCGCAGCAGGCTGTCGTCGCGAACCAGAGGTTCCAGCGGAACGGCAACCCTGTGCACGAGCGTGTCGGTTTCTTGCGCGACGGTGCGGGTTCGCGAAATCAGGTCGCGGACCTGGACCAGGGCCGTGTCGGTGGAGGCGAGGGCCTGCAGAAGCTGCGGCTCCATGTGTTTCAGGGAGTCGGCCAGGTGCTTGGCGAGCCGGCTTCCGTCGCGGAGCGAAGGACCCAGCGATTTCGATCGCACCAGCACGCGGTCGATCCTGGAGAGGACGGAATCCGTTCTGGAAAGCGTGGAAAGGATGTCCTTGTGCAGCGGCTTCTTGCCGGGAGCGCCGTTGGCCTGGGCTTCGGTCCAGGCCAGGATCTCGCCGACCTTGGCGACCACTTCCTTGATCCCGCTCATCACTTCCGCGATGCCGGGTTGGAATGTGCCCGGGATGTCCCGTTTGCGGTCCAACGGCGGGAACGTATCGGTGCCGGGTTCGAGCAGCACGTAGCGCATGCCCATCAGGCCGTTTCCGACATTGAAGGCCCGGGCGTCGGAATGGATTTTCTGGCGCTTCCAGAAGCGGACCTTGGCGCGAACTCCGGTGGTGTCCGAGGTGATTTCTTCCACCTGTCCGACGTCCACGCCTTGGATCGCCACGGGATCGTCGGGTTGCAGGCTCCCGATCAGGTCGCCCGACCCCGAGAAATGCACCCAGACGTGGTCGAGCTCGAGCTGGGTGTAGGTGTAGAACCTCCAGCCGAACAACAAAAACGCCAGGGTCACCGCGACGACGGTGGCGTATCCCACGATCCGAGAGTTCGGGCGTAAGTGGGTTTGACTAGCCAAAAGAGCCACCAAGCGGACTTGAACCGCTGACCCACGCATTACGAATGCGTTGCTCTACCAACTGAGCTACGGTGGCTGGAGGGTGGAAAAATTAGTCCAACCTCGCGATTTGGGTAGGGGCAGAATTCGCCGGTGTCGCAATCCGAAGCGACGGATCAACCCGCCGTCGGCGGGGGGCGGCGCGGGAAGCGGCGGTCGGGTTCGATCTTGGGGAGCTCGGCGCGCGAGCTGATCGACACGTTCTTGTCGCCCAGGATGGATCGCAGTTCGCCAAGCAGTTCGGGTTCGGGCACCACCTTCACGGTGCGCGATTCCATGAGCCAGTTGCCCTGCAGGGACTTGACGTGGAACACCACGCGGCAGCGCCCCGGGAATTGTCGGCAGGCGCCTTGGAGCTTTTCCAGCACGGGTTCGGACAACTGGCGCGTGTCCACGTGCAGGTGGAGCGTGTCCACGATCCTGGTGCGCACCTTGGAAAGCTGGCCTGCCCGGATCCCTTCCAGCGCCTTTGGGGCGGGGGCGTCGTCGTTGCCTTCGTCGTTGCGGTCGCGCGATTCCCTCACGCGGGCGATCAGCACGATCCGCGCGCCGTCGGCGGCCACGTCGCGGTTCTTTTCGCCTTCTTCGGGGTCTTCGGAAATCCACGAGTTGGGCCAGAAGGCGACCTCGCACACGCCGGAGAAATCCTCCAGCTCCAGGAACGCGAACTCGCGACCGTCCTTGTTCAGGCGGGTGCGACGGGATCTGACCAATCCGCCCACGCGCACGACCTTGTCGACCGGGAGTTCGGCGATCTGGCACAGCGGAGTGCAGCAGGCTTCCAGGTCGTCGCGGAACGGATCCAGAGGGTGTCTCGACAGGTACATGCCCAGGACTTCGCGTTCCTTGTCCAACACTTCTTCGAACGACCAGGGATCCACATCGGGAAGCGCCGGGGGAGGGGTCTCCATGCCGCCGTCGTCGTTGCCCATGTCGAACAGGCTCACCTGGTCGCGATCGCCCGATTTGCTCGCGAAGGCCAGCGCTTCGGGCACCACGTGGAACTGCTGGGCGCGCGTGCCGGGGAGTTCGTCGAACGCTCCCGCCATGGCCAGCGATTCCAGGCTGCGGCGGTTCACGTTCTGCGGCCCCAGCCGCTTGCAAAGGTCGAACAGGTCCACGAACGGGCCGTTTTCGCGGCGGTCGGCCACGATGGCCTCGGCCACCGAGCGTCCCACGTTCTTCACGCCCGCCAGGCCGCAGATCACCTTGCCGTCCTGCACGTCGTACTTGGGCTCGGATTTCTGCACCGAAGGCGGGACCACCGGGATTCCCAGGCGCTTGCATTCGTTGACCAGCACCACCAGGCGCTCGGTGTTGTCCAATTCGGAGTTGCAGTTGGCTGCCAGGTATTCGGCGGCGTAGTTGGCCTTGAGCCAGGCGGTCTCGTAGGCGACCACGGCGTAGGCCGCGGCGTGCGACTTGTTGAACGCGTAGGCGGCGAAGGGGATGAGCAGTTCCCAGAGCTTCTTGGCGAGTTCGGGAGTGTAGCCTTTCTTGACCGAGCCCTCGATCCACTTGCTCTCTTCCTTCTGGAGCTTTTCCAGGTCCTTCTTGGCCATGATGCGCCGCAGAAGGTCGGCGCCGCCCAGGCTGTAGCCCGCCAGTTGCTGGGCGATGGCCATCACCTGTTCCTGGTACACCATCACGCCGTAGGTGGTCCCCAGGATGGGTTCCAGGTCGGGGTGGTAGCAGTCCACTTCCTCGCGGCCTTGCTTGCGTCGGATGTAGACCGGAATCTGTTCCATGGGCCCCGGGCGGTACAGGGCGTTCATGGCGATCAGGTCTTCAAGGCGTTCGGGGCCCAGCTGGCGCAGGTAGTTCTGCATGCCGCCCGATTCGAACTGGAACACGCCGATCGTGTCGCCGCGCCCCAGCATCTCGTAGGTCTTGGCGTCGCCGTCCTGGATCTGTTCGGGATCCACCGCCACGCCGTGGTTGCGCTCGATGAGCCTGCAGGCCTCCTGGATCACCGACAGGTTCCGCAGACCCAGGAAGTCCATCTTCAGGAGGCCGATGTTTTCCGCGTAGTCCTTGGAGAACTGCAGCACGACCTGGTCGGGCTGGCCTTCGGGGCAGTACAGCGGTCCGTAGTATTCGACGTTTCTTGGCGCGATGATCACCGCCGCGGCGTGCATGCCGGCGCCGCGCACGTAGCCTTCGATCTGCTTGGCGATCTCGTAGGCCTGCTGGAACCGAGGGTCGGCCTCCACCGCGTCGCGCAGCGGCGGGCTCTGCTCGATCGCCTCGTCCAGGCTGGGTTCCTTGCCGGCGACCGGCGGCGGGAACAGCTTGGTCAGTCGGTTGACCTCGTTGTGGTCGATCCCCAGCGTGCGCGCGGTGTCCTTGAGCGCGGCCTTTGATTTCAGTCGCCCGTACGTGATGATCTGGGCCACGCACTCCTTGCCGTACTTGTCCTTCACGTACTGGATGATCCGCTCGCGGTCCAGGTCCGAAAAGTCCGAGTCGATATCGGGCATGGAGACGCGTTCCGGATTCAGGAAGCGCTCGAACAGCAAGGCGTACTTGAGGGGGTCCACGCTGGTGATGCCGGTGACGTAGGCCACCAGCGATCCCACCGCCGAACCGCGCCCCGGCCCCACGGGAATCCCCATGTCGCGCGCGGCCTGCATGAAGTCGGCCACGATCAGCATGTAGCCGGCCACCTTCATGTTCTTCATCATCGCCAGTTCGTATTCCAGGCGGTCGATCGCCTCCTGGGGCGGATCGCTCCAGCGCTTCTTCAAGCCTTCGCGGCTGATGTGCGCGAGGTAGGCGTCGTCGTCCTCGAACCCCGGCGGCAGCGGGAAGCTCGGGTAGAAGTACGCTCCGGTGGGAATGACCGACTTGCAGCGCTCGGCGATCTCCAGCGTGGCGTCGCAGGCCTCGGGATATTCGGCGAAGATGGCGCGCATCTCGTCGGCGGTCTTGAAATGGTGCTCGCGGGAGGCGAGCCTGGGGTGGTCGGCGTCGGCCAGCCGCGTGGCGGTGCGGATGCAGCCCATGACCTCCAGCGCTTCGTGCTGCTCCTTCTCCAGGCAGTACACCGAGTTGGTGGCCACCGTGCGCAGGCCTTCGGCCTTGGCCAGTTCCGACAATTTCCGGCAGGTTTCCTTTTCTTCCGCCAGGCCGTGGTCCTGCAGTTCCAGGAAGAACCGGTCGGCGCCCAGCATCTCCTTGTAGATCCGCGCGATCTCCAGCGCCTTGGCGTCCTGTCCCTGGCGCAGCCAGTGGTCGATCTCGCCTTCGGGACCGCCCGACAGGAAGATCAGGCCTTCGTGGTGTTCGGCCAGCAGCTCGCGGTCGACGCGAGGTCGGCTCGAATAGCCTTCGGTGTGGCCCACGGTGACGAGCTTGGACAGGTTCCGGTAGCCGGGTTCCAGTTCCTGGACCAGCGCCACCAGCGCGAACGGTTTCTGTCCGGTGCGGTCCCTGCGGCCCTGCGCCGACACCCACAGTTCGGCGCCGTGCACCGGCTGGATCTTGGCGTCCTTGCAGGCCGATTGGAACTCGATGGCCCCGAACATGTGGCCGGTGTCGGTGAGGGCCACGGCGGGCATTCCGCATTCGGCCGCCTTGGCGGGCAGCGACTTGGCCGGACCGATCTTCTGCTTGGTCTCCTTGTCGTATTTGCGCTTGTCGATCAGACGACAGGCGCCTTCGAGCATGGAATACTCGGAGCGGACATGGAGGTGGACGAAGCTCATGGAGTTCTGGAAACCTAGATCCGTGGTGGGGCGTCGGGCGAGTCTTGCAAGTTGGGAAACCGGTGTCTACACGCGCCAGCCGACCGTAGGGCCGCCAACGGCGGGTGCCGAAAACGTAGGGGTCAGGCATGCCTGACCCGAAACGGCGAAGGCACCGAGGCCGAACGGCCGATGCCCGCAGGGCGGCGACCCACCGAAGGTGGGTGGCGCCCGGAACCAACCTTACGTCGTGGTCAGACCCTCGATGGGCATCTTCTCGTCGTGGTGGGTTTCGTCGTGGTGGTGTTCCGACGGGGCCGATTCGGCTTCGTCGGTTTCCTTGCCTTCGGGATGTTCGGCGCTCTGGATGCGCCGGCGCGGACGGTAGTCGCGCGGATCCAGGCATTCGTCGTACAGTTCGCGTTCGATCTGGATCCAGTCGGTGCGATCGATGCCGCGGAAGGTCCGGCTTGCCGAAGAATAGGGATAGGCGGAGGCGATCTTGATCCAGCGTTCCTGCTCGCGGGCGATGGCGCGGATCTCGTCGGCGACGTCGGCGAAATCCTGGTCCTGCGAAAAGACCAGCGCGACGTCGAAGGCCTTGGAATGGGCGCGCTGCACGATGTCCAGGGCCATGCGCAGATCGATGCCCTTTTCGATGCTCACGGGCATCATGGTGGTGCGGCCGTCGGGCTGGTGGACCGGACGCTTGCGGGTCTTCCAGCTCTTCCACCAGGTCATGGCGCCCTGGTGCTCCAAGGCGCGCAATTTGTTCATCCAGAAGCGGTTCCAGTATTCGTTCTCTTCGG
The DNA here is from genome assembly GCA_029557215.1 of Fibrobacterota bacterium. Lineage (GTDB taxonomy): Bacteria > Fibrobacterota > Fibrobacteria > UBA5070 > UBA5070 > UBA5070. Next base: position 11,335 of record JAKPQQ010000212.1, on the reverse strand, counting down.
TGGAAGGAACGGACGTGTAGACGCGTACCTGCTGGAGCTCCCATCCCATCTGGGTGGAGATCTTCTGGGCGAGCAGGATGGGATCGTAGTCGGGGTAGAACGATCCGTACGCCTGCCTGGCTGCGTGGAACAGGCTCTGGGCGTCGACGAAGGCAATGCAACGTTTGGTAGTTGGTTCCTGCGGCATATGATTGATCTGGGTAATTCCTCGATGATGGATCGGAAATATCTCAGCACGAGATAAATGGCGGGCGAATAGGGGTGAAGTTAAGCATTCCTCCCCGAATTCGCTGGGCGTTCGGTCGCACCACGACAGGATACACTCTTCAGGGCTGTCCGGAGGGCTTGGATGCGCCTTTTTCGCGGAGCGAATCTTGTCCGGCGGACGATCCCGGGAGCGGCGGCGTTGGCGTCGGAGCCGGAGACGCGGGGTTGGCGACGCCTTTGGAGCGCGAAGAAGAATCGGAATTCGGCGAGGGTGCGATTTCCGGTGACGGAATGTCCACATTGGAATCGGAATCCCTGGGGTGGGATTTGGAGTTCGGACGACCGACCTCCTCGGGCGCGGGCGCCAGCGGGTCGGGCGACATGAACGGCACGTCCACGGTCCAGCCGTTGATCCGTTTTTCCATGACCTCCATGGACTTGCGCACATCCACGCTGGTGTCGTAGGCGGCCATCACGCGCGGCGTGATGTAGATCGCAAGCTCCGTGGTCTGCTTGTTCTGCGTGTGGTAGGAGAACAACCTTCCGATGATCGGGATCGCCGAAAGGATGGGCAGGCCTTCCTGGGCTTTCAGGTCCACGGTCTGGATGAGTCCGCCCAGGACCAGGGTCTGGCCGTCCAGGAGCCGCACGTTGGTGGAAAGGCTCCGCGTGGACGTGCTGGGCGGCTTGTTGGCGTCGCCGGTGGCCGCGGAAAGGGGAGTGCGGATCTCGGGCTTGATTTCGGCGGTGATGAAGCCGGATTTCGTCAGGTACGGGGTGATCGTGAGGGTGATGCCCGAATTGAACGCGCGGTAGTCGCTGGACACGATCCCGTTGGTGTTGGTGGTGCTCACCTGGAAGTAGTCGGAGTTCCCGATGTTGATGGTGGCGGGCTGGCCGTTGAGCGTGGTCAGGCGGGGCCGCGCCAGCACCTTGGCAAGTTCGGCATTTTCCATCGCGTTGAGCTGGAGCATGAAGTCCTGCGGAAGCAGGGTCAGCGTGGCAAGCTCGAACGGACCGATGCTCGCCATGCGGCTGGACGATCCGTCGACGTGGCTCTTGAACGTGAGGGACGGGCCGTCGACGGAGGCTCCGGCGGCCGGGACTGTGCCGTTCTTCTTCTTGACGCCGATTTCCGACACCTTCTTGCGGGTGAATTCCACGATCACGGCTTCGATCACGACCTGCGGGACTTCCTGGTCGATGGTCCGCAGGAACCCCTTGATCTTGGCGTTGGATTCGGACGTGCCGGACAGCAGGAGCGCGTTCAGTTCGGGGATCGCCTGGATGCCCTGCAGGGGCAGGTTCTTGGGCAGAAGCGGCACGACCTTGTCGGCGCGCAGGTGGCGCAGGTAGTAGATCTCGGTGGTGGCCAGGGCTTGGCCCGACGACGACGCGGGGTTGCGGTCGCCGATCACCAGGATCGAATCCTGCATGGCGAAGGTGAACGGAGTCCCCTGCAGGATCAGTTCCAGCGCCTGCGTGAGCGGGACGTCCTTGAGGTTGGCGTCCACGGTGCCGCCCAGCATGCCCCAGGTGATCGTGTTGTAGCCGCCCTGGTCGGCCAGCTGCTGCACCACGTCGGAAAGCGGCGCCTGCTTGAGGCTGGCCGTCACCTTGCCCTTGCGCACGTTGAGGTCCAGTCGCCCGCGACCGCCGCCGCCCATGTAGCCCATGGGGTTCATGTTCTGGTTCTGGCGGTCGTCGGAAGACGACACGATCCAGGCTTCGCCTTGGCTGCGCAGCTCGAACCCCGACGCCGTCAGGATCGCCTTGAGGCCGTCCACCGGGTCCACTCCGCGCAGGGTTCCGGAAACCTGCCCCTTGGCGTTGCGGTCGACCAGGATGTTCAGGCCGGTGCGCTTGCTGTATTCTTCGGCGAAGGCCTGGATTCCCTGGTTCTTCACGGTCATGGTGATGGCGTTGCGGCCCACCTCGATCGTGCCCTGCGACTTGGGCATGGGCGAGCGCACCTGGTAGGCCTGGCCATCCCAGTAGATGTCGAACCCCAGCGGTTGCACGATGTTGCGGATGGCGTCCAGCACGGGCATGCGGTGGAGCGAGACGGTGACCTTGCCCTTGACTTCGGGGTAGGGGAAGATGTTGAGGTCGTAGGCCTTGGCGATCGCGCGCAGCACGTCGCGGATGTCCTGGTCGACGAACTCGGTGGGTTCCATGGTGGGACCGCCCGACGGGGTGGTCAGGTCGTCGGTTCCGGTCAGCGCATCGGATCCCGATCCTGCCAGGAAATCGGATCCGGCGGGGGCTGGCGGCGGCGCGAGGGTGGACCCAACGGGGGGAACGGAGGGATTCAATTGCGGATTGGCCGAGCGCGGCTGTGCCGTCCGGGGGGCGGCGAGGGCTGCGGTGGTCGCCAAGAGGGCGGCGAAGGCGAGGAAACTGGACGGAATTTTCATGGCGTGGAACCCAATCTAGAACTCGCGAAGCCGGCCGACCCGGGTCGGGAAGGTTCCCGGTGCGCATGGCCGCTTTCCGGCGCTTTCCGGCGCCGACCATGGAAAACGACTCGAGCTTTGCCATTGTCTTGTGGACGGAATGTTTCTACACTTCTTCGCCTTCGCACCCTGGCTCCGATTCTGGAGAAGGAAACAGCGGGGCGCGCTTATCGGGCGCGCAACGATCGTGCGATCCACAACGAAGGACCAAAAATGTCGCAGCTCCTGTACGGAACCGACGCCGATCTGCTCGAGATCGAAGGCAAGGTTTCCACGCGCACCCCCGAGGAAGCGGAAGCTCTCCTGAACGCCTACTCCGCCACCCTCGAAGGTGTCGAAGAAGGCAAGATCGTGGCCGGCACGATCCTCCAGTTCGACGACACCAACGTCATCGTCGACATCTCGTTCAAGAGCGAGGGCGTGATCCCCCGCCACGAGTTCAAGAACCCCGAAGAACTCGTCGTCGGCGCCCACGTGGACGTCTACATCGAGCAGATCGAAGGCGACGACGGACAGATCATCCTGTCCAAGCAGCGCGCCGACTTCATGAAGGTCTGGGAACGCATCCGCGACGCCTACGAGACCGGCGAAGTGGTCGAAGGCACCTTGCTGCGCCGCATCAAGGGCGGCATCGTGGTCGACCTGTTCGGCATCGAAGCCTTCCTGCCCGGCTCGCAGATCGATCTGCGCCAGATCCCGGACATGGACGCGCTCATCGGCCAGAACATGGGCTTCCGCGTCATCAAGGTCCACAAGTCCCGCCGCAACATCGTGGTGTCGCGCCGTATCGTTCTCGAAGAAGAACGCGGCCGCCTCCGCGACCAGATCATCGACACCCTGGAACGCGGACAGGTCCGCGACGGCGTCGTCAAGAACATCACCGACTTCGGTGCGTTCATCGACCTGGGTGGTGTGGACGGATTGTTGCACATCACCGACATGACCTGGGGCCGCATCCAGCACCCCTCCGAGCTCGTCCACATCGGCCAGAAGCTCACCGTCAAGGTCTTGGATTTCAACGATCGCAAGGAACGCATCTCCCTCGGGCTCAAGCAGCTCATGGAACATCCTTGGAAGACCGTCGCGACCAAGTACCCCGAAGGCCAGCGCGTCAACGGCAAGATCGTCTCGATCACCGACTACGGCGCGTTCATGGAACTCGAGCAGGGCGTGGAAGGCCTCATCCACATCTCCGAGATGTCCTGGACCCAGCATGTCAAGCATCCTTCGCAGGTCGTCAAGGTCGGCGACTCGGTCGAAGCCGTCGTTCTGCGCATCGACACCGAGAACGAGAAGATCTCGCTGGGCATCAAGCAGATCGAGCCCGATCCGTGGAGCACCATCGAAGCCGACTTGCCCCTGAACACGGTGATCACCGGTCAGGTCCGCAACTTGGCTCCGTTCGGCGCCTTCGTGGAAATCAAGGAAGGCATCGACGGCCTGATCCACGTGTCCGACATGAGCTGGACCAAGAAGGTGAACCATCCTTCCGAAGTCCTGCAAAAGGGCGACACCGTCACCTGCATGGTCCTGTCGGTCGACAAGGAGAAGCGTCGCATCTCCCTGTCGCTCAAGGCCATGGGCGAAGACCCCTGGAAGGGCGTCCCCAATCGCTTCCCGCTGGGCAAGCAGATCGAAGCCCCCATCGCGCGTCTCCTGGACCGCGGCGTGGTGCTCGACCTGGAAGAAGGCATCGAAGGATTCGTGCCGCTCTCCAAGCTCACCGAAGAGCAGATCAAGGTGCCTGCGGATTCCTTCCGCGTCGGCCAGGTCATCAAGGCCACCATCGTGGAACACGACATCGAGACCCGCAAGCTCACGCTTTCGTGCATCGATACCTCCACCGACTGGCGCAACTACGTCCAGGGCAGCCGCTCGGACGACAGCCGCACCACGCTGGGAGACATCTTCCGCGCGGCGCAGCAGGCGCAGCAGCAGTAAGACCGCCGCGAGGTTCGCGCCTCGCGACAGGTTTTGACACCAAGGCCCTTCTCGGCGGACGCCGGGAAGGGCTTTTCGCATCCAGTCGGAACTTGTCCGGCCGGGAACGCGGTCAGCGGCTCGGAGGATGGGAGTAGACGGGCGCCCAGGCGCGGGGTATCGGGGATACGCTGCATGTCGTCGGCGAAGAGACGATTCGGAGGCAAAAAATCTGGCGCAGACCTTGACGCCCAGTCGAGTTCTCCGTATACTTTCCAATCTCTAACGCAGCTGTAGCTCAATTGGATAGAGCATCTGACTACGGATCAGAAGGTTTGGGGTTCGACTCCCTACAGCTGCACTTTCCCACCCCATGGGAGGCGCAAAAATGAGCGTAGCTGAGACCCTCGACACTGTTCTCGATAAGGTCCGGACCCTCGCTCAGGCTGAGTCGGTGATCGGGCAGCCCATCCAGGCTCCCGATGGCTCGACGATCGTGCCTGTTTGTCGGATCACGGTCGGATTCGGCGGTGGCGGCAACTCCAACGCCGGCAAGGAAGGCGTCGGAACCGGTGCCGGTGCCGTCATTTCGCCGGTCGGATTCCTGGTCCTGCGAGCCGACAAGGTGGAAATCTTGCCGCTGGACCGCGACTCCTGGCAGTTCGGCAAGATCGTCGACTTCCTCCCGGACCTTGTGGACAAATTCCGCAAGAAATCGGCCGCCGACAAGCCCGAAAAGCCGCTGGCAGAGTAGGTTTTTTCGTCGCGGTTCGACCCATCGGTCGAGCGATGTCAGATTCTGGCGGTTCGGGCGAAATCGCACGGGTCGGGAAGGATGCCGGATCCTGGCATCTTGTGTTTTTTTCGTTTCATGCCGTTTTTTGCATGAAACGCCATTGGAATAGGCTAGAATTTGACAATTCGTAGCGATGGAGTCCTCCGGCTTTTTGCCGGAGATCGCGGCTTTGCTAGATTCCGGCCGCATTCGAGCTTTGGAGTCCAACGACGAACGATTCGTCGATCCTCCCGTATGCTGCGAGACGAACCAACCGCAAAGGAGCTGTTGTGAAGAAAATCATGATTTTAGTGGCGTTGGGAGCTGGCCTTGTCGCTGCGGCGAAGACCGAAGCCCCCTCCTTGGATCAGACCATCGGGATCGGCGCGGGCGTCGGCGGCCAGCACTACAATGGCACGTTCGGCGACCATACCGACTACCTGTACTACCGGGGATTCGTCAAGTACAATCCGCTGGAGTGGGCGGGTGCGCGTTTGACCTTGGGTGGCGGAAACATCGGCAGCGAAGGGTACGAGACCGAATGGTTCTCCAACCTGGGCCTGGACCTGGTTCTGCAACCCAAGATCGAACTCCTGGGATCGTTCCGTCCTTATGTGGCTTCGGGCGTGTCCACCACCTTCGGTACCTCGAAGGTCGATGGCTCGGTCAACGAAGACCTGGATTGGAACTTCTACGCGCCGGTCGAACTCGGCCTGGAATACCTGATCAACAAGAACTGGTCGGCATGGGCATGGGGTGAAACCTACCTGCACATGGACAAGTGGGATCGCCTGGATGGCGTCGTGACAGGTTCCGACAACTATCTGGACAAGCGCGACGATCTCTACAAGGCCGGTCTGGGCATCACCTTCCGCTTTGGCGTGAAGCTGGACGCCGACAAGGATCTGGTCCCCGACGCCTTGGACAAGTGCCCCAACACCCCGGCAGGAGTCAAGGTCGACGTCACGGGTTGCCCGCTGGACGAAGACAAGGACGGCGTGGCCGACTACAAGGACAAGTGCCCGGCGACGGCTCGCGAAGCCAAGGTGGACAGCCTCGGTTGCGCGCTGGATACCGACAAGGACGGCGTGGCCGACCACCTGGACAAGTGCTCCAGCACTCCGGCTGGCGTGAAGATCGATGCCGCCGGCTGCCCGGTGGACTCCGACAAGGACGGCGTTGCCGACTACCTGGACAAGTGCGCGAACACCATGGTCGGCGCCCGGGTGGATGCCGCCGGTTGCCCGACCGATGCCGACAAGGACGGCGTGGCCGATGCCGCCGACAAGTGCGCCAACACTCCGGTCGGAGTGCGGGTGGATGCCACCGGTTGCCCGCTGGATACCGACAAGGACGGCGTGCCGGACCACATGGACAAGTGCTCCAAGACTCCCGCCAAGGCCGCGGTCGACCTCACCGGCTGCCCGCTGGACACCGACAAGGACGGCGTGTTCGACTACGCCGACCAATGCCCCGGCACCAAGGCCGGCGACAAGATCGACAGCACGGGTTGCACGATCATCGTGATCGAGAAGGGCGCCAAGCTCACGCTCGACGGCATCGTGTTCAAGTCCGGTTCGGCGGAAATCGACATGTCCAGCGCACCCACCCTCGCTCGCGCCGCGGCCGCTTTGGCCAAGGCTCCCGACGCCAAGGTGGAGATCGCCGGCTTCACCGACAATGTCGGCAAGGCCGCCACCAACAAGAAGCTTTCGCAGAAGCGCGCCGAAGCCGTGCGCAAGTACCTGATCGAGGCCGGCACCCCGGCTCCCCAGCTGACGGCCGTCGGCTACGGAGCCGCCCAGCCTGTGGGCGACAACAAGACCGAAGAGGGTCGCCTGCAGAACCGTCGCATCGAATTCCGCGTGAAGTAAGTTCGTTTCCGAATCGGGTGCGGTGAGAATCCGCTCCCGATCGGGAGAGCTTTGGCCCTTGAACCTCTCGTCGAGGTTCGGGGCCTTTTTGTTTGGTCGGAGGACGCTTCGTGAAAGGAACGATGGCAACTTTCCCCCTTTACGAGGGCCGGGCGATGCCTTAACTTTTCTCTCCTCGAAAGCAAAAACCGGTCACGGTTCTGCGGACGATCAATCGGGGTTGTAGCTCAGTTTTGGTAGAGCACCACAATGGCATTGTGGGGGTCAGGGGTTCGAATCCCCTCAGCTCCACTCGATTGCAAAGAAGCCTTCGGATCACCTCCGAAGGCTTCTTTGTTTCTGCTCGAAGCAAAAACCAGTACCACGGCTCTGCGGACGAACAATCGGGGTTGGGCGCGTGAAAACATCGCCTATTCCTGGGATCAGCATGGATCCACGAGCGATCCCGGACAGCTTCTCCGGGTTGGTGGCGAAGTAGACCTGCGATCAGAATGCCCGCAGGCTGGAGCGGACTATGGAAAACGCATCCCTGAGCTGCTCTCCTGGGAATATCCGACAACTCGCTCCAACGTGGTGGCTACGGTGATGACCCTGGCCATGGGCGGCAAGCTCTCCAAGGCCGACAAGGCGTGGACGGCCTTCTTGGACCTGGAAAAGCTGGTGGATGCCGAAGAAGTGATGCGACTTTCCCCGCTGGTGTTCCGAGTGGGTAAATTGGATGAAGAACAACGGGAGGTCATCATGGCCACGAAGACGAAACTGCCAGAGCCGAAGTTTTTCCAGCAGTTGAGGGAAGACGGCAAGATCGAGGGCGTTGCTGCAGGAGAGCGCGCCAAGGCGCTTGAATCGGCGCGCAAGCTGCTGGAGCACGGCGTTTCATGGGACATCATCACCGATTCCACGGGCGTGAAGCCTGCCGATCTGAAGAAGGCCGCGAAGCCTGCTTCCACACACAAGGTCGCCAAGAAGTAACTGGCTCATAAGCCCCATTGCATCGAGCGCCCTGGTCTCTGCGCGGGATCGGGGCGCTTTTGTTCGTGTTCAGCAGATCTTGACGCCGTCGTCCCGCCGCGGGCCTCTAGGGCGTCCTTTGCGCAGCAACGGTGCTGCCCGACCAAGCCATCTCGCTTGCGAGCTGTGCGAGGCGTCGCAGCCCAACGTTTCCCAGCACTTGGCGATCCTGAGGCGCGAAGGGGTGGTCCAGTACTACGAAGACGGCAAAAGCCGCTGCTATTTCCTGGCGCAACCAGGCAAGGTGAAGGCGATCTTGTCGGCGCTGGGGCACGACGAGTCCCGCTCGTCTCCCGACTGCTGCCACAAGTAGGGAATCATCCGCCCCGGAACAGCGCCAGGATGTGCGGGACGAACACGAGCAGTCCCACCGCGGCGGCGGCCAGGGCGGCGGCGAGCACGCCGAAGGCAGATACATCCTTGGCGAACTTGATGCGGGGAAGGCGGTCCAGGGTGAGCTCGTCGGCGAGCATTTCGATGCCGGTATTGAGCGCTTCGGCCATCCAGACGCCCCCGATCGCCAGGAAGACCAGGGCCCATTCGATCCTGGAAATTCCCAGGATCGCGCCGCAAGCCACCACGAAGAACGTGGCCAGCAGATGGATCCGGGCGTTGGCCTGGGTGGTCAGGAGGGAGGCGCAGCCTTCCAGCGCGAACCCGAAACTGCGCGCCCGCAAGGTGAGGACGCGTTTGCGGCGCAGGTGCGACCGCAGCAGACGGATCGAACGACGTTTCACCGGACCCGGCTCACGAGGCGATGCCGATCGATGGTCTCCATTGGGGCCTCCATTGCTTGCACCCCCAGAAATAGCAAACTCGACCGCCGCGGCGAGGGCGGGGGTGGGGGCGTCTGTTTTCCGGTTCAAGTCTTCCCAATTGGCTGTTGCAGGTGTTTTGCAAAGAGCCGGGGAGCATTCCGACAACCGATTTTCCCAAAATGTGATGAACTTTCTAGACAGAAATCGGGACTGAGGGAACGTCGTCATCCCGGTGACTCAAACGGAGGTTCCAACATGAAACGACTGAACAGATGGGCCGTGATCGCGGCCTTGATGGGACTGGGGGGAATGGTCCACGCCGCGCCCCTGGCCAAGATCGGCGCCAAACCCGCGGCGGCCAAGAAGGACGCGGCCAAATCGGTCTTCGAAGAAGACTGGCTGGACATCGACGAGTCCATGGACGGCCCCAAGGCGTCGGACATGAAGCTCGACGACGAGATCGCCGGATCGTTCTTCCTGGACGAGATCCCGGGAACCGGAAGCTTCCCGTACGGGTACGGCGGCCGGACGGTCAGCAAGATCCTCCCCAGCTCGGCCAAGGGCAACAAGGCCGTGTTCGCGGCCTACATGGACAACGACTGGTCGGGGATCGCGCTCTCGGTGGGCGTGAACAACTTCATCGACCTCACCCCGTACCGCAAGACGGGCAGCCTGACCTTCTGGGTCAAGGGCGGCCCCAACGTCTCCAAGTTCATGGTGGGCCTGCTGGACAACCAGGGCGGCGACAAGAAGGTCCAGACCAAGGTGTCGGGCGACGGCTACGCCGTGCTCAAGGAAGGCGAGTGGATCCAGGTCCGCATCCCCTTGAAGGCGTTCCTGAACGACGGCATGTACTGGGACGCCAAGGGTTCGCGCGAAGTCGCGGCCAAGGTGGACTGGACCAAGATCCAGGAATTCCGCATTTCCATCGGCAAGGATGAAAACAAGGTCGGGAAGGATTCCAAGGGCAAGAGCAAGCCCGTGATCATGTACCTGGACCAGATCCAGCTGACCAAGACATCCAATGGCATCGACGATCCCGAAGCCTATTGGGACGCCTTCAAGTCCAACGAGCCGGACAAGCTCGTGACCGACTTCACCAAGTGGGGCGACATGTGGAAGGGCCAGCACGGGAATTCCGCCAAGATCAAGGTCGGAATCGCGCCGATTCCCTCCGGCGCGCCGGAATCCGTCAAGGGCCAGGCCCTCAAGATCGATTTCCATCCCGGCGACTGGTACGACGCGTTCCTGCAGACCTCGACGGCTCCGGGAATGTTCGCCGATTGGTCCAAGCACTACGGCGTGACGGTCTGGCTGCATACGGAAAAGCCTTTCCAGTCGTTCGACTTCGTGATCCTGGATCGCGACCGCGAGATGTTCCTGGCCCGCGTCGGTGCGGGGCGCGGCTGGAACCAGATCCTGATCCCGTTCCGCGACTTCGGGAAGTTCCCCTACTACCAGCCTCCCGAAGCCAAGCAGAACAACAAGCTGGATCTCGACGGAATTTTCCAGGTCGGCATCAAGCCCGGTGGCGAGGTTCCGGGGATCATGCACCTGGCCAGCGTCGGGGTCACCAACCAGCGCGAGCTGGCGAAGGTCAAGAAGCCCGCCGAACTGCCCGCCGTGTTCAAGGGCGACCTGGCGAAATCCGTCAAGAAGATCCCGGACATCTACGGCATCAACGTGGGCCTCTGGGCTCCCGAGCTGATCGATCCGAATTCCCTCTCGGTGCAGAAGCAGCTCAACATGGGCGTCGTGCGCTACCCCGGCGGCCTGCGCTCCGACGAGGAGGACTGGGAGAAGACCCTCAAGGACAAGGACTTCCACGTCGACACCGACGAGTTCCTCGACTGGTGCGAAAAGGCCTCCTGCAAGCCCATGTTCACGGCGAACATCGGGGACGGCGACGCCGCCCGCGCCGCCCGCTGGGTGGAATACGTGAACAAGAGGCGCAAGGGCCCCAAGGTCGTGCACTGGGAACTCGGCAACGAGATGTACGGCAACTGGCACAAGTACTACGACAAGTGGGGCAAGGACGGCGGCGTCGCCTACGCGAAGGCCACCAAGGAGTACGTCAAGGCCATGAAGGCGGTCGATCCCTCCATCAAGATCACGGTGGTCTGGATGCTGGGCGGCTCCTGGAACAAGACGCTCTTCAAGGAGATCGCCGACATCGTCGACGGCGTGAACGTGCACCACTACGCGCAGAACGCCGGGTCGGAAAACGACGAAGGCCTGTTGGCCACTTCGTCGGAAGCCGACGAGCTCATGCGCGAGGTCAAGAAGCCCGCCGAACTGCCCGCCGTGTTCAAGGGCGACCTGGCGAAATCCGTC
>JAKPQQ010000201.1 GCA_029557215.1 Fibrobacterota bacterium | reverse complement strand
CCTGTCGGCGTGCGGCTACAACCTCCGCCAATGCCTGAGGGCCATCGCACGGAGGCTCGCCTCTCTTTTTGGCTTGGACGAAAACGAACTGCTACGGGCCGTGGACCACATCCTCAACCCGCAGACCCTGCTCCGCGCTGTGGCGTGAGAGTTTTGCAGGGTCGACTCTGTACTTCGGGGGTGTCGGGATCTGGAGTACTTGCCACCCTATGCGGGTGGCCGGCTTTCCACGGGGGGGCCGACGCCCCGTGACATCAGCTCCGGCGCCCTGCGGGCGCCGATTCCCCATGGCGGGCTTCGATACCTCACCCCTCCCACGACATCCGCACTCCAGCCGGGTCCACAAGTACTTCGAGCTCCCCCTTGCTTCCGATGGGGATCTCGTCCTGGACGATTCCCCAGAGAACCGATCCGAACGCATCGATGAGCCCAAGTCGATCCCAGGTTTCGGGAGTGCACGTGGTGTCGCGCAGCCGGATCTGGACTCGCATCGTTCGCCACCCCACTCCGTCCACCAGTTTGAATCCATGGCCGACAGCGACATCCTGGATGGACTCGATCAAGTTCAGTTTGGCTTCCGCAGGATCCCAGAGGACTTGACGCAGTCCGTCTTTCAGGCGTTGAGCATCCAGCCAGCCTTCTTGGTGCGCTCTGGCGAACGCGAGCAAGCGAGAATGGATCGACCCTTCCACCGGACGATAGATCCGGGTCGGACGGGTGATCGCTTCGACCTGGAGCAGTTCGGACGATTCGGACCGGATTCGATTCATTGATTCCGGTCGAAGTCGTTCGTGGGGATGCGCGCCATCGCAGCAGATCGCTTCGACGCTCAGGCATTCTTCGACGGACTGCGCGTGGATATCGGAAGTTCCAACGGCGATGGAGATGCGCTTTCCCGATTCGGTACCGGAGCCGACGACCTGGTAGAACCATCCGCCACCGTGATGGCGATGGGCGTCGTAGCGAGTGTAGGTCCGTGCCGGGATTCCGGGTGAAGATGCGCTCCGG
>JAKPQQ010000198.1 GCA_029557215.1 Fibrobacterota bacterium | reverse complement strand
AACCGCTGCAGGATTTCGGGGGTGCGCGGTCGCGAATGGAACAGTTCCCGGTCGATCCCGAACCGGATGATCTCGACGTTGGGGTACCCGCGCCCGCGCAGCAGCGCCGCAACCCACTCCGAAGCGCACCAGATGAGATCGTAGCCGCGGTGCCAGGAATCGACTTTGGACAGGATCCGGTCGGCGAAGGGCTTGAGCCAGGGGCGGCCCTTGCGGACCAGCGGTTCCAGGTAGGCCGTGTGCGGATCCGAATGCCAGAACGCGGTGCGCAGGATCCGGCGGGGCAGGCGGCCCCCCCAGCGCGCCGACAGCCAGGGGTCGCCGATCTCCACCACGGAAGGCGACATTTCCTGCACGATGTCGTCGGCGGCGCCCAGGTCCACCAGGACGCGGTAGTTCTTGGAGCGCCCGTAGGGAATGCCGTAGGCGGTGCGGATGGGGTAGCAGTCCTGGCACAACCGGATGGTTCCGCGCCCGGCTCCCGGGCCCAGGATCACGTATTCGTGCTCCGGCCGGGTTGCGAACCAGTCCGATTTCTTGATATGGTATGTGCGAGCACCCCCGCCCCGCGGCGAAAGGAAAGAATTGACATCGAAGAAGACCATGAGGCGTACCAACCTATCTTTTCGGGATGAAAACGGAATGGCTGAACTGAAGACCAAGCATTTCCGCTCCGATTTCGTCGGTTCGGTGGGGTTTCTGCTGGCGATCGCCGCGGAGGTCGTTCCCAACCTGCCCAGGTTGGCGAGCCTTCGCGCCCGCGCCAAGCCGCGCACCGATCCCAAGTCGCTGGGTATCCTGCTGGTGGGCGACAACATGGACAGCACCCACGGGATCTCGGTGAGCTCCGAGCGCCTGGCGGGCCAGCTTCGCGAAGTGGGGAACCAGGCCTGGCTCATGGGCGTGTCGCACAGCGCCAAGACGCCGGGGCTGCGCAATCCCGAAGGTTCGGTGGTCATGCTCGCGCCGGCGTGCATCATCGACCTGCACGGCTACGAAGGACAGGAAATGGCGCTTCCGTCCCTGGCCGAGGTCTGCAGGTTCTTCCAGGAAAACCGCGTCGACCTGGTCGAGATCGAATCGCCGGGGGCGTTCGGCCTGCTGGCCCTGGTCCTGGCGCGCCTGCTGGGCATTCCGGTGGTCCACAACTACCGTACCGACCTCCTTGCCTACACGAGGATCCTGCTCGATCATCCGCTTTTCATCGCCGGGCTGCACTGGTTCATCCGCAACTTCCTGAAGTCGGGCGGAGGCAACGTGATCGTACCCTCGCAGGCGTTCGTGGAAGAATGCGTGGCCATGGGCAACCCCCGCAGCCGCACCGTGCAGCTGCCGCGCGGGGTGGATCTGTCCCGCTTTTCGCCCGATGCCCGCAAGGAGGGGTTCTGGCGGGAACTGGGCGCGCCACAAGGCCCCGTGATCGCCTATCTGGGGCGGGTTTCGCGGGAAAAGGGCCTGGAAACGCTCTCCGACGCCTTCGAGCGGGTCCTGCGCACCCATCCCGACGCCGTGCTGGCCGTGATCGGCGACGGCCCCTGGAAGAACCAGTTCCGGGAACGGCTGGCCCACACCGGGCGCGCGGTCTTCCCGGGCGAGATGAAGGGCGATCTGCTGGCCCAGGCGCTGGCGTCGGCCGACCTGTTCGCGTTTCCTTCGACCACCGACACCTTCGGCAACGCGGTGCTGGAGGCCATCGCCTGCGGCGTTCCGGCGGTGGTCACCGACCAGGGCGGCCCCAAGGAAATCGTGCAGGACGGAATTTCCGGCGTGGTGGTTCCCGGCGGCGACGCCGATTCCATGGCGGAGGCCATGTCGCGTCTGCTTTCCGATCCTGTCGAACGGGAGCGGCTTTCGCGCGGTGGCTTGGAGCGCGCCCAGGCGTTCAGTCCCGAAGCCGCCCGCGACCGCCACCTGGAGTTCTACCGCAAGGTGGTGGCCGCGCCCATGTTCTCCGGAACCTGAGCGGAGTCCCGGCCCCTCGGCAGCGCAAATCCAAGTTCGCGAGCCCGAACAGGCGCGATTTTGACGGAATTTGTCTTACCTGTTGTCCGGCGCCCGCGAGCATGGTATCTTGAAGACTGGAAAGTCCCTTTTTCCAATCCTTCACAAACGAGAATCAAATGCGCAAGTGGTTCATATTCGGCATCATCGTGGCCGCGGTCGGTGCCCTGGCCGTCCTTTGGTACCTGCATCGCGACGACGAAGACGTCCAGGCCCTCACCGAAAACATGGCGGGGAAGCTCAATCGCGGCGTTTCCAGCTCGCGCGAAGCGCTTTCCAGCCTCTACGGCCGTATCCGCGGTCGCGTTCTCGAGGCGTGAGGTGAACGTGTCCGACTTCATCAAGGACAACGTCTATCTGCCCTATTTCCGGCGGCATTCGGCGCGGGCCCGCAGCCAGCAGATCCTGCTGGGTGTCGGCATCGGGTTGTTGGTGATCGCGGGAGTCGTCGGTTGGTGGCTTTTCTGCCGTCGCGGGCGTTCCTGCGGCGCCCAGGAAATCAAGCCGATCGACGGCTGACCAGGCGCGCGTCCAAGGTCCGGTGGGCCTTGGCTGCGTTGGGTGCGGCGAGGCGGTTTTGCAGAAGCCAGGCCGTTCTCGTCCCCAGGTCTTCCCAGGGAAGGTGCAGGGTCGTGAGTTCGGGATCCACCCAGCTCGAAGCCTCCAGGTCGCCCCAGCCGGCGATCGCCAGATCCCCGGGAACCGAAATCTGACGCAAGCGCGCTTCGCGCAGCATTCCCCACGCGGTCCGGTCTCCGGACAAGCACAGCGCCGCCCGGATCGGGTTCGGGGTTTTCGCCAATTGTCCGGCCGCCCAGATCCCGGCGTCGGGCGAATCGTCGGGAACCGCGATCAGCGGCGATTCGGCGTGGATTTCCGCGCAGTGGTCCTGCCAGAGCTGGATCCGGGGATCTTCCCGCTGGGCCTGCTGGCGCGTGGCGACCAGCGCCACCGGACGTTTTCCGTCCAGCGAGAGCCGTCCCAGCAGCTGTTCCAGGGCCAGGCGGTCGTGGATCTCCACGCAATCGAACCATCGGCTGCGTCGTCCGGCCACCACGGTGGGGATCTTGGCGTCCCACAGCGGCTTGAGGGGCGTGTCGTCGCCGTCCGGGTCCAGCACCAGCAGGCCGTCCAGGCGGGCTTCGGCCAGGATCTGACGGAACATGTCCAGCCGTCGTTCCTGTGCCGGCATGCGCTGGACCATCAGGCGGGCTCCGCAGGCCGATGCGTGGGCCATCGCTCCGGCCAGCCAGGGGCGCCAGGCGTCGGCGTCGGCGTCCAGGAGCGCGCCCCAAAGGCCCGTGCGTCCCTTGGACAGCGAACGCGCGCCCTGGTGGGGGGCGTAGCCCATTTCGCGGGCGGCGTCGCGGACGCGTTCGCGGGTTTCGGTGGACACGCCCGGCTTGCCGTTGAGCGCCAGGCTCGCGGCCCCCACGGTGACCCCCGCGCGCGACGCGACATCGCGCAATCGGACGCGGGCCATCAGAATCGGTAGCTCGCCACCATTCCCGGACGGTCGAAGGCGGGCTCCAGCGCCAGCGGGAAGGGGCGTCCAAAGCGCGAAAGCCGGGCATCCACCGCGGCGTCCAGGATCTGGTAGACGTAGACCAGCCCCAGGCCCCAGATGTACTGGTTGCGGCGCTTGCGGAAGAACTCGGTCTGTTGCACGGCGGTGGCGGTGGAGCGTCCGTCCAGTTGGGCGCGCCGGGTCTCTTCCTGCCAGAATTCGACCATCTCCTGGCGCGACAGCATGGACACGACCGATCCGCCGATTCCCATGTAGAGCAGCGCGGCCTTGGAGTAGTGGCCGTTGTGCACCTGCCCCCAACCGGGGACCAGCATGCTCCGCCACATGGCCGACGACATCTCCGTGACGGGGCGCTTGCCGCCCGAGGCCAGCCATGCGGCTTCGGCGGCGTCGACGATCGCGTAGGCGTGCAGTCCGATCGCCCAGGCGAGTTCGCCGTTGCGGTAGTCGGCCGAGATCCTGGCCCGGCCGCGAAGGAGCGAAGCGCTGTCCTGCAGGACGTGCAGGCTCGCGCTGTCGCGCTTCAGATCGGCGGCGGGGACGTGCCGGGCGGTGTCCAGGCGCACCAGGAGCGATTCGGCCGCGATGCCGGCGCGCAGCTCCAGCGGCCTCACCTTGTCGCGGGCCTTGGGGATGGAACTCCAGGTGCGGTAGGCGGCGTCGGAATAGAGCCAGACATCCAACACGGCCAGGATGGACCCCCGGATGGGATGTCCGGTCTGGAATTGACCCCAGCCGGGCAGGACGGCAGACTTTGCACCGGCCACCATCCACGATGGGCGGGGAGCCGAATCCAGGCCGCGCCCTGCCGTGTCGATTTTCGGCACGAGGTCGGGGGGCCGTTTCGCGGAGGCGGAATCGTTGCCGGCCAAGGCGGGAGAGCCCAGCGCAACCGCAAGAAGAAGGACCAGAAAATGACGCATGTTTGAGATGTTCTGAAAGGTACAACCAACGCGGAAGCCCCGATCCGCGCCAGCCACTTGTACATATCAATAAATCATGATATATTGATTCTTATGGAGTCGGCACCCAAAGATCTGTCCAATCTGCTAAAACTGCTCTCGGATCCGGGGCGTGTGCGAATCTTGTGGTTGTTGTCGTTGGCCGAGCTCGCCGTCCACGAGTTGCAGGCGTTGCTGGACTGGGGGCAAAGCCGCTTGTCCACCCAGCTGGGATTGCTGCGCGACCAGGGGCTGTTGCTGTTCCGGCGCGAAGGGAAGTGGTCGTTCTATTCGCTTGCCGCGCCCGACGAAGACACCGCCGAAGGACGGATTCTGCGCGAGATCCTCAACGATTGGGGCGAGACCAAAGGCGAAGAGGATCGCCCCCGGCTTCGCGAACTGCTGGAGGCTCGGGCCGAACAGACCCGCAAGAAGTTTTCCGCCGACACCACCTACCTGGGCGAAGAATCGGTTCCGGGCCGCACCTGGGAGATCGTGGCGAGGGGGTTGTTCCAGCTCGTGCCGATCGGTCGCGTGCTGGACCTGGGCGCCGGCGACGGCATCCTTGGCACCCTCGCGGCCGCCGCGGGGCACCAAGTGACCTTGGTGGATCTGTCGGACGCCCAACTGGCCCGCGCCAAGGAGCGCGCCCGGCGCGAAGGGGTCAAGGTCAAGTGCGTGGGCGCCGATTTCACGCGAACGGGCCTTCCCGACGGATCGTTCGACCGCGTGCTGGTGAGCCACGCGCTGCACCACGCCACCCAGCCACAGGAACTGTTGCGCGAGGCGCACCGCCTGCTGGCCCCCGGCGGCATGGTCTGGATGCTCGACCTTTCCGACCACGAAGAGGAATGGATGCGCTCCGAACAGGGCGACGTCTGGCTGGGCTTCGACGCCGAGCACCTCAGGACGCTATTGCGCGAGGCCGGGTTCGTCTCGGTGCGCGTCACACATCCGGGGAGCGATCCCCGCCATCCGCGCCTTTCGGCGCTCTGCGCCAGCGCGCAAAAGGAGCAACCATGAGCCGCCCCGAACTGTTGAGACAGGAATTGTCCAAGCGGATCCTGATCCTGGACGGCGGCATGGGCACCATGCTGCAGCGACAGAACCTGACCGCCGCCGATTTCGGGGGCGAGGCCTACGAAGGCTGCAACGAGCAGCTGGCGGTCACCAAGCCGTCGGCCATCGCCTCGGTGCACGAGCTGTACCTGAAGGCCGGCGCCGACATCGTCGAGACCTGCACCTTCGGTTCGACCCCCATGGTCATGGACGAATACGGGCTGGGGTCGCAGGCCTACGAGATCACCCGCGCCGCGACCCGCATCGCGCGGGGCCTGGCCGATTCGTATTCCACCGGCGACAAGCCGCGGTTCGTGGCGGGGTCCATCGGTCCCACCACCAAGTCGCTGTCGCTCACGGGCGGGGCCACGTTCCAGGAACTGGTCGACGGTTTCGCGCTCCAGGCCGAAGCGCTCATGGAAGGCGGCGCCGACTACCTGCTCCTGGAAACGCTCATCGACACGCTCAACTGCAAGGCGGGCGTGGTCGGAATCCGTCAAGCGTTCCGCAAACTGGGACGCGAGCTTCCCATCGCGGTGTCGGGGACCATCGAGCTGCAGGGCGTGATGCTGGCGGGCCAGACGGCCGAGGCGCTGTTCGCTTCGCTGGAACACGCCGCGCCGATCTACGTGGGACTCAACTGCGCCACCGGTCCCGAGTTCATGACCGACCACATCCGCACCCTGGCGACCTCGGCGGGCACGGCGGTGGCCTGCGTTCCCAACGCGGGGCTTCCCAACGAGTTCGGCGGCTACGACGAAACCCCCGAGATGCTCGCGCGCCAGCTGGGCAAGTTCGCCGACGCGGGTTGGCTCAACGTGGCCGGCGGTTGCTGCGGCACCACGCCCGACCACATCGCGGCGATCGCCGACGCCATGAAGGGGCGCGCGCCGCGCGGGACCGAGCGGCCGCGCAAGTCGTGGGTGACCGGTGTGGATTTGCTGGAGATGACGCCCGACGGTCGGCCGTACATCGTGGGCGAGCGCACCAATTCCATCGGTTCCAAGGCGTTCCGCGACCTGGTGGCCCAGGAAAAATGGGACGAAGCGGCCGAAATCGCCCGTCGCCAGGCGCGGGCTGGTGCGCACATTCTGGACGCCTGCCTGGCCAACCCCGACCGCGACGAACTCGCCGACATGGAGAAGTTCCTGTCCAAGGCGTCCAAGGCCACCAAGCTGCCGTGGATGATCGATTCGCAAGAACCAAAAGTTGTCGAGGCCGCCTTCAGGTTGCTGCAGGGCAAGTGCATCCTGAATTCGGTGAACCTGGAAGAAGGCCCCGAAGACAAGCGGTTCACGGGCCTCATGAATTGCGTCAAGGAATACGGCGCGATGGTGGTGGTGGGCTGCATTGATGAAACGGGAATGGCCGTGGAACCCGAACGCAAGCTGGAGGTGGCCGAGCGTAGCTACCAGATCCTGTCCGAGCGGTGGGGGATCGCGGAAGAAGACATGATGTTCGACGCGCTGGTGTTCCCGTGCGGGACCGGCGACCAGGCCTACGTGGGATCGGCGGCCAAGACGATCGAAGGCGTGCGCTTGATTTCCGAGCGGTTCCCCAAGGCGCAGAGCACCCTGGGCGTGTCCAACGTGAGCTTCGGATTGCCGCCTGCCGGCCGCGAAGTCCTGAACTCGGTGTTCTTGTACCACTGCACCAAGGCCGGACTCACCAGCGCGATCGTGAATGCGGAAAAACTGGTGCGCTACGCCGAAATCCCGCAGGAAGAGCGCGATCTGTGCGACGACCTCATCTGGGCTCGTGGGACGGATCCTGTCGCGGCTTTCACCGCGCATTTCCGCGGCAAGAAGGCGGCCACACCAGAAGCCGAGGCGGTTTTGCCTGCCGCCGAACACATCTCGCGCGGCATCCTTCGCGGCTCCAAGGACGGCATCAACGCGGCCATCGACACATTGATCTCCGAAGGTCGCAAGCCATTGGAGATCATCAACGGGCCCCTCATGGACGGCATGAACGAGGTGGGCCGCCTGTTCAACAGGAACGAACTGATCGTGGCCGAGGTCCTGCAGTCGGCCGAAGCCATGAAATCGGCCGTGGCGCACCTGGAGCCCCTCATGGAGAAGGGCGACGGGCAGAACCGCGGCAAGATGGTGCTGGCCACCGTGAAGGGCGACGTCCACGACATCGGCAAGAACTTGGTCGAGATCATCCTGGGCAACAACGGCTACGAGATCGTGAACCTGGGCATCAAGTGCCCCACGGAACAGATTTTGGCGGCGGTGCGCGAGCACAAGCCCGACCTGATCGGCCTTTCGGGCCTGCTCGTGAAATCGGCCCAGCAGATGGTGCTCACCGCCCGCGACCTCAAGGAGGCGGGTGTGGACGTGCCCATCATGGTGGGCGGCGCGGCGCTGTCCAACAACTTCACCGTGAAGTCAATCGCCCCCGAGTACGCGGGGCCGGTGGTGTACGCC
The DNA here is from genome assembly GCA_029557215.1 of Fibrobacterota bacterium. GTDB lineage: Bacteria > Fibrobacterota > Fibrobacteria > UBA5070 > UBA5070 > UBA5070. The sequence continues at coordinate 8,270 of JAKPQQ010000198.1, read as the reverse complement.
AAGGACGCCATGGGCGGCCTGGACCTGGCCAACCAGTTGACGGATTCCGACAAGCGCGGGCCGTTCCTGGAATCGCTGCGCGAGATGGAGGAAATCGTCCGTTCCGGCGCGGCGGCACCCGTGGCGGACGCCCCCGAGGCCGAGCCCAAGGAAAAGCTGGTGCTCTCGCGCGACAACGAGCTGTTCGCGCCCCCTGCGCTGGACCGCCAGACCTGGTCGCGTCCGTTGCCCGAGGTGTGGCGGTTCCTGAATCCCCAGATGCTGTACGGCAAGCACCTGGGCCTCAAGGGTTCGGTGGAGCGCCTGTTCGCGGAAAAGGATCCCAAGGCCGTCGAGCTCAAGACGTTCGTCGAAGGGTTGCAGGCGTCCATCCTGGCCGAAGGCTGGATGAAGGTGAAGGGCGCCTACCAGTTCTTCCCGGTGCGCGTGGAAGACGACAGGATCTGCATCTATTCGCAGGACCGCTCCAAGCAGGTCGCGAGCCTGAAGTTCCCGCGCCAATCGGCGGGTTGGGGATTGAGCCTTTCCGATTTTGTCCACCCCGCGGAATGGGACCACGTGGCGCTCTTCGTGGTGACTGCCGGTGCGGGAGTGCGCGAGCGTTCCGAGGCGCTCAAGGACAGTGGCGACTACCTGGCCTCGCACGGGTTGCAGGCCCTGGCGCTGGAGACCGCCGAAGCCGCCGCCGAGGCGCTGCACAAGCACATCCGCTTGACCTGGGGATTCCCCGACGCGGCCGACCTGTCGATTTCCGACATCTTCAAGGCCAAGTACCGCGGCATGCGCGTGTCGTTCGGGTACCCCGCCTGCCCGCGCCTGGAAGACCAGGAGATCCTGTTCGATCTGCTCAAGCCGCAGGACCTGGGCGTGAACCTGACCGAAGGCTTCATGATGGATCCCGAGGCCAGCGTGTCGGCCCTGGTGTTCCACCATCCGCAGGGGCGCTACTTCACGATTTCCGGCGCCGACCTGGAAGCGTTCGAAAGGAGCCTGGCATGATCCGCTCTCCCGCATGGCTGCGTCGCGCCGCCTTGGGACTGGTGCTTCTGGGCGTGGCGCACGTGGTGGCCACGTTCCCGCTGTACGCCACCCAGTGGAAGACGCTGGCGGCAGAGGTCTTGCTGCCCCTGATCTGGACCCACGTGGCCGCCGGACTCTGGGTGACGGGTTCCGGCATGCTTCTGGGGATGCTCGCCGAATCGGCCAAGGATCCCGAATCCATCTGGCCGGGCCCCCTGGCGCGCGGCATCGTGAAGTTCCTGCTGGCCGGAGGATTCCTGGCCGCGGCCTTGATGTGGTCCAACCCGTTCGGCTGGATCCTGTCGGCGTTGTCGCTGCTGTCCTGGTGGGCGGCCCGCAAGGTCGCCTGAGGCGCGTTCAGCCCTGGGGTTGGTCGGGCGGGTTGGAATCGCCTTGGCGGAACAGGCCGGCCATCATTTCCAGGCTTTCGGGCGCGGCGGTGGCGGCGCGGCGGTTCTCTTCCTGGATCCGGCGGTACACTTCTTCGCGGTAGACCGCGACCGAAGGCGGCGCCTGGATCCCGATTCGACAGGATTTGGCATCCACTTCCAGGATCGTGACCACGATGCCGTCGCCGATGTGGATCGCTTCTCCGGGTCTGCGCGTGAGGACGAGCATCAGGGAAGAATCCTTTCCGACGTCGTCCAGCGGGGATCGTCCACCAGGATCTGCTTCCCGATCTTGGTCCGGATGTTCACGAACAGCGGGCCCGCCATGTTGGCCGTGGAAAGCCTCATGTCGGAGTGGACCGTCACGATCGTGTAGAGCAGGAGCTCCTTGGGGTCGCGCACGTCCAGGTCCCGCAGTTCGGAGGAGGGGATGATGGGGTCGTACTCGGGCCTGAACTGGAGCGGGTTGATGAGCACGAACTGCACGCGCGGCCCGCTCACGCTGACCATCCAGTGGAACGGCACGTGCTCGGGTCTGGTGAAGACCACGAATTCGCGCGCGCCCTCGAACCCGGGGATCCCGGCGGGGAACCGGATGACATCTTCCGGCATGTAGCTGAGCTGGTCTACCTCGTGGCCCATGGTGGGAGCATACCATGGGAAACCATTCCGCGCCAGTCCCGAAACGAACCGACAAGATGCGACAACAGACCCAGCGCCTCGTGGACGGCTCCGGGCTGGTCGTGCGAGATGCGCACCAGCATGTGTCCGGCCAGGCTGGAAAGATCCCGTCCCGGGCCGGGTTCGGGTCGGCAGCCTTGGCGGACCAGCGAAAGCAGCTTGCGGAGCTTGTCGGGATCGCCGCCACCGGACACCAGGTTCAGGCTTTCGCGCAGGGCGGCTTCCAGCGACATGCGCACGGTGTCGGCGGTGCCGCCGGTGAGGATGGCCTGTTGGCGGTACACGTTGGCCGCCTTGGGCGCCGTGTCGGGCCGGGACAACCCTTCCAGCAGGCGGCGGTCCATGCCTCGGAAGGCGACCGCGGCGGCGTCCTTGCCCAGTCGCTGCAATTCCTGTCCGAACCGTTCGGCCACGACGAAGGGATCGATCAAGGCTTCCAGGGCGGGTGGAGCGTCGGTGGGCTCGCTTCCCTGGCGTTCCTTGTCGGGGGAGGTGTCCTCTTCGCCGCCGCCGGGATTGCCGCCCGAGTTGCCGTTGAGGGCGTCGCCGGCCGAAAATTGGGCGTTGTCCTCCTGGCGGTGCACCACGAGGTCCGAACGGCCTTCGCTCTGGTCCTGCGAACGCAGGGCCTTGTCCACGAACGCCGCTCCCATCTTCGCTTGGAATTCGGCGTTGTCGCGTCGTCCGGCCTGGATCTGGGCCGCCTGCTCTCCCGTGGCGATCACTTGGCGGAGGTTGGCGCCCGACATGTTGGGTGCGTCGATGCCCATGGGTCCACTATGAGATAGCATTTCCGCATCGCGCAATGGGCGCAAGACCGATGGGCGGGTGCATTTTTCCATGCACCATGGACCAACGCGCCTCGGCAGCCAAGATCGTCGGGCGGATCCTGGACCGGGAATTCCCCGATCCGCCGATTCCGCTGGACCACCGCGACCCCTACACCTTCCTGGTGGCGGTGCTGCTGTCGGCGCAGTGCACCGACGTGCGCGTGAACCTGGTGACCCCGGTCCTGTGGGCCACCCTGGGCGATACACCCCAGGAACTGGCCAAGGCCGACGTCGAAGCCATCCGCGAGATCATCCGCCCCTGCGGGTTGTCGCCGGCCAAGAGCAAGGCGATCAAGGAGCTTTCAAGGATGATCGTGGACGACCACGCTGGACAAGTTCCGTCGACCTTCGAGGAGCTGGAGGCGCTGCCCGGCGTGGGGCACAAGACAGCATCGGTGCTGATGAGCCAGGCGTTCGGGGTCCCGGCCCTCGCGGTCGACACCCACATCCATCGCTGTGCCCGCCGCTGGGGACTTTCCGATGGATCTTCGGTGGAACACACCGAACGGGACCTCAAGGAGCTCTACCGCCCTGCGCGCTGGAACGCCCTGCATCTTCAGATGATCCACTACGCCCGCAGATTCTGTCCGGCCCGCGGGCACAAGGCCCGGGAGTGCCCGATCTGCTCGGCGCTCGCCGCCAAGGGACTGCCGGTGTTCGAGTGAGGTGCGCCGCGCGAAGCGCGCGGTGCGGTCCTCCAGGCTGACAAAAACCGTCGGCGCCGGATCCGCGGTCCGCGCCGGGTACGGTCAGACCAGATCGACCATCAGTTCGGGGTGCACGCGGGCGCGCAGCACCGACTCGATGAAATGCAGGGTGGCCGAGGTGGAGCTGGGGCACGATCCGCAGGCGCCCTGGTACTGGATGCGCACGAGCTTGTCGGCGATTTCCACCACCAGGAGTCCGCCGCCGTCGAAGGCGAGTCCGGGGCGCACGGCCTCGTCGAACACCGCGTTGACCTTGGCGAGCTTTTCCTCGTAGGAGCGTTCGAAGAACGTCTCGTCGGTCTGGAATTCGCCGTTCTGGTCGAACACCGGCGAGCTGGGCACCGCGCGGGCCGGTTGGTCGGCGATCTCGAAGTTTTCGGTGGCGTCTTCCAGGACCTGGTTGATGCGCGGGATCAGGATGCTCCAGTCGCCGAACGGATCCTTGGTCACCGTCACCACGTTGGAGACGAAGAACACGGACACGACCTCTTCGATCTCGAACAGGCGCTTGGCCACGGGGTCTTCGCACAGGACGCGATCGCGGAAGGAACGGGAGCCTTGTGCCACGATTTGTCCGTCGAGGACGAACTTGATGGCGTCGGGATTGGGAGTCGGATCGTTTCGCGTGACCTTCATGGTTGCAAAACTACCAAGCGCGAGGACCGCGGGGGGAGTCGAATGTCGCGAATCAGACCAGGATGCACGCGGCGTCGGAGCGACGCAGGGCGATCATGGAGCCGCGGATCTGGAACGCCAGCGGACCGCCGAACGCGGCCTTGGCCACAAGCCGCACTTCCGAGCCCGGAACGAACCCGATTTCCTGGAGCCGGGAACGCAGTTCCGGATGCCCCTGCAGGGCGTGGATGACCGCTTTTCCATTCGTTTCCAGGTTAGCCAAGGTCCGCATGGAGCAAATCTCCCGAATGGTGCCAAGTGCGTTGGACGGGTGGGGACTCCCTCCGGTGACGATCGCAGAGTACAAGATCGTGAATTTTTGACGCAAATGCAAGTGATTCTCAATCTTGGAACAGTTTTCCCGTTGGTCTAAGCTCGTCGAGAGCGGGATACCGGGGGGCGCGGTGGTTCGGGTTCGGTGGGGGCGCATCTGCAGGCCTTGACATTTTGGATGTGTTCCCATAAATTTTCTCTCCTCGACTGGGGTATCGTCCAATGGCAGGACTGCGGATTCTGGTTCCGCCTATCGAGGTTCGAATCCTTGTACCCCAACTCCCGAAGAGGCTCACCCGCAAAGTGAGCCTCTTCCGTTTCTTGCCCAAATCCACATCGCCGGACAGCAGCGGGGCCCGACAGGGTTTCGCATCCGGCTTCCTGGGACGGACCATGACAAGTTCATCATCGAACCTCCACGCAGACACCGTCGTGGTCCTGGACTTCGAGACCACGGGGTTGTCGCCGGATTGCGGGGATCGCGCCATCGAGATCGGGGCCGTCAAGATCGTCGACGGGAAGATCGTCGAACGGTTCCAGAAGCTCATGAACCCCGGGTTCAAGATCAGCGGGTTCATCGCCGAGTACACGGGCATCACCAACGCGATGCTGAAGGACGCCCCGCCTTGCGGCGAAGTCATGGGCGAGTTCCACGAATTCGTGGGGAGCCACAACCTGGTCGCGCACAACGCCTCGTTCGACCGGAAATTCCTGGATGCGGAATGGTCCAGGATCTCCAGATCGTACACGGGGAAGTTTTCCTGTTCCATGCTGCTTGCCAGAAGATTGATCCAGGACGCGCAGAACCACAAGCTCGAGACCCTGGTCCGGCACCTGGAGATCCCCGCCGATGGCGCGTTCCACCGTGCGCTCTACGATGCCGAGATGGCGGGCAAGGTCTGGTTGGCCATGCTTGAACGGATCGCCTCGCAAGCCCAGCTCGTGGCGGTCCCGTTCGATTTCGCCAACAAGTTGTGCAAGGCCGGCAAGGGCAAGGTGGATTCGCTGCTCAAGGCCGAGTGTGGTTCCCGGCCCCCGGTTCGGCAAGGAGCGTAGATCGCTTCCCCGCCGGGGGGGGGTGACCTTGACAAAATATCATGAGGCGTCTTTTGGGATCCGCAGGCAGGCGGAAGTTCCCCGCGTACCCTTTAGGCACAGATCGGATCCGACCTGTTCGCGAATCGGTCGCGGAAGTCTGACCAACGGAGGAACGCCCCCATGAATGCACGATCGATCGTCGCACCGAACCTGCGGAGCTTCATCACGGCGACAGCCGTGTCGATCGCCGCCGCGGTGTCGCATGCCCAGGCCTGGAACGCGTCGGGAACCGTCAAGACCTCCGCGGGTGTGGCCCTCGCCGACGTCTCGGTGACGGTCCAGGATTCGGCCGCCTATTCCGCGAAGACGAATTCCGCCGGAGCCTTTTCGCTCCAGGGCACCGCCGGCGTGCTGGGCTCGAACAACAACGGGTATTCGCTGCGGATGGCCGCGGGCGAAATGGTGTTCCAGGGACCGTCCGACGGAGTGGTGGCGTTCTCCCTGGTCGACGGCGCGGGGCGCACCGTCTGGAGCGCTTCGACCCGTGCGCGGCAGGGCGAGGCGCGCGCCGCGATTCCGTCGGGGATCGGCCACGGTGCGGCGTTCCTGCGCGTGCGGCACGAGGGAGGCCAATTCGTGCAGGCGGTCACCACCGGATCCGAAGGCGTGAAGGTCGCCAAGCACGTCCTGGCAATGCGCGTCCTGGACGGACTCCCGGTCCTGGTCTTCAAGAAGGCGGGGTACCGCGACACCACCTACGCGATGACGGCGGCCAGCCAGACGGGCATCGCCGTCGTGATGGCGCCGGTCCAGGAGACCACCTGCGACCTGCCCACCACCTTCAAGTGGAAGGACTACGGCAAGCCCATCGCCGAACCCAAGAACGGCTGGCTGGCGATCAAGGACTTCACCATGGTCCGGTACAACAACCAATACATCGTGTACATGACCTACACTCCGGCCGGCGGCGGCTTCCAGGCGGCCTACATGGCCCCCTTCAGCACCTTCGACCAGGCCAACGCCGCCGCGCAGTACGTGATGCCCAACCGGTTGCCGGGCGTCGCGCCCGAGCTGATCTACTTCACGCCCAAGAAGCAGTGGGTCTTCACCACCCAGTGGTGCGGTGGCGGATTCTGCTACACCACCGGCACCGACCCCACCAAGCCGACCACCTTCAACGCGACCACCCAGTCGCTGCTGTCGGAGAACATCACCACCGTCGGCAATCCCCTGGAAGGCAACAAGGGATCCGACACCGGCCCCATCGACCAGGTCGTGATCTGCGACGACGACAAGTGCTACCTCTTCTACAACGACGACAACGGGCGCACCTACCGCGCTTCCATGCCCAAGGCGAACTTCCCGGGCAAGTTCAGCGGCTCGCAGGTGATCCTCCAGGACACCAAGACCCGCATGTTCGAGGCCGTCGAGGTCTACAAGCTCAAGGGTCAGAAGAAGTACCTCATGATCATCGAATGCGCCTGGACCCGCTACTTCCGGGCCTTCACGGCCACCGACCTGGGCGGTACCTGGACCCCGCTGGGCAACACCCGCGAAGAGGCCACTCCCTTCGCCGGCGCCCGCAACGTCACCGGCGGATGGTCCACCGACATCAGCCACGGCGAGATCGTCCGCACCGGATTCGACGAATACCGCGAGATCGATCCCTGCAACCTGCAGATGATCTACCAGGGCAAGAACGGCGGCGGCGACTACGACAAGCTCCCGTACCGGATGGGCCTGCTCACCCTGGTGCGCTAGGGCTTCGCCCGAGGCGGGACCGCCGGGACAAAATCTGCCGCGCCTGCCGACGCCGGCCCGAACCAAAGGACCACTCCGACCGGGTGGTCCTTCATGCATTTCCACTTTGTGCCGATCGGTGACGCCGTCTCGGTGTCCGGTTGCAGGGCGATTCATGAATCGCCCCTACGTCCTATCGACGACGTCCCCGGTCGACGACCGGATCGGCGGTTGTCCCGGTTGGGGTTGTGGGTCCTGCGTCCTGTCGACGACGTCCCCGATTGACGACCGGATCGACAGTTTTCCCGATTCGGGCGAATCTTTAGCATTTTCCGCACGAACAGCATTTGATTCCGGACACGAACGAGGAACGAACCATGCGCAAGATCGGATTCGCCCTGACCGCCATGATGGCCGTGGTGGGTTGCAAGAGCAAGGATGCGGGAACCCCGGTGGACCAGATCCTGGAGATCGGGATCCAGGCCGAACAGGAATTGGCGGAGATCGCCACCAAGCAGGCCGAATCCAAGGACCTGTCGGAAATCGTGGAGCTGGGCAAGCAGGAAAAGGTCGTGCGCGATTCGGCGACCTCGCGCATCAACCAGCTTCTGGGCGGCAAGGGCGCTCGTCTGCCGCTGGCCGTCGCTCCGTGCACCGACACGCTCCCCATCGTGTGCGGCAACGGTTCGATCGGCATCCCCGATTTCCACAAAGGGGTGTTCCGCATCAACGTGCAGATCGCCAGCACGCAGAAGAAGCCCCTGCCCGAAGGCGCGTTCTTCCAGATCGCGGCGCTGGATGCCCAGGGCAAGGTGCTTGACTCCAAGGACGCCAGCGTGGTCGATTCCCTGAAGATCGGCGACAGCCTGTACGCCGGCGGCATGTTCAAGGCGATCGACATCCGCGGAATGACCTCG
>JAKPQQ010000190.1 GCA_029557215.1 Fibrobacterota bacterium | reverse complement strand
ATGGTGGGTTCAAGAAACAACAACATCGAGTACAAGTGCCCCGCGTGACGAAACGCCATCGCGCCGGCCTTGATGCCAACGTTGTCCCAGACATAGAACTGGAAGCCCGGCTGTTCCTCGTTGAACATGTAGGAGGAATCGCTCGGAGGGCCGAACATCTCCACCCACTTCGTGATCGTGTCTCCTAGTGGCACCAATCGTCCTTTGTAGGTGATGCGACACTTGTCGATGGACCAATCCGGAGTCGGGTGCGTAGCGATTTTCCTTGCACTACGCGTTTCGTGGCACCCAACCATTCCCATCGCGAATACGCTCGCGAGCAACCACTTCATGCCACACACTCCAAACAGCCTTGGGCGCGTTCGATCATCGCTCTTCTTCAAGAGAATTCGCGTCCACGATTCTAGAGAACGCTGCGCCATCTACTTGCTCGGCTCCGTACAATTCGCATCCAATTTTTGGACCTCGGTGGCGTAGCGAAGATGGTCCTCCGGTCCTAGCGGATGCAGGAAAAACGACAGCGCTCCTTTGGGAACTCCGTCGGTGAGGTTTGGGCTGGAATTCAAACTCAGCGAATCGCCGATCATGTAGCGACGGTACAAAGGCCTGGGGCAACAGCGCTCGGTCGATTCCTCGTAATGTTTCCTGAGCTGCTCGGCAAAATTGGCTGTATCGACGAATTCGCCATCCAGTCGCAAACCCTTTCGAATAGCGCGCGTCGGAGCCCGAGGGTAAACCTTCTCGTCGATTCCCGGCTCTAGAAACAAAATGACGGAATACAGGTGATCCGCATCACGCCCGCCCCTTGCACCTGCCGTGATCCCGATGCTGTCCCATACGTAGAACATCCAGCCCGGCGTATCGTTACCATACATGAACGTCGAATCAGTTGGAGGTCCGAACAACTGTACCCATTGCGCAATGCCATTTCCAAGCGGCACAAGCTGACCTTTGTAGGTGATGCGGCACTTGTCGATGGACCAATCCGGAGTCGGGTGTGCAGCCGTTTTCCGGGCGCTGCGCGCTTCGTGGCAGCCCACCATTCCCACGGCCACGGCGCAGGCGAGGAACAGCTTCATGCCACGCACTCCAGGCAGCCTTGGGCGCGTTCGACCATCGCTCTTCTTCAAGAGAATTCGCGTCCACGATTCTAGAGAACGCTGCGCCATCTACTTGCTCGGCTCCGTACAGTTCGCATCCAATTTCTGGACCTCGGTGGCGTAGCGAAGATGGTCCTCCGGTCCTAGAGGATGCAGAAAAAACGACAGCGCGCCTTTGGGGACTCCGTCGGTGAGGTTCGGGCTGGAATTCAAACTCAGCGAATCACCAATCATGTAGCGACGGTACAAAGGCTTGGGGCAACAGCGTTCCGTCGATTCCTCGTAGTGCTTCCGCAACTGTTCCGCGAAATTGGCTGTATCGACGTATTCGCCATCCAGTCGCAAGCCCTTTTGAATAGCGCGCGTCGGAGCCCGAGGGTAAACCTTCTCGTCGATTCCCGGCTCTAGAAACAAAATGACGGAATACAGGTGATCCGCATCGCGATCGCCCATCGCGCCTGCCGTGATCCCGATACTGTCCCATACGTAGAACATCCAGCCTTGAGACATCTTGAACATCGATGACGAGTCACTCGGTGGACCGAATACGCCAATCCATTCGCCAATCCCAGCACCCAAAGGAACCAACTGACCTTTATAGGTGATGCGGCACTTGTCGATGGACCAGTCTGGAGTCGGATGTGCGTCCGTTTTCCGGGCGCTGCGCGCTTCGTGGCAGCCCACCATTCCCACGGCCACTGCACAGGCGAGAAGCAGCTTCATGCCACGCACTCCAGGCAGCCTTGGGCGCGTTCGACCATCGCCACCTTGGCCGTGGATGCCCGTCCGGTGACCAACTTGTCCCACATCTTCTGGATCTTCTCTATGTCGGATTTTGTCTTCAAATACTGGTTGGCGACCCACGTCTGGTCCTCCGCCTTGGCAAGCAAGCTCTGGTTGGCAGGCGATGCGGCCCATGCCTGGATAAGTTCGATGATTTCCTTGCGGCGCCGAAGAGTTTCGGCGTCCGTGCCTTCCTTCCACTTCGCCGGATGGAAGAAATAGCCTCGCGCCATTGCGACGATTGCCTTCGATGCTTCAGCCGCAGGAGTTCCAACCTTCCGGAAATCCATAGCCGCTTCGCCAATCCGAAGAATCATCTTGGACGCGCAAGTCGCTGCCAAATGATGCAAGGGGTGGTCGTCGTGATCCTTGGCCAACTGCGAGTGGGTGGGGATTTTGGGGTACCCGGGTTGCGTGCCTTGTGACTGGACCGACTGGAAGTCGTCGATCAATTTGGCTGCCTGGGTCAGCGCCAGGACAAGCACCTGGATCTTCATCTTCGTGTAGGCTTCGCTCGCCGAATTGATGAGATCTTCCACATGCTTGTAGATGTTCAGGTAATCCAGATACTCTGTGGCCTTCTGGTAGGTGTGGAACCAGTCCAGCCATTTTTTGGATGCGCCCTGGACCTCGCCGGAAGCGTTTTGCTTGTTGCCCAGTTTGAAGGCGATCCGGGAGGCGCGCTTGAGCTGTTCGGCGAAGTTCTTGGATTTCACGTTGTCGTCGATCAGGAAGTGCGCCAGCAGCATGTGCAACCTGAACTTCTCTTCCGGATCTTCGGCCGTCCGGTACGATTCCCAGATTTCGCCCACCGTGTAGATCAGCGAACAGGCCGTATCCATGAATCCAAAGCTCCCAGTGACCAGCGGGTAGGCGTTGATGGATGCATCCTTTGCCACCCAGGCGGGGACCTTGGTCTTGCCGCATTCGTGACGCAACGCCAGCTCCAGGAAGTTGCTGTGGGCGAAGATGTCCTCCAGGGTGTGGAACGCACCGCCCAGATGGCGACGGAAATCCGCATCTGATTTCGAGGCGAAGGCCTTGGCAATCTGCGACTCCATGTACCCCGTGCTGGGGCACTGCTCGCGCCGGGTCGGCTTGACCTGCTGGGTGATGTACTTGCAGATCCAGGTCTGTGGATCGGGCTTGAGTTCCGGGCTGCCGTCGGGGCATGCGCTGCGGAACCCCGTGTCGGGGAAGGCGTCCGACTTGTTGGTCGCCTCGATCCCGCAGGGATTGTCGATGTGCTCTTCGGGTCGGTACAAGCCCAAGCGGTCCGGGGTCACCTCGAAATCTCCGCGCGTGCGATCCGTTCTTGGAGCATTCGCCTTCTTGTCCCAGTAGAATTCGCGGTAAGCCAACAAATCGACCATGTTGGTCAAGACCGTGCGGGAAATGTCGTTGTCGAACTGCAACAACTTGGGATCGACCACCTGCGAAAAATCCCGAAGCCAGTTCCCGAAATAGAGTTGGGCGGCAGGCGTCGATCGATCCATGTCCGCACCTTCCCAACCCACCGCCTTGGCCATTTCGTATTCGATGCTGCGGTGTCCCCAGGAACAGGTGCGCCCATGCCCGGTCCCGGCTTCGAAGAACTCCATGAGGCCGTTCTTCTCGTCGCGGATCTGGACATGCTCGCCGGAATAGATCTCGATCGCTTCGGACATCTTGTCCAGCGGCGCCGTGATCGTCCTGCGTTCACCGGCATGTTCCACCACGGCGACCTCGTGGGCCTTCACCTTTTCCGCATCCATCGGGATCAAGGCGTAGGCGAACAGGGCGCCTTCGTCGAGATCGGCATCGGGCTTGGCGGCGGTTTCGTAGTGGTGGCGCAGCAGGTAGTCGATATGGTGACCAAATTCGTGGATCAGCAAGGTGTAGAGCTTCCAGGCCGCGAAGCCAGATTGTTTTTCTTCCCAGGCATCCTGGACCAGCGCCGGAGCGATGTGGATGCTGGCATCGGGAAGCTGCTGCGGACTGGCGGGAGCCTTGTACCCGGCCTCGTGCCCGTCCAGATCATCGGTGGTCACCTTGCAGGCGCAGGGCGGAAGCTTGTCGGCCAGCAGATCGGTACGCAGCGCCAGGATGGAGGATGTCTTGAGGTCGGACCCGAAGAGGTTGGAGCACCACAAGACGAATTCCGCCTCGCGGAACTTCTTGGCCAGACCGGCGAACCGATCCTTCGCCGCAGTGAACTCGATCTTCCAGTCGCCGGATTCGATCGCCCCCGACCCGCCAGCCGCGCCCTCGGACTTGCCGACATCGGCGTAGAACCTGCACGCGAAGGTGTCCTTGTCGTTTTCCCAGGTCCGCTCCTTGTCCGACGGATTCCGTCGAGCGTCGGCATCGGGGAAGAGCTGTTCCTTGCACTTGGCGATCCCTTCGCTCCACTGCGGACAGGGGAACTCCACGTTGCCCGGACCTTTGGCCCCGGGAGGGAACAGGAACACCGTCGCGCGGCGGTTGGGGGCGTTCTTGGCGTTGCGCTCGGTCTTGTCGGACGACTTGGCGAACGCCTCTTCCTGCGACTTGTCGAACACCAGGACGGGATTGAACTCGCCGCACCCCACGCAAGCCCACTGGCGCTTGGCGTCCTTGGGGTCGCCCACGAAGTCTTCGGGCTTGCAAGCCACTTCGCAGATCCCGTCCATGTACGATCGGTACAGCTTCTCGTTGGTCTTCGGGCCCGCGATGCCGTCATCCTTCAGGCCGTTGGCCTTCTGGAACGCCTTGATCGCGCCTTCCGTCGCGGGGCCGTTTTTTCCGTCGACGGCACCTTTGTAGAAGGGAGCCCCCGATCCGTCCTTCAAGTGCGCGAGAATCGTCTGGGTGGCGCGCAAGTCCCACTTGTCGCCATCGACACCCTTGGACAACTCCTGCCATCCTTCCGTCTGCCGCGTCAACAGGCAATACAACGCGTGGGCCCGGCGCCCGGACAGCCGTTTGTTCGCCTCGTCGTCGCCCACCGGGTCGGCATGGCCGAACACCGCTACCGCCGCACCCGGGTTCGCTTCGACCGCCTTCTTGAGTTCGGCGACCTGGTCGGCCGCCGTCGGAAGCACGAAGGAACTCCCGAACCCGAAATGGACCGCCCCCAAGGTCCACACAGCCAAAGGCTGGGGAGGCTTGCCCGAAACCACCTCCACCTTGGGGCTCTCGCATTTTTCCTTGGCGCCCGGGTGCTGGGCGACCACGTGGTACTGGAGCTTGGTTCCCGCCGCGACCGGCTTCTTGGGCGAAACGAGTTTTCCCGACGCCTTGGCCACACCTTCGGAAACCTTGCCCGAAAGCGTCAGCGACTGGTCCTCGGTGCTGGTCTGGCCGTTTTCCGTCGGGATCGTGCAGAACAACCGGAACGACACTTCGCCGCTCGCCGATCCAGCCGACGCCTTGGCTTCCACCGACATCTCGAACGGCTGCTCGACCACAAGCTTGTCGGGAGGCGTCGTGATCCTGCAGTTGGACAAGACCACAGAACCGGTCTGCGCGTCCTGTGCGGTCGGCTCGGGATTGTCTTCCCTGCACTCCTTGAGGTAGTTGGGGTTCACCGTCCCCTGGCCGACCGCGCTCCCCGCGGCCCCACCCGACTTCTTTTCGAAGATCGACTTGTCGATGCTCCCGGGGTGGGCCGTGGACTTGTCCAGAAGCGAGGGACCTGTGGGATTGGTGGCGCGGGAACCTTGGGTCATCGATGCATCCAGTGGGGCCAGGCGTGTGTCTTGTGGGGAGAGGCGAAGGAGTTGTCCTCGATCTCATCCAATATTAAATGCGCTATCCAGATTGTGGCCACGACGTCCCCCTGGCATCCCGGGAAAATCGCCGCGCCATCCGCGTGTGCCTTTCGCGAGCTTGGCAACCGCGGCTCGACTTTTCCCGACATAGATTTCAGACCGATCGCCCCCTCCTCCGCACGGGAGGGGCGCCCCCTGATTCCACCGACTTTTCCGCGGCGGTACCCATGACCGACATCCGACGCCTATTCCACCAGGAGCACCGGGCCCTCGCCGAAGAAGGCTCGGCGTTCGCCACCGACTTTCCCGAAGCCGCCCGGTATCTGGATCCTTCGCGGCTCGACGACCGCGACCCGTACGTGGAACGCCTGATCGAGGGGTCTGCGCTGTTGACCGCGCGGGTTCGCGAAACGCTGGAATCGGAAGACGACGGACTCACCCGGCATCTTCTGGACCTGATCGCCCCGGAGCTGGAACAGCCATTGCCTTCGGTGTGCGTGGTGGAATTCCACCCTCGTCGGGGCTTCCCGAGCGAGGCGGTCGTTCCCGCGGGCTCGGAAGTCCTGTCCGCCGCCTCGGACGACGCCCAGATCCCCTGCCGGTTCACGGTCAACCACGACACGCCCGTCCAGTCCTTCGTGGTCGCGGGCGCCAAGCTGCACATGACGGAATCCGGCGCAACACCGCTGGAACTGGAATTGGCGAGCGGATCGCCCTTGTCCCGGGGAACCTGGCCCGAGCGGATCCCGTTCTACCTGCACGGCGACCCGGCAGTGGTCTGGGCGGTGCGGTTCGCCCTGCTGCGCAGGAGCACACGGATCGAAATCATGCGGGACCAAGGCTGGACGGATGCAAGATTCCTGCGGTTCCGGCGCCTGGACCAGCCCGGCTATTCCATCGCCGAAGCCAATCCCGGCCCCTTCGCCGACGCGCGGGATTTCTTCTGCGCCGATGACAGATTCCGTTTTCTGGAACTGTCCGGAGCCGGACAGGAACATCTGCCGATCGGAGTTCCGCTCAGGATCACGATCCACTTCTCGGGTGCGCTGCCCAGAGGCCTTTCGCGCGCCATCACCCCGGAGCTGTTCCGGCTCCATGCCGCCGTGGTGGTGAATCGATTCCAGGAGCAGTGCCAATCCGTCCTGTGGGACCACACGAGCTCCGACGCGCTGGTGGCCCCCCAGGCGGGCCCCCATCGGGAAATCCTCGATGTCGTCTCCGTCCAAGGCCTGGGATCGGGCACGTCGTCGCGACGAACGATCTTCCACAGGTATTCCAGCTACCGGTCCCGAGGCGACCAACCCCACTACCAGGTGCTGCGTCGACGCCGGCGGGACGGCAGTCCGGCCGTGGCCGTCTCGCTGGGCGGATTCCGTCCCGATGCGGAACTCCAGGAGAACTACCTGGCGATCCTTGCCGAATGTTCCGACGGCTCGCTCCCCCACGACCACCTGCAACCCGCCGAAGTCGGGATCCCAGGGCGCGGGGTCCCGGATGGCCTGACGGGCGCGGGACTGACTCGCCCTTCGACCGATTTCCACCCCCCCGCCGGATCGGATCCGCGCTCGCGACTCCTGGCCTTCGCCGCCGGCCACTTCGACGGTTGGCTCGACACGGCCCGCCTCAAGGACGGACTTCGGCAGGTGATCTGGGACCCGTCCGAATCCAAGCGGACCTTGATCGAATCGATCCAGGACGTGGTGACGGAAAACGGCCACGTTCTGGTGGACGGCATCGCCTGGCGCGAAATGCGGGTCACCATCCGACTGCGCGACACCACCTGCACGCCCGACACGTGGGACCGCCTTGGCGTCATCGACGCCTTCGGGTCGGTGTTGCTGGGAATCGTGCGGGACGCCACGCCCATCGGATCGCTCACCCGCCTGAGGCTCGTGGTCGATCCGGCCGGCGTCTCCATGGAGTGGACTCCGGGGAAGTGAACCAAACACCACGCCGGATCGCGATTTCCGGATCCCGCATTCTTCATTCCGCCGCCTAGTGACGAATCCGGTTCGGTGAAGCAGTTTCCTGTCGCGCCGCTTCCCAGCGCGCACAGGAGCCACCCATGTCCACTCGCGCAACGAATCCGACAAATTCCGGTTCCATGCTGCTGGATCGCTCCACCGCGAAACCGGGCAGCATCGACAAGGCCGTCTTCGAGAAGAAGACCGGGGCCGCGGCGGGTTCTTCGGTCGGACAAGGGACCGTCAATCCCGACTACCTGAAGGAATGCCGCGAGGACAACCCCGAACCGGCCGCCGGAGCCGGAGGAGGAGCCGCCGGGGCCGCACCCGCCGCCAAGGTCACCCTGACCGACTGCAAGATCACCA
>JAKPQQ010000178.1 GCA_029557215.1 Fibrobacterota bacterium | reverse complement strand
AAGTTCGAGGAACGCTACCTGGATCGTCTGGTGGGCATCCTTCCGGATTCGCGCGAGGTCTACAAGGCGAGAAGCCCCGTCCACCACGCGCACCTCATCCGCGACCATCTCGCGCTCTTCCAGGGGACCGACGACCGGATCGTTCCACCCGAACAGGCCCGGGAACTGGTGGCCGTCCTGGAGAAGAACGGTACCCCCCATCTGCTGCGCTTCTACGAAGGCGAAGGACACGGATGGCGCAAGTCCGAAACCATCCGCGCCCATTACGCCGAGGTCCTCGCCTTCCTGGAAGCGTCTTTCTGCTCCTGACCCGAGTCCAACCCGCTCGACGTTGGTACCTTTCCCGATCTCCCCCGGTCGCGGGGGATGCATCCCATCCATGAAGAAGAACTTCAGAGAAATGATCCGCTCGTTGCGGTACCACCAGCTTCGGGTGGTCCACCGTTCGCGCGACCCCAACGCGGCGGCCCTGTCCTTCGGGCTCGGCGTGTTCCTCGGCTTCATGCCCCTGTCCGTGTTCGCGACCTTTCTCGCCCTGATCATTCCTCGCCGTCTGGGGCTGCGTACCATACCTGCGGTCGTGGGAACATTCACGAGCAACTGGATCACGGGTCCGTTCATCGTGGGCGCGTCCATGGTCGTGGGCCAGTGGGTGACCACGGGGCACTGGACCGGATTCCGTGAGCTGGTCCCGCCGAGCGATCTGAGCTTCGAAGACAAGATCCAGGCGTTCACCGATCTGGGGGCATCCTTCTTCCTGGGCATCACCCTCGTCTCCCTGCTGGCCGCCGCGGTCTCGTACCTGCTGGTGTATCTATCGGTGCAGGCGGCGATTCGCTTGCGGCAGCAGAAGATCATCGCCAAACTCGCCGAAAAGCTCCATCACCATGGGCACCATGCCCCCAAGTCCCAGGACCCGACCAGCCCGAACCAGCCACCTGCGGGGCAATGAGTATATTTCCCTTCCTTGGTTTCCTTTTCCACAGCAGGGATGTTCCATGACCCAGAAGCTCCACTTCGACCCCGACGAGATCTACGCGAAGGGAATGTCCCCCTTCGAAGCCGTTGTGATCGCGGCGCAGGAAGCCCGTTTCATCAACGAGCAGTCGCGCCTGGGCTTCCTGGAACTCGAAGGCGAGAAACCCACCACCGTGGCGCTCGACCGCCTGCGCGCCGGGAAGATCACGGTCTCCACGGAGGAGTGACG
>JAKPQQ010000172.1 GCA_029557215.1 Fibrobacterota bacterium | reverse complement strand
CAGTTCGCGCAGGCGGTTGGTGTTGGAGCTGGAGCGCGAACCGATCACCAGCAGGACATCCACCTCGGGAGCCATGTTGCGCACCGCCGATTGGCGGTTGGTGGTGGCGTAGCACAGATCCCCGCGGGACGGCCCTGCGATCCCGGGGAACCGGTTCTGCAGCTCCTGGATGATGTCCTTGGTTTCGTCCACCGACAACGTGGTCTGCGTGGTGTAGGCCAGGGTGGTCCCCGGCGGGACGTCGAGCTTGCGGACGTCGTCCACCGAGCCCACCACCAGCACTTCGCCTTCGGGGAGCTGGCCCATGGTGCCCACCACCTCGGGGTGACCGCGGTGCCCGATCAGGACCACGTGGTGCCCCTGGCCGGAATGGCGCTTGACCGAGGTGTGGACCTTCTTGACCAGCGGGCAGGCCGCGTCGATGACGGTCAGATTCCGTCCGGATGCGTCGGCGAAGACGGATTCCGGCACCCCGTGCGCGGAAAAGATCACGGTGGCTCCCGAAGGCACCTCGTCGAGCTCCTCCACGAACACCGCGCCCTTGTCGCGCAGCTCCTGCACCACGTACTTGTTGTGGACGATCTCGTGGCGCACGTAGACGGGCGCCCCGAACTTGGCCAGGGCCCGTTCGACGATTTCGATGGCGCGGTCGACACCCGCGCAGAAGCCGCGCGGAGCGGCCAGAAGGATTCGCTTTGTCATTGGTCGCTCAAGTTACCAATCGCGGAAGATCGCGGCCCGTCGAACCCGCGCCGAGGCTATTCGGCGTCGCCGATGGCGGCGAGACTGCGGCGCAGCCACCAGAGGGTGCGGAACACGCGTCGGCTGGGATCGGGAATCGGCCAGTTGTCGTGCTGGTGCCCCGCTCCCATGAGCGAGTGCAACCGCCCGTCCAGACGCCAGTCGTCGAAGGCGAACCCGGTGGTGTCGTTGCCGCGCAGCATAGGGTGCCAGACCATTTCCACCAGCTCGCGGTGGCGTCCCTTGTGGGCTTCCAGCTGGTGCTCTCCCCAACCCATGGCCGTGCACAGTTCCACCAGGTCCTGGGATCCCTCCGGGCAGACCATGTCCCAGTCGCGCAGGGCGTGGGGGCACCAGTCCGGATACTGCGACACGCCGGAAAAATCGGAAAGCGACAATTTCCAGCCATCGGGCGATGGAATCACGCGCGCGTCCTCGGCCCCCGAAAGGGTGAGCCAGATCCCCGACTGGAACCAGGTCCTGGAAAGCAGCTTCCAGATGCGCAGCGACAATTCCCGTCCCTGCGGAAGCGGGGTGGTGTTGGCGATGAACGAGGCGAACGCGGTGTAGTCGGAATGCGGCTCCTGCCGGGGGTCGCGCAGCCTGCGGGTTTCGCGCAGGTAGGCGAAATACGCCGTGAGCGGGAACCCGCTGGCGGATTCCAGGACCAATCCTTCCAGGCCGCTGTCGGCCACCTTGCAGCAGCTCGGGATCCAGATGCCTTCGCCGCGGTCGGAAAAGAGCTTGCGCAGGGTGTCGCAAAGCCTCTGTTCGCGATCCAGGTCGCATTCCATGGGCAAGGTGCGGCGCAGCTCGGACAATTGGCCTTCCCATACCCGGCGCAGGATGATGTCGTCGGTGTCCGAAGGCACCATGCCTTTTTCCAGGTCCAGCTCCACCGCCTGGCGAACCCCCGGCAGAAGCACCCGCAGCACGCGGTCTCCGCCCTGGGCGTTCACGATCCGGTAGACCTGGAACAAGCCATCCGATCCGACCGGCGCGGGCACCAGGCGCGCGGCCTGGCATCCCGGCGCCTGGTAGGTCATGCGCTGCAGGGCGTCGAGCGATTCGGGCGGCAAGGCCAGACTTTGTCCGGTCGCCCACACCCGATCCAATCCCGGCTGGGAAGGATGCCCCAGGTTCACCAGTGGCTTTTGCATCATGGCGCGGGCCACCCGCGGAGCGGCGCCTTTCAGCCGGGTGGACAGCCGTTCCAATTCCCGGCAAAGCTCGCCGAATCCCTGGTGGTTTTCCTTGGCGGCTTCCTTCCAGGCATCCAACAAGGTCGCGGTCCACCGCTTCCAGAGACGCAGTCGCGCTTTTCCTTGGGGCAGCGACAAGAACGGCCACTTGGGACCCAACGGCCCGAACAACAGCCAAAGTCCCTTGTTCAGGCGGGTGTGGCCTTCGTCCCACGGTTCGGCGGGCCGCAGGATGGGCCAGCCCCGCTGGCGCGCCAGGATTTCGAGTTCTTCGTCGGGACGCACGGCGAACGCGTGTTCCACCGCCTCCAACAGAGGGGCGTCGGAATGGTGGTCGCTGTAGCCGAAACTTCCGGGCATGGGGAACACGTAGCCGCGATCGGCCAGGGCCTGGATCTTTTCCGATGCCTTGACGTTGCGGCCGTTCAGGCGTGGCACGTTCCAGACGCGATTGCCTTGGAATTCGAGCTCCGTGGCGATCAGTTCGTGTTCGGGCAGGAGGTCCTGCAGGTTCTGCAGATAGAACGACGGCGAAGCCGTGACGACCACGATCTTGTGGCCCAACGCGTGGTGCATCCAGGCGCGATCGAGCATTTCCGCCAGGCCGCACTGGGAAAGGAATTCACGGCTGAACTGGCGGACCAGGTTCTGGAGGGAATCGGGCGATTCCCGGTTGGCCGTGCCCATGTAGGCGCGTTTCATCCAGACGGCGGGTTTGCCCAGGACGCGCATCGAGCTGGCGAACCAGACCCACAACGCCACGGCCCAGAGTTTGCGCCGCCGCGCGTACCACCGCTGCCAATGCAGCATGGAATCGGCGAAGACGAGGGTGTCGTCGAAATCGAATATGGCTACCGGCCGTGTCTTCGGCTCGTGTCGCGAATGGGAACCATCTGACATGAAGTGATGGAAAGATAGTGGAGGTTCGGGAGTTTCGGGAAAATCCGCATTCGCGCAGGTCGCGGCGGACACCATGCGCCAGGGACCGTCACCCGACCTGGGCGCCGACGACGCATGGCGGCGGCGTCCGAGGGGGCACCCGCCGGATAGGGCCCGACCCGATGATCGTTCGGCATTCCGTTGGGACGCGTTCTGTAGGGACGCAAAATTTCGCGTCCCTACAGAACGCCCGGGCACATTTCCAAATCGGACCAGTTGATGCGAATTGCGCGGGGAACTAACTTTGCCTGCCTTCCTTCATAACCAACCACCATCTGGAGCCACCATGCGTCCGCTGGAAAACGTCCGTAACTTCGGCATCTCTGCCCACATCGACTCGGGCAAGACGACGCTATCCGAGCGCATCCTGTTCTACACGGGCCGTATCCACGCCATCCACGAAGTCCGTGGCAAGGACGGCGTCGGCGCCACCATGGACAACATGGAGCTGGAGCGCGAGCGCGGCATCACCATCCAGTCGGCGGCCACCTACTGCTCCTGGGGCGATTGCAACTACAACATCATCGACACTCCGGGACACGTCGACTTCACCATCGAAGTGGAACGCTCCCTGCGCGTGCTCGACGGCGCCATCCTGGTGCTCTGCGGCGTCGCCGGCGTGCAGTCGCAGTCCATCACGGTCGACCGCCAGATGCGCCGCTACAACGTGCCCCGCGTTGCGTTCGTCAACAAGTGCGACCGCACCGGCGCCAATCCCTTCCGCGTCGCCGACCAGCTCCGCGACAAGCTGAACCTCAACGCCGTCCAGATCCAGATCCCCCTCGGCCTGGAAGACAAGATTCTGGGCGTCATCGACCTCATCACGATGAAGGCCTACTACAACGAAGGTGATTCGGGCGAAGTCGTGCGCGAAGCCGAGATCCCCGCCGACTTCCCGGCCACGCACCATCTCATCTACAAGAACATCCTCGAGGAAGCTCACATCTACCGCGAGAAGATGCTCGACGGTCTGGGCCAGTTCGACGAGGAAATCGACGAGCTCCGCCTGGAAGAGAAGGAAATCCCGGTCGACAAGATCCGCGCCGCCATCCGCAAGGGCGTCCTCGCCCTGCAGCTGGTGCCCGTGTTCTGCGGCTCGGCGTACAAGAACCGCGGCGTCCAGAAGCTCCTCGACGGCGTCAACCTGTACCTGCCCTCGCCCTACGACGTCAAGAACTACGCTCTCGACCTCGACAAGAACGAAGAGCAGATCGAGATGCTTTGCGACGACGACAAGCCCCTCGTGGCCTACGCGTTCAAGCTGCAGGAGTCCAAGTACGGACAGCTCACCTATGTGCGCGTGTACCAGGGCAAGATCACCAAGGGTCTGACCATCTACAACCAGACCACCAAGAAGAAGGTGAACGTCGGTCGTCTGGTGCGCATGCACTCCGACAAGATGGAAGAAATCGCCGATTCGCGTTCTGGTGACATCGTGGCGCTCTACGGCATCGATTGCTCCTCGGGCACCACCTTCACCGACGGCAAGCTGAACGTCAACATGACCTCCATGTTCGTTCCCGACGCCGTGATCTCGCTGAAGATCGAGGCCAAGAACCGCGACCACCTGGTCAACATGTCCAAGGCCATCAACCGCTTCACGAAGGAAGATCCCACGTTCCGCTGCCACGTGGACGAGGAGTCGGGCGAGACCATCATCGCGGGCATGGGCGAACTCCATCTGGACGTGTACGTCGAGCGCATGCGCCGCGAGTACAACGTCGAGGTCAGCACCGGCAAGCCCCAGGTGGCCTACCGCGAAGCGATCACCCAGAAGGCCGAATTCTCCTACACCCACAAGAAGCAGACCGGCGGTTCGGGCCAGTTCGCGAAGGTGGGCGGTTGGCTCGAGCCGATCCCGGTGGAAGAAGCCAAGGACTACGAATTCGTGGACGACATCGTCGGCGGCGTGATCCCCAAGGAATTCATCGGCTCCTGCGACAAGGGCTTCCAGTCCTGCCTCGGTGCGGGCGGCCTCATCGGCTTCCCGATCGTGCGCATACGCTGCGGCATCAACGACGGTGCCACCCACCCGGTGGACTCCTCGGACAACGCGTTCCAGATCGCGGCCCGCATGGCGTTCCGCGAGACCTACGCGAAGGCCAAGCCCCAGATCCTGGAGCCCATCATGAAGGTCCAGATCGACACCCCCACGGAGTTCCAGGGCACCATCATGGGCAACCTGAACGGCCGCCGTGGAGTCATCCTGGGCACCACCGAGGAATTCGGCTACACCCGCATCGACGTCGAGGTTCCGCTCTCCGAGATGTTCGGATACGCCACGGAGCTCCGTTCCATGTCGCAGGGCAAGGCCGAGTTCACGATGGAGTTCGCCAAGTACGAAGCCGTGCCCAAGTCGGTCGGCGAAGAGCTCCAGAAGAAGTACGGCGGCGCCAAGCGCCTGGGCGGCGAAGAGTAATCTTCGATCGTTCCGAGTCGAGCCTCCAGGGCACCTACCTCGCGGTGGGTGCCCTTTTTGTTTGCCGCAGCGGCGGATCGCTGCCGTTTCGCCGGAGCGACGGAATCCGGTGATTCAGGCCCCGAAGGCCTTCACGATCCTGGCCGCGCGATTGTCCATCGAATGCGAGGCGATCACCGCCCGGCGCCCCGCCGCAGCGATGCGATCCAGCGAGGGATCCCGCCCCTTGGACGCCTCCAGGATGGCTCGGAGATCCTGTTCGCCGGACCACGACAGGAAATGTTCCCCGGGCACGAACAGCTCGTCGAGCTCGGTACCCGCTTCGCAGGCAAGGAGCCCGCCGCTTCCCAGGACGTCGAAGGCGCGCAAGGTGGCGATTTCGCGCTGGTGCAGGCGCGGAACATCCAGGTTGACCGAGGCCGTGGCGTAGGCCTGGGTCATTTCCCGTCCATTGCGGAGCGGTCCTGTCCAGTTGCGGCCAGCGAACTCCTCCCAGCCGCCGTCCCCTTTGACCTCCACCCCGGCCGAGCACAGGATCGCCACCAGCTCGCGTCGGAAGTGCCAGGCCAACCCGGCGTCCAGGGCCTCGGCCAGATCCTGGCGATCCACTGCGGGAAGCGCCTTCGCCAGCGAGGTCGGGACCGCGGAAAGGTCGCGCAGGAACCCCTGGAAGGAGCGATCCCACAAGCACGCCTTGGCGATCCCCTGCAGGGCGGCATCGATCCCTTCTTGCGCGTGGCCGATCCCCCATCGCGCCATGGAGTCCACGAAGATCTTCCGTTCGTCCAGGAGCGAACTCCCGACGAAGAGAGAGCCGCGATCGCCGCGGCGGCCGTCCACGGGATCGCTCCAGCGGCGTTCGGCGCAGGCCAAGGGCATCCAATGGACCTCGCGGTAACCCATGGACCTCAATGGCTCCACCAAGGCCTTGCGGTGGACGAACAACGTGGTCTTCGAGAGATCGGTCCCACCGAGGATTTCCCAGCGCTTGCGGGGCACAGGATCGATGGTCCAGGAGACGTACGGAAGCCCGGCGACGGAGCACAGCAGGGCGACCTGCGGCGAATGGTTCACCGAAAGCAGCCCCGCGACACCATCGTTCTTGGCGGCGCCCAGCAAATCCAACCCGATGTCCGTCGGCTCCAGGCGTCGGATGTCCGCGCCAAGAGCCAACAGCGCCACCTCCAGGTCGTCGCCCAGGAGCGGAGCCCGAACCAGGAGGAGTTCCACGGAAGCGCTCAGATGGGACCGGTGGTCGGTTCTTCTTCGACGACGGTTTCCGTGACGACCGTGGTGTCGAACGTGGTCACCGTGACCTTGTAGTCGACCACTCGGATGGAACTGAAGACCCGGATCCGCACCGGCTGGACGAACTGGGGTGCGAACCGGATTTCCGCGGAGTTGGTCGTCGTCCGGGTCGCGTGGATGTATCCCACGGAATCGACCACCTGGAAATCCACCAGGTCGTCGGATTCGAACTTCACCTTGTACCCTTGGTTGCGAACCCCGTCGAACTGGAGCCAATCTTCCGTGAACGGCAACAGGACGCCCGAGTAGGTGGGTCCGATGCCGATCTTCGCCGCGATGTCGGCCGAATCGTCCGGTTCGCGCGGATCGTCGATCGTGCGCACCTTGATCTGGTAGGCGCCTTCCTTGCCGGAGGTCGCCGACTTCGTGATCTTGGCGTACACGCTCCCACCGTCGCCCTTGAAGCCCCAGGTCCAGCCGGAACCGACGGCCTCGAATCCGATATCGGCCAGGATCACCTGCCCGCCCTCGGTGTAGGGCTGGACATCCAGGCCGTCGCGATCGACGACGATCTCGTAGTACTTGCCGGATTCCGTCCGGAATTCCACCCAGTCGACATCCAGATCCGAAATGCGGTGCGACTGCGCGACCCCGTCGGTGGAGATCAGGTGGGCCGCGTTGCGCACGTCGTCGGTCTCGTAGCGGTCTTCCTTGCGCACCACGGCGCGGTACTTGCCGAATTCGCCTCCGACCGGATCCGAAACGCGCACGCGGACAGGACCTGTCGTCCTGGAAGCGAACACGACGCGGGCCACGCTGTCGGACCCGGTGGCGGCATCCGAGGTCAGGACCTCGTAGGCGAGGCTCGAATACACTTCGACCTTCACGGGAACCGAGGAAGTCCCCCACCGCACCCGGTGCACCGTCACGGAATACGACGAGTCCTTCTGCAGATCGATCCGGAACCAATCGGCCGAATCCTGCTCGATCGTGCCGGGTCGGCCGTCATCCCAATCCGACTGGACGAACACGGGAGCCTTGCTCCCCGGGACTTCGCCGGGCTGGGTGGGAACATGGACGGAATCCGACAGGTCGCAACCTGCCAGCACCACGAAGCCGGCGAGCGCCGACCAACCCAATCCCTTGCGAATTCTGCGATCCATCGAAGTTTCTCCCGTTGTGCGTTCGAGGAGCGCATCCAAGCGTTCCCCGGCGATTTTCGTTCGGGTAGAAAAGTACCTCATCGATCGACAAGCCAGATTCGAGGAAAACGAACAACCGGAACAACGTCCATCCTGGCGTCAAATCCCGCCCATATCCCGTGTGATTTCTGTCACATTATGTAATGTTTGGACCTATGAACAAACTCCTCCTTTCCGCTCTGCTGGCCGCGGCTGTCGCCGCCCAAGCCCAGGATTCGACCGCTGCCGCCCCGGCCGCAGCTCCCGCGACCACCACAGAAGCCGCCAAACCGGCCCCCGAGGCGGCTCCGGTTCCCGCTCCCGCAGCGGTCGCGACGACCCCCGCCGCCGCCGTGGCGGATACCGCCAAGCCCGAGCCTTCCCCCTGGAAGAACGAAGCCGTGGGAAGCTTCAACGTCGCGTCGTCGTATTTCCACGACTGGTCGCAGGGCGGCGAAGACAACCTCGCCTGGAACATCAAGCTCCAAGCCCGGTCGGAACGCGACGGCAAGGATTGGAACTGGCTCAACAAGGCCAACGCCGAATTCGGGCAGATCAAGCTGGGCGAGCGCGGCATCCGCAAGACCACCGACGAGCTCAAGGCCGAGACGATGCTCAGCCGGAAATTGTCCAAGTACCTGAACCCGTTCGTGTCGGCCGGGCTCCAGACCCAGTTCGCGCGCGGGTACAAGTACCCCGCCGACACCCTGCCCCGCGTCGCGGTCTCGAACTTCCTGGATCCGCTGTACCTGACCCAGAGCGCGGGTGTGGGCAGCAAACCTGTCTCCTGGTTCCAGACCCGACTGGGCGCGGCGATCCGCGAGATCCGCACGGACGAATTCACCTCGTATTCCGACGACGCGTCGACTTCCGAAATCGAAGACTGGAAGATCGAACCCGGTGCGGAATGGGTGAGCGAGTACAAGCAGACGGTCGCGAACAACCTGCTCCTGCAGTCCACGCTCACGACCTTCACCAACTTCAAGGGCTGGGACGAAGTGATCCTGGTCTGGAACAACGGCGCGACGTTCCAGTTCACCAAGTACATCAACGTGAACGCCTCGGGCGAACTGCGCCGCGACATCCAGCAGATCGACGCCTGGCAGTGGAAGCACGTGCTGGCGCTGGGTCTCACCTACAACTTCATCTGAACAGGAGTCAAAAAATGTCCATCGCATCCGAATTCAAGGCGTTCATCTCCCGCGGCAACGTCGTGGATCTGGCGGTCGCCGTGGTCATCGGCGCGGCCTTCGGAAAGATCGTCGACTCCTTCGTGAAGGACGTCATCACTCCGCCCATCGGCCTGCTGATCGGCGGGGTGGACTTCACGAACCTGAAGATCGGGATCGGCGGCACCGACGCCGCACCGGTGACGCTCAACTACGGCGTCTTCCTGCAGGCCTGCTTCAACTTCTTCATCATCGCCGCCGCCGTGTTCCTCCTGGTCAAGATCGTGACGACGGTGTCCAAGAAGACGGCGGCTCCGGCAGCACCCGCCGCGCCCGCAGTGCCTCCTCCCCCGCCGGCCGACGTCGTGCTCCTCACCGAGATCCGCGACGAGCTGCGCAAGCGGAACTGATTCCCGAACCGCGCATCCATCGGCACCAACCTTCGGATGCGCCAACCAGGGCTCCCTGGTGCCCGAGCATGGCGTTGTTCTCCGGAGAGATCGTGGCGACGTCGAACGCTTCGCGATGGCGATTTCCGCACGGCCCCCCGCAGGGTTCGAACTCCCCGGGGGACCGCGAATTCCCAACGCTCTCGACATCGGAGGCGAAGAAGTCGGACACGACGGCTATGCTAAA
Source organism: Fibrobacterota bacterium (assembly GCA_029557215.1). Taxonomy (GTDB): domain Bacteria; phylum Fibrobacterota; class Fibrobacteria; order UBA5070; family UBA5070; genus UBA5070. Next base: position 5,911 of record JAKPQQ010000172.1, on the reverse strand, counting down.
ATGGAAGCCATGCGAGTTTCCCTTCTCTCCATGATGGTCGCCATGGTCATGATCTCCACGTCCGGCTGCGGGAAACCGCGTCCGGTCGGGTTCGTGGCGGGCATGAGCGGACCTACCAGCGAACAGGGCGTCACCGAGCGCGATGGTGCGCGTCTGTACGTCGAGTCCAAGGGGCGGCGCCTGGTCACCTGCGACACGCGGACGGACCCGGCCACTGTCGCCCGCTGCGTCGAGGCCCTCGCCGACAGCGGCGTGCGCGTCGTGATCGGGCCGATGTACTCCAGCGAGGCGGAATCGGCCCTGGCCGCGGCGACTCGACGCGGAATCCTCCTGGTGTCGCCTTCCGTGTCGACGCATCGCCTGTCCGGAAAGGACGACGCCCTGGTCCGCGTGATCGGATCGAACCTGGACGAAGCCGACACCCTCGCGAACTTCCTTCTCCGAAGCGGGATCGCGCGCCCGGTGCTGATCTGGACCCGACTGAACGAGGCCTACCTGCGCCCCGTGGTCGACAGGATCTGTTCCAGCTACGCCCGACGGAACCTGCCGATCCCGTCCATCCACGAGTATTCCTCGTCCCTGGACCTCGATTTCGATTCGGTCGTGGCCTCGCACCGGAACGCCGACGCCTTCGTGTCGCTGGGAACCCCCATGGAGGCCGCCCTGCTGGCCAGGGCGATCCGCAGATCCGGTTCGGACGCGCTCCTGTTGGGTTGCCAATCCAGCGTCGGGAAGGACCTGCTTCGCATGGGCGGCAAGGACGCGGAAGGAGTCATCCTCACCGGCTTCACGGAACTCGTGGACCGGGTTCCCGAACGCGTCCGCTTCGCCTCGGAATTCCGCACCCGGTTCGGACGCGAACGTTCCTGGGCGGCCACCTTGGCCTGGGAAGCGGCGGCGGTGTCCGAACCCGGATGGGACGCCAGCGACCTCGCCCAGGCCAAGAAGGCGATCCTGCGCACCGACACGCTGCGACCGCTCGGCCTCCCGATCGTCCTGGACCGGTTCGGCGACATCCACCGCAGCATCGCTCTGCACGTGGTGCGCGACGGCCGGATCGAACTGCTGGAGTGGCCGGAGGCCGGGCCGTGAACGTCGGCCGGATCTCGTCGCTGGAATCGCTGGTTCGCCGACAGATTCTGCTCGCCGGGGTGGTTCCGGTGGTCGCACTGTCCTTGGCGTCGGTCGCCGTCGTGATCCGGCACGCGCTCGTGGAATCCCGGGAGTCGGCGAGGATCAACGCCGCCCGCGGCGCGGTCGCGATCGACCAGGCCACCCGCATCCTGGAAAGCCGCTGGCGCGACGCCTTCGCCGCGGCGGCCCTCACCGACGACCGGCATGCGACTCTGCGAGCCATGGCCGATGCCGACTCCGGAGCCTGCCTGGTTTCCATCTGGAGGGGCGACTCCCTCCTGTTCAGCCATCCGCGTCGGGACGAATCCCGCATTCTTCCGGATTCCGGCAAGCTCTGGACGGGCGCGGAAAGCGACCCCCGCTGCGACGAGCCGGTGGTGCGCCACACCGTGGAACTCGACTCGGGAAGACTGGCCGTGGTCTCGCTGAGACTTTCCCGCATATCCAAGACCCTGCTGGATCCGCTCCACGAGATCGACGACCACATGTCGCTGATCGACGCCAACGGGATCTACGTCGCCAATTTCAAGTCCGAGATCCTCGGACAGAAGGAGGTGGACCCGTTGTCGGGAAGGCTCGGTGGGATGGATTCCGTCCTGTCCGGATACCATGTCGAAAACGGTGGAGCGATCGGCTTTTCCGCCCATCGCCTGCAAGGCCCCCCATGGACCCTGGTGGCGCGCAAGGACACCCTCGAGACGGTCCGCTCCCTGCTGCCTCTGCTGGGATTGATGGCCGTGTTCCTGGGACTGTCCATCGCGATCGGCACCCGTGCGAGAAAACACGCGGCCTCGCGCATCCTCGCCCCGCTCGAGCAGCTCAAGCGTTCCCTCGACGCCGTCGAGGACGGCCGATTCGAGTCGGCGCTTCCCATGTCGGGAATGACGGAAATCGACAACCTGTCCGGGGCCTTCAACCGGATGGCGCGGGCGATCGAAGAACGCGAATCGCGGCGTCTGAAGGAACTGGAACGCGCCGTGACCGGCCTGGAAAGCTTCTCCTACACGGTCTCCCACGACCTGCGCGCCCCGCTGCGGGCGATCGACGGCCACTCGAACATCCTGCTGGAAGACGAATCGGACCGATTGACCCCCGACGGCAAGCGCTCGCTGGATCGGATCATCGCCGCCACCGGCAGGATGCACCAGCTCATCGACGACCTGTTGCGTCTTGCCCGGACCAACCGCAGCCCCCTGAGGATCCAGCGCGTGGACATGGACGCGCTGGTGCAGGACCTGCTGAAGGAGGCCGATTTCGAGGGCGAAGCGAAGAAAGCCGTCCTCTGGGAGATCTCCAGGCTGGGCGAGGCGGAATGCGATCCGGGGCTGATCCGGCAAGTGTGGTCGAATCTCGTGTCCAACGCGGTCAAATACTCCAGTCGCAGGGATGCTCCCGAAATCCGGATCTGGCGCACCGACGACGCCGACTGGATCCGCTGGAGCGTTTCCGACAACGGAGTGGGGTTCGATCCGGCCCACGCCGACAAACTGTTCGGCAACTTCCAGCGACTCCATTCCGAAATGGAATTCGAAGGCACCGGGATCGGCCTGGCCCTGGTGCGCAACATCATGGAACTGCACGGCGGCGGCGTGAGCGGTTCGGGAATCCCCGGCGAAGGCGCGACCTTCGAGTTCCGGCTCCCGAAACGGCGCTGACCCCGAACGCCCCCCGGCCTCAAGCCCCCAGGTCGGCCAGCGTCTCCTTGAAGATCCTCACCCGGTCCTGCTGGTTGGCGAGCTTTTCGCGTTCGGCTTCCACCACTTCCGGCTTGGCGCGCGACACGAACGACTCGTTGGAGAGCTTTCCGGAAATGGCCGCCGCGAACTTCTCCGCCTCGGCCAGCTCCTTGGAAATGCGGGCAATTTCCGTCGCCTTGTCCAAGATGCCTTCCAGCACCACGTGGATCTGCATTCCCTGCACGACCTCGGTGCCCGCGAAGGCCGGCTTGGAGCCGTCGACCTGCACCACCACCTCGGCGCCAGCCAGCTTCTGCAGGGCGGCCAGGTTGCCGTCCAGATCGACCTTGGCGTCGGAATCGGCGCAGCGCACCACCACCGACAGGATCCGGCTGGGAGCGATCTGGTAGCGGCCGCGCAAGGAACGCACGCCTTCCACGGCGGCGATCAGGCGACCGAAGGCGCGCTCGGCCTTGGCGTCCACGGCCGAATCGGCGAACACCGGCCACGACGACGAGATCGCTTCGGGAAGCCCCAGGTGCTCGCGCAGTTCTTCCGACAGCGCGGGCATGAACGGCTGGAGCAGGCGCGAAAGGTTGTCCAGGACCATGAGGCACGAGCCCACGGCCGACTTCTTGGCGGGGCCGTCTTCGCCGTGGATCTCGTTCTTGCGCAGTTCCAGGTACCAGCTGCAGAAGTCGCCCCACGCGAAGTGGTACAGCTCCATGGCGGCTTCGGCGAACTTGCAGGCTTCCAGCGACTTCGTGACGTTTTTTGTCACCGTGGCCAGGCGCGAGCGGATCCAGCGGTCGGCCGGGTCCGAAGCCTCGGCCGAAGAATCCGCTCCTTCCAGGTGCGGCAGCACGAACCGGGTCGCGTTCCAGATCTTGTTCGCGAAGTTGCGGCCCATCTCGAACTTGGTGGGCGAAAGCTTGATGTCCTGGCCTTCGCTGGAAAGGATCAACAGCGAGAACCGCACCGCGTCGGCGCCGTACTGGTCGGCCATCTCCAGCGGATCGATGCCGTTGCCCAGCGACTTGGACATTTTCCGTCCCTTGTCGTCCAGGATGGTGCCGTGGATGTACACGGTGTGGAACGGGTCCATTCCGGTGAGCTCGTTGGCCATCATGACCATGCGCGCCACCCAGAAGAAGATGATGCCACGGTCGGTCACCAACACGTCGGTCGGGAAGTGTCCCTTGACGTCGGGCTGGATCCAGCTGTCCACCGGCATTCCCGCCTTGGCGGCCTCGCCGGGCCAGCCCAGCGTGGAGAACGGCCACAGGCCCGAACTGAACCACGTGTCGAGCACGTCGTCGTCCTGCCTGACAATTTTCTTCCCCGTCTTGGGATGCACCGAAGGCTCTTCCAACGCGGCCACGGGCACGCCGTCCTCGTCGTACCACACCGGGATGCGGTGTCCCCACCAGAGCTGTCGCGAGATGCACCAGGGGCGCACGTTCTCCAGCCACTTGCAGTAGTAGTCGTTCCAGCGGTCGGGCACGAACTTCACGCGCCCTTCCCTGGTGCTCGCGAGGGCCTTTTCGGCCAGCGGTTTCATGTCGACGAACCACTGGTCGCTCAGGCGGTACTCGATCGGCTCGCCGGAACGGTAGCTGCGCCCGATCGGCGTCATGCGGTCTTCGATCTTTTCCAGCAGGCCCAGCTCTTCGAACTCGGCGACCACCCGCTTGCGCACCTCGAAGCGGTCCAAGCCGCGGAAGCGTTCGGGAACCTCGTCGTTGAACGAAGCGTCCTCGTTCATGATGTTGATGCAGCCGATTTCCGGATGGCGCTGGAACACGCCGAAGTCGTTGAGGTCGTGGGCCGGGGTCACCTTCACGCAGCCGGTGCCGAAGTCCATCTCCACGAAATCGTCGGCGATGACCGGGATCTCTCGGTCGGTGAGCGGCAGCTTGATCTTCTTGCCCACCAGGTGGGTGTAGCGCTCGTCCTTGGGGTTCACGGCCACGGCGGTGTCGCCCAGCATGGTCTCGGGACGCGTGGTGGCCACGACAAGAAATGTCCCGTCTTCCAGCGGATAGCGCAGGTGCCACAGGTGGCCGGGTTCGCCGCCGTCCTTGGTCTCCACTTCGTCGTCGGAAAGCGCCGTGCGGTCCTTGGGGCACCAGTTCACGATGTACTTGCCGCGGTAGATCAGACCCTTGTCGAACAGATGCACGAACGCGGCGCGCACGGCACGCGACAGGCCTTCGTCCATGGTGAAGCGCAGACGGTCCCAGTCGCAGGAATTGCCCATGCGCTGGACCTGGCTCACGATGCGCGCCTCGTACTGGTTCTTCCAGGCCCACACCTGCTCCAGGAACGCCTCGCGACCCATTTCCCGGCGCTTCTTGCCTTCCTTGGCCAGGACGCGCTCCACGACGTTCTGCGTCGCGATGCCGGCGTGGTCGGTGCCGGGCTGCCAGAGCGTGCGACGTCCGCGCAACCTCTCGAACCGCACCAGGACGTCCTGGATCGTGTGGTTCAGGGCGTGGCCCATGTGCAGCGCCCCGGTCACGTTGGGAGGCGGGATCACGACGGTGAAGGGCTTTCCATCGCCCTTGGGGGCGAACGCACCGTTCTCGCGGTGCTTCTTCTCCCACTTGGCTTCGACGTCTTTGGGGCTGTATTTGCTGTCCATGGTCATAAGGGTGGCAAAGGTAAGTTCTTGGAGCATCCCCCACCATTAAGGGGCTGGCGCGCTACAGGCCGGGCAACGCCAGTTGTTCCTGGTTGGCCACGACGGTCGGGCGTCCGACCAGATGGTCGATCGCGTTGCGCAGTTCCGTGATGTCCACCGGCTTGGCGAGGCACACCCCCACCCCGAGCGATTCGGCTTCTTCGCGTTCCTCGCGTCCCATGTTCCCGGAGAGCAGGATGATCGGGATGCCGCGCCGGGATTCGCGAGCCTTGCGCACCAGCTCCAGCCCCGACATCTGCGGCATCGACACGTCGGTGATCAGCAGATCGATCGCCTCCTCGCGGTTTTCCAGGATCTCCACGGCCTTGAGGGGGGACTGGGCCCGCACCACCTGGCACCCCATCGTCTCCAGGAGTTCGGCGTAGGCGGAAAGGATCAAGGGTTCGTCGTCCACCAG
>JAKPQQ010000166.1 GCA_029557215.1 Fibrobacterota bacterium | reverse complement strand
CTTCGTACAAGGCGCCGTAGTAGACAGCGTTGGTGAGCATCTCGGACAGCGACCTGCGGAAGGTGCGACGCATCTCGCCTTCCGGGAACCACTGCGAGACCTCGTCCACCGTTTCCTGGATGCGCAAAGGATTGTCGATCTGGCGCGCGTGGATGCTCGCCCCCGGGCCCAGCCAGCGCTCCAGACCAAAGACGTCTTCCGTCAGCAGGGCCTCGGCGGTGTCCACCAGGTCGCGCAACGGCTTGGGGGCCGATCTGGGGAGAATGGTCCCCACGTCGTACTCGATCGCCAACCGGAAATGTTCATCGGGCGGCGTGGCGCTGGACAGCGCGTAGCGGGTGCCGGGCCGCAGCTGGCGCAAGAACTGCACGAGGTCGAACCACGCGATGCCTTCCAGTTCGGTGTCGGCCACCAGGAGCCGGTACGAACGGTTCTGGAGCAGGTCCAGGGCGCGGTTGCCTTCTTCGGCGGTCTCCACCTCCAGGCCGAGCTCTTCCTGGAGCGCACGCGCGGCATGGCGACGGAAATTGGCATCGCCGCAGGCGACCAGGACGCGGCCACCGCCCAGTTTCGCGGCGGCTTCGCGCATCAGCGGAGGAACATGGGCACGCGCAGGATGTCGTGGAACGTCACGTACAGCGCGAGCATGAGGAATGCGTACATGACCACGTTGGTCAGGATCTCCATGAATCTGCGGTTGGCGCGCCGACCGCGGACCTTCTCGAAGGCCAGCTCCACCAGGCGACCGCCGTCGGTGACCACCAGGGGCAGGAAGTTCATGACGCCCAGATTGATGGAAACCAGCGCCATGAAGTCGACCAGCGCCTGCCAACCGGCCGATGCCGCCACACCCGACATCTGCACGATCCCCACCGGCCCAGCCAGGTTCTTGGCCGCGAGCTGCCCGGAAAAGATCGCCTTCATGAACCGGAAGATCGCCGTGGCGCTCTTCCAGCATTCCTTGAACGACCGCACGGCGGCTTCCACAGGCCCGTAGGAACGCACATGCAAGGGCACCACGGCGGCCGGGCGCACCCCGATCATCCAGCGCTTTTCCGATTCGTTCCAGCGAGCCGCGACATCCAATTCCACCCGCGCACCGGGACGCGCGACCATCACGCGCATGGGCTTGCCGGCGCTGGCGTTCACGAGCCCCGGAAGGTCTTCGGCCACCGAAAGCGGCTTGCCGTCGAAGCTCACGATCGTGTCGCCTTCCCGCAATCCGCTGGCCTGCGCGGCGCCTCCCGGCACGATCTCGTGGATGGTCACCTTGCCGCCGAACCACAGCCCCGCCCACCCCAGGTCGATCTTGGGATCGGGGGTCGTTTCCGGCGTCATGGCAAGCTTGATGTCCTGTCCTTTGCGACGGATCTCCACCGTCACACTGCGGCCCTTGTTGAGCGCGATGTGTTCCAGGAACGCCATTTCGCGTTCCATCTTGCGGCCATCCACCGCAAGGAGCGAATCGCCCGGCAAGATCCCCGCCTTGGCGGCCGGACCGCTGTCCGACACCGCGGCCACCACCAGCACATCCTGCACGGGTTCGCGCACGCCCACCATCCCCGCGATCCAGATCGCCAGGAACGCGAACACGATGTTCACGATCGGCCCCGCCGCCACGATCCGGGCGCGAGCGCCGATCGAGACGCTGTCGAACGCCCTGGGGTCCTTGGCGCCTTCCAGGTCGTCGGGGTTTTCGCCCGCCATCGCCACGTAGCCGCCAAACGGGATCGCGCAGAATTTGTACTCGGTTTCGCCTGGTTTGAACCCGATGAGTCGTGGCCCGAACCCGATGGAAAAGGTGTGGACCTTGACCCCTTCGCGGCGCGCCATCAGGAAATGCCCCGCCTCGTGGATCAGCACCAAAAACGACAAGACGGCCAGTCCAACCGGGATCTGCCAAAGGAGACTTAACCACATGTTATCCAATTTTCCTCCAAAGCAAAACGGCTAGATACCCTAGGACGTTTATAGCAGCCAATTGCACCGCGAAAATTTCAGTGAAAACAGCAATCAATTTCCACCCAGAATAGCGCTCTGTAGTTACTATGCCGACCCCATAAATACGAGCCATTTCAACCCCGCCAACATTACTCCGACATAAAGGAATACGCAAAACTCGAAACGGAAGAACTAAAAACTCTTTAATTTCAGATAACGCCAAACCCGCTGATCGCAATGCATTATATCGAACATCATAACCACTCGTCAACAATATCAACGAATCACTCAAAACAACCCCCATTTTATTTAGATCACATCCACCCTCAGACGAAGAACATTGCGGAAATCCAACAAAATCCCACTTACCATCCTCTCTTTGGATAAAAAGAGATTCCGATTTAAACCCGAAAGGCAAAGAGAAAAATTCATTATTATCCAATACAGTTTTCCCACTTCCAGACCTTACAATATCTCCATTTTTCAAACCAGAGTAGAATGCATAACTTTTTTCTTCTACAAACGAAACCACCCTAGCGCGATAAGGATAAGGGGAAGCAAAAAAAGTAATCAGCCAAGCAAGAACAAAGGCAAACACAACAAGCGAACAAACACCACCCCCGAAAATTCGCAGCTCATCCCATTTTGTCACTTGCTTACCCTCATCCAGTCCTTGAAGGAGACGAAATGCAGGATGATCATCACCAAGAAGCAGACTACTACCAAATGGAATCATAAAAAACGAATAGGTCGTACCCCTCACTTTCAATCCAATCAATAATTGCCCTACACCAAAATTGACAGATCGAACTTTCACCCCAATTCGGTGAGCCACCAATAATTGCCCCACCACGAACAAGAATTGTAAAGACAGAAGCACCGCCAGTCCCACCGGAATCTGCCACAGCAACGACGTCCACTGGGCGTTCATGCGCGCATCTCCTTCACGAGTTCGGTCACGCGGCCGCGCGCCCAGGAATCGGCGGCCAACAGCTCGTCGAATTCGGGATGGCGAGAGAACCGGGCCTCTTCAAGACAGGTCGCCACGACCTTGGCGATCGCCATGTACGACAATTTCCGGTCCAAGAACAGCGCCACGGCGCGTTCGTTGGCGGCATTCAGCACCGCCGGAGCGGCGCCTCCCGCGCGTCCGGCTTCGTAGGCCAGGTCCAGGGCCGGGAACCGCTCGCGATCGGGCTCCTGGAACAAAAGCTGCCCCAGCTTGGCAAGGTCCAGACGGTCGCCGGAAAGCGACACCCGTTCCGGCGCCACCAGCGAATACAGGATGGGCAACCGCATGTCGGGCGTGCCCAGCTGGGCCATCAGGGCGCCGTCCTGGAACTGCACCAGCGAATGCACGTGGCTGCCGGGATGCACCAGCACCTTGATCCGGTCGTAGTCCACCCGGAACAGGTGGTGCGCCTCGATCACTTCCAACCCCTTGTTGAACAGGGTGGAACTGTCGATCGTGATCTTGGGGCCCATGTTCCAGGTGGGGTGCTTGAGGGCTTCTTCCACCGTGATGTGCGCGAACTTCTCGCGCGGCAGGTCGCGGAACGGTCCGCCCGACGCCGTGAGCACCAGGGATTCCACTTCCGCGTTGGGGCGCCCCGCCAGGCACTGGTGCAGGGCCGAATGTTCGGAATCGATGGGCACCAGGCTCGCCTTGGGATGTTCGTCCAGGAGCCGGTTGATGATTTCGCCGGCCATCACCAGGGTTTCCTTGTTGGCCAGGCACACCTTCATGCCGCGGCGGATGGCCTCCATGGTGGGCCTGCAGCCAATGGAACCCACCAGGCCATTCACCAGCGTGGTGGCTTCCAGGTCGCCCACCATTTCCAGCAGGCCGTCCATGCCCGACAAAACGTGTCGTCCCCCCAGCGCCTCGCGGGCGGTGCGGGCGGCGGTTTCGTCGTACAGGCAAAGCTTGGCGCGAGGGAACTCGCGGGCCAGGTGGCAGAATTCTTCCACGCGGGAGTTCGCCGCCAAGGCGCAGATGCGGAAACGGTCGGGGTGTTCGCGGACCACCGAAAGGGTACTGGCCCCGATCGATCCGGTCGCTCCCAAAAGGACGATGTTCTGGACGGTCATGTGCGTCTGGAATGTACCAACCCGTCCGCGATTGCGCGGAATGCCCCGCAAATCACCCCTTCAGGCGCGCCACGATCCTCTCGTGCAGGTGTCCGTTGCTGGAGATCGCGTTGCCCGCCTCGATGGTGTCCGATCCATCCACCGCGCTGAACCGCCCCCCCGCTTCGGGCAGGATGATTCCCATGGGCGCCACGTCCCAGATCGACACGATGGGGTCCAGCATGGCTTCGGCGCGCCCGCAGGCCACCAGCAGGTGCCCGTAGCAGTCGCCCCAGCCGCGCGACACGCCCGCTTCGCCGCGCAGGTCCATCCAGGCCTTGCCCCAGGGGCTTCGCGACACCGTGAGCGCCGATCCGTCGCACAGGAGCGCGTCGCCAAGTTCCGTCACCTCCGACACGCGACAGGATTCGCCGTTGCGGAACGCCCCCATGCCCTTGGCCGCCCAGACCGATTCGCCCAGGGCCGGCATGTGGATCACGCCCACCACGGGCTTCCCGTTGTCCAGCAGGGCCAGCAGGGTGCCAAAAAGCGGCACGCCGTGGATGAACGCCTTGGTGCCGTCGATGGGGTCCACCACCCACTTGAACCGCGCGTCGGGCAAGTGCACCCCGTGTTCCTCGCCGATCACCCCGTGTTCGGGCCGGAGTTCGGCCAGACGCCGCCGGATCAGGGCCTCGGCCTCGCGATCGGCTTCGGTGACGGGCGTATTGTCGCGCTTTTTCACGACCTCGATCTTTTTCTGGAACCGGCCCAGGATCGGCGTTTCGGCCTCCTTCACCAGGGAAAGAGCCAGGTCGAGTTCCTTCGCGAGATCGAGAGAGTTCTGGGACATGCGCCAAAAGGTAGGAGTTCGGTTCCCCTGTCCGCGACGGACCCGTTCTTGGCCGCCGCGCGCCTGAAACAACCGATCCCTTGACCCGGGCATCTTGAATGCAGTATTCTAGGGGCTATGAAAGTTCTCGATGTCGATTGTCCTCGGTGCGGCTGCGGGTGCGACCTGCGGCTGGAAGAGGACGTCCATGTCGTGCTGCTCACCTGCCCGGGCTGCGGAACGCCGCTGGTGTCGTACTACGGACAGACCTTCCAGGTCGAGCCGTCCGAGTTCAAGTACCTGCGTCAAAAAGGCGGCATGAAGGAAGCCACGGGCCAACTGCGACGTCGGCAATCGGCGCCGGTGGCCACCCGCCAACTGGTGGAAGCCCACCACGAGGTCGGCGAATCCGTGCTGGACCACCCCATCGGAGCCGACGAGATCCTCGATCTCAAGCACCAACTGGACCGCTGCGACACGGTCGAGGATTTCCTGCGCAGCATCTGATTCCGGGCGCCCCCCCTGTTCCAGGGGGCGCCACCCTACGGGCTCCCTCGATCCCTCGGTCGGTGCCGTGCCCATCGTTGTAAGGGCGAGGCATGCCTCGCCCCTACGATGACGGCACCAATGCCCTCCGGTCGGCTGGCGCGTCGATCCCCTGCGGCCCCCGCGAACATGTAGCTTGGATGCATCCATGTTGCGTTACGCCGAGACCCATTACAAATTCCGTCTGCCGTGGTCGCCGTTGTACCGCCGCCTGCCGGAGATGGTCGTCGACGCGCCGTGGTGCGCGGTTCCCGGTCGCGAGGTTCCGCTGATGCTGGCGGTGCACGACGCCCACCGGTTCCCGGTGGTGCTGCGCGAGGTGCGGGTGGTGGTGCGCGCCGGCGGCCAGATGCGCGAGGTGCGCCAAAACCTGGACTTGCGTCTGGACCGACCCTTCCACTGGATCCCGCTTCCGTGGCCGGATCCTGCCCTGCCCGGACAGAATCTGATCGATGTCTTGTTCGAGGTGGAAGACTCCAAAGGCCGCCGCCACCGGTTCCTGAACCACTCGCTCCCGTTCCTGCCCCAGCCGTCGCTGGACGTCCTGCGCCTGGAATCCAATTTCCCGTTCCCCGACGGCTGGACCTCGGGCGATCTGCACTGCCACACCACCTGGAGCGAAGACCCGGTGGAATGGGGCGGCGACCCTCGCGTCATGAACGACGCGGCGCGGTGCATGGGAATGGGCTTTTGGGCGGCCACCGACCACAGCTACGATTTCGCCTGGGACCACCCCGACTGGATGCGTCCCACCGATCCGGTCGCCAAATTCGAGCGCTTTCGCGCATCGTTCCCGCCCAAATCGCCCGACCAACCCATTGTGCTCCCGTCCGAAGAGGTGAGCTGCGGCAACAGCCGGGGGCGCAACATCCATCTGCTCCTGATCGACCACCCGGAATATGTTCCGGGCCAAGGCGACGGCGGACGGCGGTGGCTGCGCAACAAACCCGATCTGTCCATCCCGCAGGTGTTGGAGCAGGCCGCTTGCCACGGCTCGCCCGCCTTCGCGGCGCACCCACGCCCCGGCATCGGCATGGCCGAACGCCTAATGTTCCGGCGTGGCAGGTGGGAACCCAACGACCTCCACCCGGGCCTTGGCGGCATCCAGTTCTGGAACGGCGGCACCGGGCGGGACTTCGCGCAAGGCATGGCGTTCTGGATCGCCGACCTGTTGGCCGGCAACCGGCGCATGCCGATCGCGGGCAACGACGCCCACGGCGACCTGAACCGCGCCACGCAGATCCAAACACCGTTGGTGTCGCTTCGCCAGACGCGATCCCACCGGTTCGGACACGCCCGCACCTGGATTCATTTGGACCACGCTCCCACCCGCGCTTCCATTCGTCGCGCGCTTCGCGATGGTGCCCCTGCGGTGCTCTCCAACGGTCCGTCGCTGGTGCTCAAGGCCCCCGGATCCCGCCACTCGGCCACCCGATCCGACTCCCCCGATCTGGTGCTGGAAGCCACCTCGCTCGCCGAGTTCGGACGCATCGACAAGATCCGCGTGTACGCGCAGATCGGGACAGAGCCTCGCGAAACCCTGGTCGCCGAACTGGCTCCCGCCTCGCTTGCCTTGCAGGAGCGCATCCAGCTTCCCGCCAACGTCACCTACGTGCGCGCCGAACTGCGCACCCTGGGCGGCTACCGCGCGCTCACCGGCGCGGTCGAACCCGGCTGAGCCCTGCTCCCCCTTTGCGGGGATCCAGGGCGTTCACAAAAACCGGATCAGTTCCCGACGGAGATATTCCGATCTCGGAACAACCAGGACGATTCCCGACGGATCCTTCCCAGCGGATCCCTCGCACCCAGATCGGATCGCACCCCAGGTGCGCGGAACATCAACCCCGTCGGTTCGCGTCGGCTGATCCCGGCGGTCCGACCGTTGCATCCGCCCAGTCGACTTTCGCCGGTGGATTCGTCCAGGCAGTACGCACCGCGATCCACCAAGGAGGTGTCGGCATTGCGAGGACCTTCGGCCCAACCCCCGTGGCGGACAGCGGCTTGCACCGATTTCGTTTCCCAACGCGGAACCAGGAACCCCTCCGAACCCGGATCACGCGATTCCATGGGTATGCGGATCCCGTATTTGTTCTGGTGCGCGATCCAAACCAGGGAATCCCTTGCGACGCCGCCCATGACCATGATCAGTCCCGTGGAATCGATCCCCTGGGTATTCATCAACTCGAAAGGCCCCCAGCGCTTCCCTTGCTTGTCGGTGAAGAACGCATCGTAGGTCGCTCCCCTCTGGACGCCCCATCCGTTCCAAAGGAAAGGCGGCATCGGCAGCTGCGGGAGTTCGACAGGTTCGATGTTCACCCAACAGCCCGAGGCGCATGTCCTCGCCCCGGAACTGAGTGGATCCGGAAGCGTATCCGACACGATATTCGCCTGCGTCATGGTGCGGACCGGAATCTGGACCCCACCCTCGAGCTCGAAGGTGTTGTTGTAGACCGTCTTTCCGGAGTAACTCAACATTTGGCGGAAATCCGAAGAGAAGTCAAAATCCGGAGGGTTGCCACCGACCTTCCAGACGGGTCCGACCAGCAGGTTGTTGAAAAAGACATGCCGGATCTCGCGTTCGCCCCACCCCAGGTATCCGAACACGATTCCATGCCCCAGGAGGGTGTTGTTGTGGATCCTGTACGTAGACATCGCGGAATCTGTCTGGTTGTGGAATCCACCCGTGCACTCCCTCACCAGTGCGTTCTCGAAATTCGCATCCTTGAGCGAGTCCGGAAATTGGATCGCCTTGTTCATGTTGTCCCACACAAGATTGTACCGGATCGTCGATCCAAGGTCGAAATCGCTCTGGCTGTAGAACGCCCACCAGTTGTCGTGGATCCGGTTGCGCTCGAACAGATGGTCGCCGGCATCGGTTCCCGGCCGGTACGGCGCGCGATAATCCCCATTCACGCTGTCGCCATGGACGAAGACGCCGGCGAAGAAGCTCTGGATTTCGCAATCCTGGACCGTGACGCGCAGGGACTTCTGAATGTTCACTCCCACGGAACCGAACAGGATGTCGTACGTCTGGGACCAGATGTTGTCGTTCACGAAATAGCTCGGCAATCCACCGGAAAGCCGGATCCCGCGCAACACGATGTCGGTGGAATGGCGCACCATGACCATGCCGTTGAACAGGTGGCCGATCCGCGAATAGGGATTGGAAACATCGTCCTTGTCGCCCACCACGCTGTTGGGAACCCAAGTCATCGACGCGGCCCGGACGGGCCACATCAGCCAACCGGCCGGACGTTCGGGATCCTGGACGCAATCGGCCGCCTCGGCGTCGCAAGGGAGTCCGTCCTTGCCGAGCAGGAAAGGAAGCGTGAACAGCTTGCGGACCTTCGGGGCGAGGTTGGTCGCTGTGGCCGGGTTCGCGACCATGGTCAGAAGCGACGGATCGTAGCTCAAGACAGGCGCCTTCCCGTCGGGCGTTTTTCCCACGATCGCCAGCTTGGATTTCCCTTCGATCCAGAGGGGACGATCCAGGTTGTAGTCAGGGTCGAGCAGCCTGATGATGCAGGAATCGCCGCTCGGGCAATCGTTCACGGCGGCCTGGATGGTCGCGTGCGTGGCGGAAGCCCCGCTCGACACGGAAAAAATCGTCTCTCCGGCGAGACCGACTCCTGTCAGGACAAGTATCGCAATCGGGGTGGTGAATCGCACGAATATCCTCGCTGTGGTGCAATGAAGCGCCGGAGATCCATCTCTCCGACCTTACTGGATATACACCTGAAACTCTTCCGTTCGGATACCGGCGCCACACAAACCGTTCCATCCATGGAACGATTCATCCATGCTCCTCCATGCGATACCGGCAACTGGATCTGCCTTGGTTGTCCGTGATGATCCGGACGGGTTACGGGATTATCTTTGATGCATCAAACCCACCTTTCCGGAGGAACCATGATCCCAGTGAACGAATATTTCGACGGCAAAGTGAAGTCGCTTTCCTTCACCCCGGTCGAAGGCAAGGCCACCGTCGGCGTGATGGCCGCCGGCGAATACGAATTCGGGACCGGCGCCCCCGAGAAAATGACCCTCATCCGCGGCGAATGGTCGCTCCAGCTCCCGGGCTCCAGCGAGTTCGTGCCCTTCGCCGAAGGCGTCACCGCCAAGATCCCCGGCGACTCCAAGTTCAAGCTGCGCATCGCCCGCGACAGCGCCTACCTCTGCGAATACATCTGATCTTCATTTTTTGACGGCGACGTCCGCGTCCCGCCAGACTAGAACGCCGTCCCGGATCTCCCAGGGCGGCGTTTTTCGTTCGGTGCGCGTCGATACTGGTTCGCCTAAGACCGCCTCACGCGACCGTGAGACGATGTGCGATCAGGCTATTGACCGTTGTGTGCTGCTTCCGGGCTTGGGACTGGAGAGCTTTCCAGACAGTTTCTGGCAATTTCACCGTCTTGCCGATCATCGGAGTACGCACTTCACCCTTGCGCGGACGGCCTCTCGGTGGCGAAGCGACACGCGGCCCATGCACCTCG
>JAKPQQ010000148.1 GCA_029557215.1 Fibrobacterota bacterium | reverse complement strand
CCAGGCTGGTGCAGACCATCGCGAAGCCCACCCCCACCAACAACCGCAATTGCGCGCGGCTGGCCCCGGCCACGACCAAGCGGTAGTACGGCGTGAACAGGTACAGGAACACCAGCATGTAGATGTACCACAGATGGTAGTACGGGACCCCGTTCAGCAGGTTGTCCAGGAGTTGGCCCCAGCTCCAACCCGCCGGTTGGCGCGACTCGCGCAGGGCGGTCCAGACGGTGTAGACCGCGCTCCAGAACAGGAGCGGCGCCAGGATGCGCGAGGCCCGCTTGCGGTAGAATTCGCCGGCCGACTCCTTCTTGGAAGGGTCCAGCAGCAAGGCCCCCGAGACCATGACAAAAAGCGGCACGCTCCAGCGGCGCATGACCAGGACCACGCAGTCCACCCACCAGTTCAGGGAGCCGGGTGCGGCCTTCTCGAAATCGTCCACCACCGAATGCCCCAGGACCACCATCAGGATGGCCACGATGCGAGCGTTGTAGATCCACACGGATGATGTTCTCCCGGACGCGGTCGACACGGATCGCCGGTATCGGCGATGCCCGGCGACGCCTAGCGCGAAGTTAGCTCCATCTTGTCGGGTGCGATCCCCCCAAGGCCCGTCCCGAACGTCCTTCCCCCCAGGAGGGCTCGGTCGACTCGGCGCACCGTGCGGATCGCGACGGCGGCCGAAGG
The DNA here is from genome assembly GCA_029557215.1 of Fibrobacterota bacterium. Taxonomy (GTDB): domain Bacteria; phylum Fibrobacterota; class Fibrobacteria; order UBA5070; family UBA5070; genus UBA5070. The sequence continues at coordinate 12,017 of JAKPQQ010000148.1, read as the reverse complement.
CTCAGCGATTCGAGGTCGCGGCCTTCTTCACCTTCGCGGTCCGCGAAATCATTCCCAGCTTGGCGCGCCAATGGACGAGCAAGGCGTCCAGACGGCGTCGATCCCACACGCGCTTTCCATGCTTTTCCAGGAACGCCGCGTCGATCGTGGTCGTCGGAACGAAGGCGTCGGGGACCACCAGATAGTTGGAATCGGATCCGGCGAAATCCTGCATCCGGCGCTTCATGAGGTGGATGTACAGGGTTTCTTCTTCCTGGATCCTGGAGTTTTCCTGGAAGAACCGACTCAGCTTCCCGTCCTGGTACTTGTAGACCACGCCGCGGTTCCCGAATCTGGAATCCTTGACGGGGTCGGTGAAATGGTCGAACGCGGGATCGATGTCGTCGAAGATCCGCCACCGCTGGCAGTACCCCGAATCGTACAGGTCCGGGAACATCTTCTGGTAGCAGTACGACACCCCGTAGTGGTCGTATTCTTCGAACGCGTGAAGCAACGGGGTCTGCAGCATTTCCCGGTAGCCGTACAACCCCTTGGCCTTGGCGGCCTCCAGCACGGCGTTCAAGCTCGGAGCGTCCTTCCGGATGATGGAGAAATGTCCGTGCCCCAGGAACTTGTCGACCCGGGTCAGGATCGATTCCCTGGCGAACTTGCGAATGTCCCCGAAGATCATGTCGCAATCGCAATAGCCCCAGAAATCGTAGCCCTCCACGAATTCGCGCCAGATCCGATCGTAGAACGCCCGGTAATCGCAAAGTTTGTAGGGGCGCTCCAGATTGATCGGGAAATCGAAACACGACTGCGCCCGCACCTGCATCTCCCGGAACGTCATCTTCACGATCTTCACGTTCTTGTACTGGACAAGTCCCGACACGTCGGCGTCGGTGGCGATCACCCAGTCGATGCTCGAGTTGGAGGCGCAGGAGGCCAACCAGCGGGGGAATGTCGTGGGCAAGGTTCCGAAATAAGGCTGGATCACAACGATTCTGGACAGACTCATTGCATGTACGCTCCAACGGGTCCGATTCGGAATCCCGCAAGCCATGTGTTCCCGTCACCCCCATCAGGGCTTCATTGTCCCGTTTTTTGGGGCGCAGCGGCGCAATAACTTATCATCCTTTCGCGCTGGCTGCAAGACGCGAACAATGAAACCTTCGATGTCGTTTTCCGTCCGAAGCTTCGGGGATCATCCGGTCCATTACCGGGAACAGTCACCGGGAACTAAACTTCCCTACCTCGAAAGGACCCTCCGTGACGCGCGCAAGACGCATCTTGATCTCCAACGAATTCCTGGACCTCCACCGGGGCGAGAAGGATTTCGTGCTTGGGAAGTCGCTCGCCAAGCGCCCCGGAGCGCAAGTCCAGTTCCTGCATTCCGGAAACGTGAGCATTCCCGACCAGGATGCCGGGTTCCAGCCGGGTTCCACGGCCTGGAACGAACGCCTGCGCGGCACCGCCGCCACCATCGCGACCTACCAGGCGTTGCGGTTGGTGCGCCAGACCCACAACAAGCGCGTGGCCTATCTGCTGCCCAATCCCGCGTCCTACCTGGCCTCGCTGCGTCGATTCCGCCCCGATTGGATCATCGACACGGTGTACACCACCCTCACCCCGCGTTCGTTCCTGAACAGCCTGTATTGCAAGGCGACAGGCGCCGGAATGATCGTCCTGGACGCCGGCGACGATGCGAAGAACAAACGGCTGCTGCCCTTCGAACGGTCGGCGATGCGGGCCTCCAAGGCGGTGTTCACATACAACCCCGCCAGCGCCAGACGGATCCGCGAGAAATACGGACTGGACGCGGGACACCCGATGATCGTCCACCACAAGATGCTCGAGACCGCCGATTTCCCGTTCGACCCCGCCCGGACGGGAACACGCCCCCGGATCGGGTACGTGGGCCGCTTCGTGGCCGCCAAGGGCTTCGATCGATTCCTGGAATACGCCTCCCGCATGTCCCACCTGGCCGAATTCGTGGCTGTCGGGCACAACGACGAATCCTTTTCCATTCCCGATTCGGTTCGGGTGGTTCCGGCCGTTCCCAACAAGGAACTGCACCGGATCTATTCGGAGCTCGACATCCTGGTGATCCCGGACCTGGGCCGGTTCCGCAGCTACGCCACCGTGGTGCAGGAAGCCCTCCTGTGCGGCTGCCGCGTGTGGATCGGGAACCTGTCGGCCGACTACTTCCCGGTGCCGCATCTGGTGGATTTCTTCCAGCCCGACGACACGTCGGGCCTGGAAGCCGAACTCGCCCGGCTCGCGGGCCTGGATCCCGCTTCGCGGATCGGGCAGCGACAGGAATTGGCCGACTGCTCCCGGGCGATCTTCGATCCGGAACTGGTAGTGGACCGCGTGGTGTCGGTCCTGGAAGGACGCGCAGGATGAGCGCCCGATCCGACAACCGGCCGCGCGTGGCCGTGTTCACCCAGAACTGCTTCGCGCAATGCGACCTACCCGTCTTGCCCGGGATCGCCGCGAACGCCGACGTGAAGTGGACCGTGTTCTACCCGCGCGACGACAAGGTCGGCTACCAGGAAGAAGAACTCCGCAAGGCCGGCGAAACCGCCGGCGCTTCGACAAGGACGGTCAGATTGCGGAACCGTCTCCGTTCCTTCGCCGGCGCGCTCGAACTCTGGAAGCTCCTGACCGAACTGCGCGCCCACCGCCCCGACACGCTCTACGTGAACGCCTTGGGGATGCCCTGGCTCGCCTTCATGGTGCGCGCCCTGTTCCCGCCGCGCAAGGTGGTCTGGGCCGTCCACGACGTGCAGGACCACCATTTCAAAAAGCTCCACCACCCCCAGACCCTCTACCGCAAATTCCTGTTCAACGCGTTCCCCCGGTTCCATTTCCTGTCCAAAGGACAGGAAACGGCCTTCCGGAAGCTCGTGCCCGGCAAAACCACCCACTACGCCCCACTGGCTCCGACGGATTTCGGCCCGAGGTCGGCCGCCCCTTCGGAGCGCCCGTTCCGGTTCCTGTTCTTCGGGTTCATCGCGCCGCGCAAGGGCGTGGACGTGCTGATCGACGCGGCCCAGGAACTGCACCGCAGGGGGTTGGACGATTTCCGGGTAGCCATCGCGGGCAAATGCTCCGACTGGGCTCCCTACCAGGCGCGCATCCGGAACCCGGAGCTGTTCGAGCTGGATATCCGCCCGGTGCCCAACGACGTGGTGCGCGATCTGTACAGCGGCGCGCATTGGTTGGTGATGCCTTATCGCGATATCACCCAGAGCGGCCCCATGTCGCTGGCCATGAACTATTCGGTCCCCACCATCTCCAGCGATCTGGACGGATTCCGGGAGTTCGTCCAGGAAGGAGAAACCGGCCTGATCTTCAAGCTGGACGACCCCGTTTCGTTGGCCGATGCCATGCAGGAGGCGATGTCGCCAGGTCGCTGGGAAGTCTGCCGAGCACGGCAATCGGAGTGGTTCCAAAGCCATTTTTCGCTTTCGCGTTGCGTCGAGCTGTACCGTTCGTTCCTGCTCCCGGCCGGAAACCGCCCACCCCGGGAATGACCCCTGGCCCGAACCCCTGCCGGCTCTGCCGGAGGACGCGTCGCGATTTGTCCCTTGACTTATTCCATAAAAGAATCACATAATCAGTTGATGGGCTGACCATCAAACCTGGCGCCATCACGATGGCGCACCGAACCATCGAGCGACGAGGAAGGCACATCCCGACGCTCCAATGACGGAACCGATCAAAGATCCGGGGATCAACCCGGATTGGTCGCGGTCCGGATGCAGGCATCGAACCGAACCAGAACCGATTTCCTTCGACGCCACCGGCTCCGTCGCATCCCAAACAGGAGACCCTCCCATGAAACCCACACATCCCTTCGCCGTCGGCCTGACCGCGATCTTCGCCGTCACCGCAGGCTCCGCCCATGCAGGAATCGATTTCTTCAAGCTCCAGCTCCCGTCCACCTCGGGAGGACAAGTCGTGGCATCGCCGGTTTCCGACTTCTACTGGAAGGACTCCAAGATCCAGGTCAAGGCCGTCCCCGACGCTGGATTCCGCTTCCTGGGTTGGACATCGGGAGTCTCGTCGTCCTTGAACCCCGACTCCGTGGTGATGAACGTGCACAGGACGGTCGCGGCCAAGTTCGTGGACACCGCCGAGCTGGTCCCCTACGGCGGGTTCGAATTCGGATACACCAAGTGGGAGCAATTCACCAACACATCGACCCCGGCGAATTATTCCCTCAAGAACGGAATGGCCTGCATCAAGCCGATCTATTCCACGACCAGGTCCCACAACGTCCGTTTGCTATACGATCTTCCACGGATCAGCAAAGGCGACCGATACCAGTTGTCGATCAAGATGAAGTCTTCCAGTACCCACCGCGTTGACGTCCTACTTCGCAACAAGATGGCGCCTTGGAACAACAAGTCCGCGATATCGCAACTGACCGCGACGCGAACCATCGCCACCTTCCACCAAGAACTGATCGCCAACGATTCTAGCGCCCTCCCTCGCCTGGCGATCTATCTCGGGCTCGATTCGTCCGAAATCTGTCTGGACGACATCTCCTTGCTTCGCGCGACGGCACCGATCGTGCAGCTCGGCAACTTCGCCTTCCGTTCCGCCGGGCTGCTGGCCCGCGACGGAAACATCCGCATGCGCACCGAAGGCCCCGGAACCTGGACATTGAAGAGCCTGGACGGACGCATGCTGTCGCAAGGCTCCGTCTCTGGGTCGGGAATCCTGGAAATCGCCGATGTGCCTTCCGGCATCGGATTCCTGACCATCCAGACCGCCAAAGGGCTGGAAACCTACCGCTTCGCCAATTTCTAGGACCGATCAGGGTTCCACGATCGGGGGGTCCTTGCCCAGGATCCCTTCGATCCAGTCCCGCAACGGCAGCTCCCCTGCTTGCGATCGCACGCGCTCCAGGATGCGACTCCCCCGGACCAGCAATCCCAGATGACGGATTCCGGCACGCCGCCCCGCCTCGACGTCGGATTCCTTGTCGCCGAGCAGGACGCTCCCCGACAGGTCCAACCCGAGTTCGTCCCGGGCGCGCAGGATCATTCCGGGTTCGGGCTTGCGGCAGGCGCACGGCCCGGAAAATTCCGGATGGTGGGGGCAGTGGTAGACCCCGGCGATCCGGATGCCGCGTTCCAGGAACCGTTCCTGCATCCAGTCGTGCAGGACCGCCACGTCGCCTTCCGTGTAGTAGCCGCGCGCGATCCCGGCCTGGTTGGTGACCACCACGACGGCGTATCCGGCCGACCGGAACCGAGCGCAGAGCTCGAAGATCCCGTCCAGGAACTCGAAGTCGCCGATCCGGTACAGGTAGTTCTTTTCCACGTTCACGACGCCGTCGCGATCCAGGAACAGGGCGGGCCGGACGGTTTCCGTCAAGGGATGGACATCCCCGCGGCGGCCAGGAAATCCGCGGCCTTGGCGTAGTCCTCGGGTATGCCGATATCCAGGAACGGGGCGTCGAACACGACTCCCGCCAAGGCGCCCGCACCGGCCTCCTTTTCCAGGACGTCCTGTTCCAGGGAAAACCTCCCCGGAAGTCCGCGCCCGTCCAGGAAGGCGCGATCCATCGCGTAGATTCCGCCGTTGATCGCCCCCCTCGCGCAACGGGCCTTTTCGCGGAACGCCGCGACACGGCCGCGGGCATCGAGTTCGACGGTGCCGTAGCGGTCGAATTCCGTCATTTCCTTGAGCGCGAGCGTCGCGCCCGCGCCCGACTCGCGATGGGTGCGCAGGAGTCCGGCCAGATCCACCGGGAACGCGGTGTCTCCGTTCACCACCAGGATCGAATCTTCGGTCGTCCTGCCGAGGGCCAGGGCCACCGCTCCCCCGGTGCCCAAGGGGGTGTCTTCCACCGCGTAGTCCAACGACATCCCGGCGTAGGCCGACCCGAACCGCTCCCGGACGACCTCCCACTTGTAGCCCACGGAAAGCACCGCCCGACTCGTGCCGGACTTCGCGAGCCAGGCCAGCAGGAACTCCAGGAAAGGCCTGCCGTCCACCGGCGCCATGGGCTTGGGGATCTCGCTCACCACGCTCTTCAGTCGCGTCCCCATGCCTCCCGCCAGGACGATCGCCTCCATCAGGATCCGCCTTTCATGTGCCCGAACATGGCTTCCTCCACCAGGCAGCAAAGAACATGGCCGATCAGGATGTGCGATTCCTGGATGCGCGGGGTCTCGGACGAAGGCACCCGGATGCAGATGTCGCACGCATCGAGCATCCTGCCTCCCGATGCCCCCGTGAGGCCGATGGCGAAGATCCCCTTCTCCTTGCAGGCCGCCAAGGCCTCGAGGATGTTCGGAGAATTGCCCGAGGTGGAAATGCCGATGAACACGTCGCCGGCCTGTCCCTGCGCCTGCACCTGCCGCGCGAAGACCTTGTGGTAGCCGTAGTCGTTGCCGATGGCGGTCAGGATGGACGTGTCGGTGCTGAGCGCGACGCTGGGGAGGCCGGGACGATCGAAATAGAACCGGCTCACGAATTCGCCCGCGATGTGCTGGGCGTCGGCGGCGCTGCCGCCGTTGCCGGCGACCAGGGTCTTGCGCCCTTGGCGGTAGGCGGCGATGGTCGCCTGCGCGGCTTCCAGGATCCGTCCGCGGAGCTCGGCGTCGGCCAGGATCCTCTCCTTGACGGAAATCGACTCCCTGATCTGCTGTTCGACGATCCCGTCCATCATGCGGCCATCCCTCCCTTGGCGGTGCGTTGCTCGTTGATCCTCCAGCCGTGGCAACCGCCTTCGGAGAAGCTGAACCCCACCACGCGACCGTCCAGGCCGCCCAGGCGGCGGACCACCTCGACCTTGCGGGGCGGGTCGACGACGAACATCACGAACCCTCCGCCGCCGGCGCCCGACACCTTTCCGGCCACCGCCCCGGCCTCCATGGCGACTTCGAACACGCGCTCGATCGAGTCGTTGGAGATCGAACTTGCCATGCGCTTCTTGCTGGCCCAACTGGCGCCCAGGATGCCCGCGAACTCCCCGATCTCGCCGCGGAGCAACGCGGCCTTCATGCGCACGCTGGCTTCCTTGACCTCGTGCATGGCCTCGATCGCGACCGTGTCGCCCGATTTGGCGTTGCGTTGCTGTTCTTCGATGATCGTGGCCGATTCGCGGGAAGCCCCGGTGTAGTAGAGCACCATGGAGGCTTCCAGCTCGTCGACGATCCACCTCTTGATGCGCAGCGGATTCACGATCACGGTGCCGTCCTTCTGGAACTCCATGAAGTTGAATCCGCCAAAAGCCGCCGCGTACTGGTCCTGCTTGCCTCCGGAAAGCCCCAGGTCGACCCGCTCGACCTCGTAGGCCAGTTGCGCGATCTCGTATTCGCCCAGCGGCAGTCCCTGCCACTCCACGAAGGCCTTCACGATGGCCACCACCATGGTGGAAGACGACCCCAGCCCGCTGCCCGGAGGTGCGTCGGAATGGGTGGTCAGCGTGAAGGGCACGGGCCGGACCGCGTGTTCGCGCACGATGCGGTTCCAGACCCCTTTGGCCAGATCCAGGACTCCGTCGATGGGGAGCGAGGCCAGGACCGGGTACGACGCTTCCTGTCCGATGTCGGCGGCCACGATCCGGATCCCGTCGCCGCCCTCTTCGATGGTGCAATGGGCGTGCAGATCGATCGTGGCGTTGAGCACCAGCCCGCCGTGGAGTTCGCTGTAGGGCGAGACGTCGGTTCCGCCGCCCGCGAGCCCCAGGCGCAGGGGCGCTTTGGAACGGATGATCATGTTCTGTCTCCCATCGACGATGCGATCCTAGGGAACGTACGAAGCCGCGAAATCGGTGCCGAGGTGGTCGCGGAACATCCGGGCGTAGGCCTCGGTGCAGGCTTGGCTGGAAAAACGCCGGTTTTCCAGGTCCGCCACCTCCCGCCGCATCGACTCCCACATGGCGGTCCCGCCTTCCACCGCCTGGCGCATCCGCTCGGCCAGGGCGTCCACGTCCTCGTTCGGGAACGGCAGGATCGTGCGTTCGGGTTCCCCGAACTCCCGGAACCCGGGGTGGTCGGACACGATGGCCGGCACGTGGTAGGCGATCGCCGACGCCAACGGCCCGCTCTGGGTCACGTCGCGGTACGGAAGCACCAGATAGTGCGAACCGGTGTACAGGTCGGGGATTTCCGAATTGTCCAGGGAACGGATGTCCAACTTGAAGATCCCGGGGATGCGGATCGTTCCGGAAAACTCCGACCAGTCGTCGCATTTGCCGGCGATCGCGACCTCGAACCCCCGGACCCCGCTTTCCCACAGCCTTTGCGCGGCTTCGATCAGGATGTCCACACCCTTGTAGCGCGCGATGAACCCGAAGAAGAAGAACCGGATCCTGTCGGTCGGGGGCGTCGCGGTTCCGGGTCCGAACTCGCGCGGCGGATGCGGCGCGAGGTAGGCGCGCCGCCCCGGATTCAGGCGCAGGAACAGTTCCTTCTGGTTGCTGGACAGGAAATGGAACCCGCCGAACCACCGCGCGATCGCGCGCTTGTACAGGGCGTCAGGCGACCAGCGGCTCTTGACCCGGTGGTCCACGACGTCGTGCAGGCACCAGACCACGCGTCGGCGCCCGAACCGCAACAGGACCAGAGGAGCCAACCAGGGGAACCCGGTGGAGTTCACGTAGACCAGTTCGTGGCGCCCGGCGTCGCGAAGCCACCGGAACAGCTCCCGGAACTCCCGTGCGACCCCGATCGAGCGCAACCTGCCGGCCAATCGCACCACGCGCGTGGGAATCCCCCACTGGCGGCCCATGGCGCGGAATTCGTCCTCGGTCCAGCCCGTCCGCTCGTCGCGCGGGAAGAACACCCCCCAGCGGACGTCGAATTCGCGGCGCAGCCCCGCCAGGACTCCGGCCTCGCACGGGGCGAAGCAGTTCTGCGAAACCACCAGGATCCTGGGGCGCCGACGCCGTTCGCCGCCCGTGACGTTTTTTGGCACCGGCTCGTTCCCACGCTCGAACGCCTCGACGAGCCTGGACGCCTGCCACTGCACCGTGACCTCGCGGCGATGGTCGCGACAGTTGCGCGCGAATTCCGCGGCGCGGGCGTCCATGGCGGCCAGCTCGCGGTGGTCCCATTCGTCGCGGGCGATCCCGAGTCCCAGTCGCTCCACCATGTCGGCGTTGTCGATGCTGCGCGTGATGAGCACCGGAGTCCCGGAGGCGATCGATTCGGCGGCGGAAAGGAGGGAATTGTCGTAGTAGGCCTTGTACAGGAACGCCTTGGAACCGGCCACGATCCCGGCGATGCGTTCGTGCGGCAGCCGCCCAAGGAACCTGGTGCGATCGGCGATCCCGAGCTCGACGGCCAGGGATCGGAGATCCTCCATGGAAGGTCCGTCGCCCACGATCCACAGTTCCGTGGCCGCGCCGGCAAGTCGCACGTGGTCGGCGAACGACCGCAGGATCTGGTCGATCCGCTTGGGGGGCACCAACCGGGCCACCACCACGAACCGGTCCTCCTTGGACTCCAGCGGATCGAACAGGGCGCCGTCGACCCCGTGCTCGACGTCCAGCGGCGACAGTTCGCGGAACCAGCTCGACAGGAATCGTCTGGCATTGGCCGAACGCGGCACGATGGCCCGCACGCGGGAAAGCAGGCCCGCGAACAGCGGGAACCACGCCCGCGAAGCCAGGCCTCCCAGCATGCGGTGGTGGAGCGCCAGCTCGTGCCAGACCACCGTGCGGGACGGGCACAGCCAGGCGGCCATCAGGGTGTGCAACCCCACCGCCTCTCCGCAGACCACCATGTCGAACGCGCCGTGCCGCCCCCGCAGCCAGCCGGCCAGTCCGGGAATGAACGGAATGGCCCGCGGCGGGAACAGCTTCCCGAGCCGCGAAGGCAGGAACACCACCGGGAAAGGGTGGTCCTCGGCGGCGGTCGGACGGAAATCGTCACAGGAGATCAGGGTCACCTGGTGGCCCTGCTCGTGGAGCACCCGGCAGTAGTTGTACGGCAGGCTCTCCTTGATCGTGGCGGCCGGCGGGATCTCGTTGGTTTCGGCCGTGCGCAGGATCGGATCCACGAACAGGATCTTCATGCGCTGGCGCTCCCCCGACCCCGCCAGGCCGACGGGATCATCTCACGAAATCCACGCGGTAGGCTTCCACTTCCTTGAGCCCCAGTCCGAGTTCGGACAGGACCCTCGCGAATTCGGTCTTGTCTCCGGAACCGATCCCCTCCAGCACGTGCGCGAGGGTCATCAGGCGGAACGCGTAGGTCGCCTGGACGATCCCGGAAATGTCGGACACATCGACCGGCGCGGCTTGGGCCTTGGCGACAAGTTCCGGAATGCCCGGCGACGCGGTCCAGGCCGCGGCCAAGGCGGAAGGCTCGATCTCGCGGTGGTCGTAGCGGACTTCGTCGGCGAGTTCCTTCTCCAGGCGGACGGCGACCCGGTCGGCCCCTGCGCCGAGGATCCCCTTGAGAAGCCGGGCGACGGATTCCTTTTCGGTGGCGAATCGTTGTTCGATGCTCATGCCTTGGCTCCGTTGCGAAACGTCGAATGCGCGATCTTCATGCCCTGGTCTCCCGCAGATCTCCCTGACGGGGATCCTGCCCGACATCGAAATGGGGGATGTTGTCGATGCACACCGACTTGCCCATCATGGAGCGGATCTTGTTCTTGGCCACCCAGCCCACCGGATGCTTGATGTATTTCTTCATGACCGGCGCCGCGGTGCCCACCATCCAGCAGTTCTTGGCGCAGCTGGCCACGCAGGTGCGGACCTCGGCGGCTTCCTGCGAGTTCCAGATCTCCTCGAACGACTTGCCCGAGCGGATGTTGCCCATGCTCTTCTTCCAGTAGCGTTCCTCCAGCCCGTTGCAGGGGTAGACTTCGCCGTACGGATCCAGGAAGAAGTTCACGCTCCCGGCTTCGCAGGGGAGCATGCGCCTGCCCCCGCGGATGTAGTTGATGAGCCCCAGGTTGAAGAACGCCCGGAACCAGGATTTGGGGCTGTTTTCCTTGAGCAGGCGGTTGATCAGCTGCTCGAAGTTCGCGACCACCTCGTCCTTGTTGGTGACGAAGTTGTCGCCCTTGTGGAAGTAGTACGAATTGTGGAAGCTCGCCGTGGCGAACTCCATGCCCAGGTTCTTGGAAAGCTCGTACAGCGGAAGCAGGTCGTGCGAATTCTTGTTCGACACGGTCTGTCCGAACCCGATGTCCTTGACTCCCATGCGCTTGAGTTCCAGGAGCAGGCCCAGGCCGCGGTCGAATCCGCCCGGACGCCCGCGCAGATCGTCGTTGCTCTGCGAAAGGCCTTCGATGCTCACGCGGATGCCGATGGTCGGAAACCGCTTCGCCAGTTCCACGATGCGGTCCTTGTGCCAGCCGGACGTGCTGATCACCACGCGTTCCGCCTTGCGCATCATGACGTCCACGATCTCTTCGATGTCCTGGCGCAGGAACGGTTCGCCGCCGGTGATGTTGGCGAACTTGAAGTTCGGGAGCATTTCCAGCTCCTTGGGCTGGATCTCCTGCCGGGCGTCGGTGGGGTGCTGCCAGATATTGCACATCTTGCAACGCATCTGGCACCGGTAGGTGGTGATGATCGAAATGTCGGTGGGCAATGGGTACTTGGATGCCATCGTGCGTTCCTTAGGGATTGGGATCGGCGGCCGTACCGGCGGTAGGCGGATCCGATCGTCCAGGGGCCGGTGCTTCAGGAAAGAAGCGCGGCCAGCCTCCGAATATAGTGTTCTTCGCTGTTGTCGGTCGCCCAGGCGAGGCACCTTCCCGACATGTCGTTCCAGGTCCGGTCGTCGGATTCCATGGCCTTCCTGAAGACGGAAACCGTCGATTCCTCCGAGGACGGGTCGAACAGGAATCCCTTGCCGCCCTCGAGCAGTTCGGGAATGCCGCCGCGCGACGATCCGATCACCGGAGTGCCCCTCGCGAAGGCTTCCAGGACGATCATGGGGTTGTTCTCCATGCCCAGCGACGGGATCAGCAGGTACCTGAGGCTCCCGAGCATCTCCACCGTCTCTTCCCGCTTGAGCCGTCCCAGCGCCCGGATGTTCGGTTGGGTCGCG
>JAKPQQ010000139.1 GCA_029557215.1 Fibrobacterota bacterium | reverse complement strand
TGCTGATCACCCTTCAGTATGCGAACCAAGCGGCGGAGGGGCGCCTGGACAAGCCAGATGGCAACTGAGGCGGAGCGCGAGCAGACGCCGCTCGGCTGGCCGGCCTATGCGCTGGCGCTCGCTGCCCTTGCCGTGCTGATCGCCCTCGGCACATGGCAGGTCCAGCGGCTGGGCTGGAAAGAGGACCTGCTGGCCACCATCGAACGCGAGATGGAAGGGTTCCGTCTCTACAACGTGGTGCCCGAGGTCGTGAAGTTCATCGACAGCCTCACCAACTGGTACATCCGCCGCAGCCGCCGCCGCTTCTGGAAGAGCACCGACGACGGCGACAAGGTGGCCGCCTACGCCACGTTGCACCGCGTCCTCAAGGACTTCGCGGTGGTGCTGGCCCCGTACATGCCGTTCGTCGCCGAAGAAATGTGGCAGATCCTGGTCGCCGAGATCGATCCTTCGGCGCCGCGCTCCGTCCACCACGCCGACATGCCCAAGCCCGACGAATCGCTCAAGGACGAAGTCGGCATCCGCCGCACCCACCTGGCCCGCGCCATCGTGGAGCTGGGCCGCTCGCTCCGTTCGGCCAACGACCTCAAGGTCCGCCAGCCTCTGGCCACCCTCACGGTTGTCCCCCGATCCGACGAATCCGAAGCCGACATCCTCGCGATGAAGGACGTGATCCTCGAGGAGCTGAACGTGAAAGCCCTGGCGGTGGATCGCGAGGAATCGCACCTGGTGAGCCTGTCGGCGCGTCCCAACTTCAAGACCTTGGGCAAAAGACTCGGCCCCGCCCTCAAGACCGTGGGCGACGCGCTCAAGACGCTTTCGCAGGACGACCTGCGCCAAGCGGCCGACGGCAAGACGATTTCCGTCGCCGGACACGAACTGTCTCCCGAGGATCTGCTCATCGACCGCGCCACCAAGGGCGACCTGGTGGTGCTGGCCGCGCCCCAAGCCACCGTCGCGCTTGACCCCAAGATCACCCCCGAACTGCGGCGCGAGTGCATGGCCCGCGAGCTGCAGGCCCGCATCCAGGCCAGGCGCAAGGACATGGATCTTTCCGTGACCGACCGCGTGGCGGTGGTCGTGAAGGCCGATTCCGACGAGGTCGCCCAGGTGGTGGCCGAATTCGGCGCCGCGCTTTCCGAAGAGGTCCAGGCCGATTCCCTGCGGTTCGAGAAGGCCTCGACCGACGACGCCAGGATCGAAGGCGTGAGCGTGGGCATCGAGGTCGCGAAGGCCTGATCAGAGGGCCAGGCGCCTCCGCACCTCCATCAGCGCGAACCCCAGCAGATTCAGCCCCGGCCACCGGCCGGGGCTTTTCGCGTCGCCTTTCCGTACTCCCGCGATCCCGGATCCATCGTGGCGGAACCATCGCCTTCGCCGTGCGAAAACCGACCTGTTCGAATCGGAATCCGATATCCATTTTCCAGATCAGCCAGACGGGATGTGACATTCGTCATTCCCGTCGCTCGACAGTTCCCACCAGTCCGCGACACCCGCACCTGGAAAACCGCATGCCATCTTTACATACGGGTCGGTGGCGTCGGAATTCATAAATTGGTTCCCATCTATTCCGCTGGTCGATCGACCCACCAACACCCGGTTCGACGAACGAAGCATCGCCCCACCGGGTTCGATGCCCAGCCTTCCTGAAAGGCCAATGCCCGCCATGCTGCTCATTCCTTACGGTACGGAAAACGACGATGGATTCATCGGTTATCTCTCGGTCGCGATCGTCGCGCTGTGCCTGGTCGCCTTCGGCTTGACCTGGCCCGCCGAATCCCGGTTGATGGAATCCATCCAGCGGGATTCCGTGGAAACCTGGATGCAGCGCGACCGCGAAGCCCTGGACACCATGTCGACCCTGGACCAGATCGAATGGGTGCGTCGCACGACCCGGCAGATCCCCGGATTCCGTGGAATGGACACGTCCGCCTTCCAGGGAATCGTCGCCGCGCACCGCGCCACCGACTCCGAACTGGAATCCGAAGCCTCCGAAGCCGCCGATCTCCCGACCATCCCCGAGCGCGTGGAACGGACCATGAAGGAAAAGAGCCTCCTGCGCCGCTGGGGACTGCACCCGGGCGACGCGACGTGGTTCCCCGGGATCCTATCGCACATGTTCCTGCACGCCGGATGGATGCACCTGATCGGCAACATGATCTTCTTCTTCGCCTTCGGCGTGGCCATCGAGCGGCGCTTCGGGGCTCCCGCTTTCCTGATCCTGTACGTGGGAGGCGGACTCGCGTCGGCCCTGGCCCAGGTGGGAGTCCATTCGGCGCTCTTCCAGACGCTGCCCACGATCCCGCTGGTCGGCGCGTCCGGCGCCATCGCCGCGACCATGGGCGCGTTCCTACGCTCGATGCCCAAGACCAGGATCAAGGTCTTCGCCTGGTTCCTGCGCCCGATCGTTGGACGGATTCCGGCATGGATCTTCCTGCTCTCCTGGTTCGCCATGGAACTGCTGCGCAACCATTTCCTGTCGCCGATCCAGCAGGGCGGCACCGCCTACGCCGCGCACGTGGGAGGATTCGCGTTCGGATTCGTCGTCTCGTTCTTCCTTCCCGTGGATCGCGACATCGCCGAATCGGAGCGCAAGCCCGCCAGGGCGGCGCTGTACGGGTTCGACGGGTTCGATGCCGCGCCACCCGCGATCCGCATCCCGCCCATCGACCAGGCCTGGGACCACATGAGGACCGGCGACGAGGCCGCGGCCCAGACCCTGTTCGCCCAGCAATTCAGGGAATGGGTCAAAGGCTCCGACCACGACCAGCTGCGGATCGCGACGGAACTCGACAAGCTCGTGGAACGCCACCCCCACTTCCAGCTCGAATCCCTTCCGGCCTGGGAGCTGGGAATGGCCTTGGCCCAGACCGATCAGGTCCGCACCGCCGCGGAACTCCTGCGCATGTCGATTTCAGGACCGCTTCCGCTCCCGGCGACCATGACGCAGCGCGCCGAACAGACCCTGGAGAGGCTTCGCCCGATCGTCTACGCCAAGCTGGAAGAACGCATCGCCGCTTCCAGCGCGTTCCCCGCCGATTCGAGCATCTTCCCGGCCCAGACCGCCGCCGTTTCGCGTCTTCCCCCACCTTCCCGGCAAGGCGCCAAAGAGCAACGTCCAAGCTGGATGGTGGATTAAGCCAACTCGGCCCCAGGTTCAAGACCGTCGGTTTTGTGGAATCCGATGGCCGCAAACGGCCGATTCCGGTGATCCCGTCAGTCGGAATCCGTCATCCGGCGCCGGCTTTGCAGCCAGATCGCGCCCAGCGCCAAGGCGAACGAACCGAAGATGGCCCACCGAGCCTCGGTGACCAATGTGGAAAGGATCCAGAACAGCTGCCCCGGTCGTTGGGGGGGATTGCGCAGGAAGGGGACCAGCAGGATCGCGTAGGGAACAAGGAACGCGGCGTACACGCGAAGCCACGGCCCCGACAGGAACGCCCGGCGCAGCCCGATGCTCTGCCGATGGAATCCCTTGCGGATCCACCAGACCACCACGGCCATCCCCAGCAGGGTGCTGCCGTACCAGGAAATCGCCTGCGGAGTCGAATAGAGCCGGCCATTTCCCAGGAGCGGCTGGAACCAACCGGGCGACATCAACGGTGAACCGTAGTGCGTGAACATGTCCCAGGCCAGATGCGTGGCCACGCCCAAAATCGCTCCCAGCAAGGTCAACGGAAGCGAGATCCTGGATGGATCGACCTTGGAAAGCGACGACAACCCCGGCATGTGGGAAATCCGCGGAGCGATCACCACCACCCACAGCAAGGCGAGATAGACCGCAAAGGGAACGTCGACCGCCAGGAAGCCGTGCCACGAATGGGTGAAGCTCCGCACCCCGAAATACGGCACCGGGTAGAGCAGGTCGGGCGCCATGGCGCCAAAGACGAGGGCGGGCCTCCAACCGATCGCCTTGGAAGCGCGAAGCAGCGGCAAGGCGGCGGCGGCATGGGATAGCGTGAAAGGCATTGGAACCGGTCAAATTACTGAAACGCGACCGCTCTGCCCCGTACTTGGGCGATTTCCTCGACCAGGACCCGCCCGAAGGCATCCAGATCGCTCGCCTTGGTGGCCGGCCCGATGGATACGCGGATCGTGGCGTGGGCGTCTTCCGGAGACATCCCCATGGCGAGCAGCACATGGGATGGATCGGTCAGCCCCGTGGTGCAGGCCGAACCCGAAGAAACCGCGAATCCGCGAGCATCCAGGCGATCGAGCAGCGTCGAACTGTCGCAGCCGGGAACGCACAGGCAAAGCGTGTTGGGAAGCCTTCGCGCCGCGGAGGCCACCACCCGGACATCGGGAACCGTCGACAAGATTTGGCATTGCATTCCGTCGCGCAGCGATTCGATCCCCCCCGCCTCCACCGAACGGGAGCGGGCGATCGCCGCGGTCAATCCCGCCGCACCGGGGACGTTCACCGTTCCACCGCGTCGCGAACGTTCCTGGTTGCCCCCCTGCATCCAACGCGACCAGGCCGCGCCTTGGCGCACGAACAACGCCCCGATCCCCTTGGGGGCCCCGAACTTGTGTCCGGAAACAGACACCAGCCCGACAGGAAGGATGGACAAGTCCACAGGAATCCGACCCAAGCACTGCACCGCGTCCAGATGGAACGGGACCCGCCTCGCTCGAAGCTCGCCTGCCAGGGCGCCGGCATCGGAAACGGCCCCCGTTTCGTTGTTGGCCCAGATCAGACTCACCAGGGCGGTGGTCGCGGGATCGGCCGCGGCAAGGACCTCCTGCGGATCCCAGGTGCCATCGGAGCGCAACCCCACCCGAACGATCTCCCACCCCTGGCGTTCCAGGACGTCGCAGACACCCAGGGTGCAGGAATGCTCCCCCTTGCTGATCACGATCCGCTTCTTCCCGGCCCTGGCGGCCGCACAACCGTGGATCGCCGCGTGGATGCTTTCCGTCCCGCCCGATGTCAGGATCCATTCGATGGCGCGCGATTTCGTCCAGTCCGCCAAGGCTTGGCGCGCCAGGTCGGCCGTTCGCGAGGCCCGACGCCCCTCTTCGTGGAGGGACGAGGCGTTCCCCCACGCATCTCGCATCGCCTGCCCCGCCGCCTCGATGGCTTCGGGCCAGACCGGTGCGGTGGCGTTCCAATCCAGGTAGACTCGTTCCATCGGAGCCCGTAAAATACCCGCAACCCGGCCGATCCGACCAGGAAACCTGTCGCCCCTCTCCGTTGTCGGCGAGCGAATCGCGCTCGTTCCGTGGCACGCCCCCGAATTCGACGCATCGGTCCGGCTCCGCCCGATGGCTCACGGGGGTTACCTTTCCGGCCCTCTATGAGCCAGCTCCACAGAATCGAAGTCGCCGTCCGTCCCGAGCTCCGCGATTCCCTCGCGGGCCGCATCGCCACCCAGCTTTCGGAAGACGCCGGCATCCCCGTGTCTGCCGTGCGCACGGTGCGCGTCTACACGCTCGAAGGGGATTTTTCTCCGCAGGAACTCGCCCGCGCCACCGGCAAGCTCTTCGCCGATCCGATCTCCGAGCTTTCGGCGCTCGACGCTCCGCTGGTGGAACGGGTCCTGCCCGGATTCGACTGGCTGTTCGAGGTCGGATTCCGTCCCGGCGTGACCGACAACGTCGGCCACACCGCCGCCGAAGGCCTGTGCGAACTGCTCGACCGCAAGCCCGGATCGCACCGCGTGTACGGCTCGCTCCAGATCGCCGTGCAGGGGCTGGACGCCGCGCAGGCCGAATCCGCCGCCTCGTGCGTCCACAACGCGCTCATCGAGGACTGCCAGTCCATCTCGCGCCGGGAATGGAACGACGGCAAGCGCTGCGAAGCCCGCTCGCGCGCCGTCAAGAGCAGCCACAATCCGTCCGTGGAATCCATCGAGCTTCCGGAATCCGACGAAGAACTGGTCCAGCTCTCGCGCTCGCGCACCCTGGCCCTCACGCTGGAAGAGATGCGCTGCATCAAGGACCACTACGCGCAGGACCACGTGCGGACCATGCGCAGCGCCATGGGCCTGTCGCTGGATCCCACCGACGTGGAACTGGAAGTGATCGCCCAGACCTGGTCCGAGCACTGCAAGCACAAGATCTTCGGGGCCCGGTTCCTGTACGAGGAAAACGGCGAAAAGCGCGAGATCAAGTCGCTGTTCAAGACCTGCGTGCGAGCCACCACCATGGAGCTCATGCCCAAGCGCCCCGACCTGATCTCGGTGTTCACCGACAACGCCGGCGTGTTCCGCTTCGACGACAAGCACTTCGTGACGATCAAGGCCGAAACCCACAACAGTCCTTCGGCCCTCGATCCGTACGGCGGCGCCATGACGGGAATCGTCGGCGTGAACCGCGACATCCTGGGCACCGGCAAGGGCTGCCGTCCGATCTTCAACACCGACGTC
>JAKPQQ010000135.1 GCA_029557215.1 Fibrobacterota bacterium | reverse complement strand
ACCGATGTCCAGGCACCAACGCTTGCCGTTCCAACGCAAGGGAACGTCGACAAGGCGGACTCCCCCATGGCGCGCGAGATCGTCGAGCAAGGGATAGCTGGGCCGGTTCACCACCACCTGGTCGCCGGGATCGCACAGGAGCTGGAACAGGATGGAATACGCCTCGCTCGTGCTGGCGCACAGGAACCAATCGTCGATGCCCACGGCGCCTCCGGTTTCCCGGGAAAGAAGTTCGCGGACTTCGCGCAGACCTTGGGGATCCGGACAATAGCGGTTGGACGATGGATCGGCGAGAAGACCCAGCGCTTCGCGTTCGATTCCCCGGCGTTCGATCCAGCCTGTCGGGTCGCTACCGGTCAGATCGAAGGGGACGGGACCTGTCTCGCGCATCCGCTCCATGCGTCGCACGAGGGGATGCGGTTCACCAGCTGGATTGTCGGTTCGTCTCGAAAACCTCATCCACCAGAAGATGCAAGACAAACCGACAAACCGCGAGCCAGATCTTCCGCCTGGAACGGCTTGGCGATGAAGGCGTTCACGCCCAGCCGGGCCAGGGCTTCCGATTGCCCGTGGCTTTCGAACCCGCTGGTCAGGATCACGGGAATGTCGGACCGGACCGACCGCGCCTGTCCGATGAACTGTTCTCCGGTCAGATCGGGCATCGTGTAGTCGCTGACGATCGCCGCCCATTTGTCGGGATCGGCGCGCATGGCTTCCAACGCCTTCAGCGGATTCAGGAACACTTCGGATCCGTAGCCGAGCACCGCCAGCAGGTGGTGGAGGACGTCGGCGACGGCTTCTTCGTCGTCGACGATCATCACCGGTTTTTCCGTCTTGATCCGCACGGCGCGGTCCTGTTCGAGCGTTTCCTGGTTCATGGACTTTCCGATGCACGGGAACAGGATGCGGAACGTGGTTCCCTTTCCGATTTCGCTGTCCACGGTGATCGATCCCTTGTGGCTCTGGATGATCCCGTGGACCACCGAAAGCCCGAGTCCGGTTCCTTTGCCGGGCGCCTTGGTGGTGAAGAACGGCTCGAAGATCCTGGGCATGACTTCGGGAGGGATTCCGCTGCCCGTGTCCGCGACCAGGATCTGCACCACGGGCATCGGTCCGTCGCGGCCGATCTTGTCCATGATCCTGCTCGCCGACACCGTGAGGGATCCGCCGGATTCTCCCATGGCGTGGGAGGCGTTGGTGCAGAGGTTCATGAGCACCTGGTGGAGCTGGCTGGCTTCGCCCATGATCGGAGGAAGGTTCGATTCCACGTCGAATTTCATCTTGATCGTGGAAGGGAACGTCGCGCGCAGAAGCTTCCAGGTCTCGTCGACGAGTTCGTCGATCTGCACGGGACGGGATTCGGGTTCCTGCTTGCGGCTGAACAACAGGATTTGTCTGGCCAGGTCGCGGGCGCGGCGGCATCCCTTGAGGATGCCTTGGATGGAATCCGCGCCGGGTCCTTCCGAATAGCGCATCTCCAGAAGCTGCGCGTGCCCCCAGATGGAGGTGAGGATGTTGTTGATGTCGTGGGCCACGCCGCCCGCGAGGGTTCCGACGGCCTCCAGTTTCTGGCTGTGCAGGAGCTGCTGCTCGATGGACAGACGCTTGCGTTCCGATTCGATGCGTTCGAGCTCCGAACCCGCGCGCGAGGCGAAGATCGAGATCAGATCCTGCGTGAGGGCGGGCTCCTCGATGTCCATGTCGTTGATCACGACCAGGATCCCTTGCGGCGTCCCTTCGCGGGAATCCAGCCGCAAACCGATGGCCGAATGGATTCCGAGCGATTTGAGCAAGGCGCCGTCGGAATAGCGATCGATGTCGGTGGCAGTGGCGGTGACATGGCCGTGGTGGAGCACGGCTTCGGCCATGGAACCTTTGACAGGGAAGACCTCGCCCGGCACGGGTCGGTCGATTCCGTACACGGCCAGGGTCTTGGCGGTCGCGTTTCCGTTCAGGTATTCCGCGATGAGGGCTCCCCTGAACCCCAGCGATCTGGCCAGGGTCTCGACCAGGGAACGGAAGAATTCCACGCCGATTTCCGAACTCGTTCCTTTCAAGATGGCCTGCAAGGCGTCTTCCAGGGTCTTTTGGCGCAATTCGGCCTTGCGACGCGCACTGCGCTCGGCCGATTCCAGGAGTTCGCGCTGGATCGCGGGAACCAACCTGGCCAGGTTGTCCTTGAGCAGGAAATCCCGCGCCCCGTTGCGCATGGCCTCCACGGCGAGTTGTTCGCCGATGGCGCCGGAGACGAGGATGAAAGGGGTGTCCAAGCCCGATTTCCTGAGGATTTCCAGGGCTTGGAACCCCGAGAATCCGGGCATCTGGTAGTCGGAGATGATGAGATCCCATTGCCCTTCGAAAAGGGTCTTTTCGAACTCTCCCGAAGAATCCACGCGTTTGAGATCCAGGATGAATCCCGCGTGGGTCAGGTGTCTTTGAAGGAAGAACGCGTCGTCTTCGCTGTCTTCCACCAGGAGCAGTTTGAGGTGGGTGGCCACGGTTCAGGATTCCTCGACGGTTTCGTCCAGTTGCAGCCAGTAGGCGGAAATGGTCTGGACCGCTTTCAGGAATTCGTTGAAATCGACCGGCTTGCGGATGAAGGAATTGGCACCCAGTTCCGCGCAGCGCTGGATGTCCTTTTCTTCGCGCGAGGACGTGAGGACCACGACCCGGGCGATCCTGGTGCGGTCGTCGTCGCGCAGACGGCGCAGGATCTCCATGCCGTCCATCTTGGGCAGCTTGAGATCCAGGAGCACCAGGGAAGGAAGCGATTTGTCGAACGGCCCCTGGCTCAGGGCTTCCAGGGCCTGCAGGCCGTCGCGGGCGATGACCAGTTCGTTGGAGATCCCCGCTTTGCGGAAGGCGCGCTGTGTGAGCAGAACGTCGTCCTCGTTGTCTTCGACCAGCAGGATGGGACGGCAGTCCATGTTGTCTCCGTTGGGAATTTGTTTTCGCGAGGTGCGCCGGTAGGCCTTCATCTGGAGTTTTCGGGAAGAGGATCCAGCGTGAACTTGAAAACTGCACCTTTGTCGGGGGTTCCGGCACCCAAGATCGTACCTCCGTGGCGTTCCACCAGTTTTTTCACCGTGGCCAACCCGATCCCCGTGCCTTCGAATTGTTTGCCGGGGTGGAGTCGCTGGAAGGTTCCGAACAATTTTCCGGCGTGCTCCATGTCGAACCCGATCCCGTTGTCCTGGATCTGGACCCAACGGCGGCCGTCGACGATTTCCGAGGTCACCTCGATCACGGCTTCTTCCCGGGTCGAACTGTATTTCCAGGAATTTCCCAGGAGATTGTCCAGGATGGATCGGACCAGGACGGGATCCCCCTGCACCCGGATGTCGGGATCGACCTTGGTGAACAGCGAACGCTCGGGATTCTGGTTGTGGAAGCCCTCCAGGATCTCGTGGGCGATGGAGGTCAGATCCACCTCCGATTTGCGGATTTCCACGCGGCTGGATCGCGACAGCTCCAGAAGATCGTCGATGAGGTGGGCCATGTGGCCGGATGCCGATCGGATGCGATCCAGGTAGTTGCGCAGCTCCGGAGCCAGGTTCGGCCCGGCGTCCTCGATCAGGGCCAGACTGAATCCGTCGATGGCCCGCAAGGGGGAACGAAGGTCGTGCGAGATGGAATAGGAGAACGACTCCAGCTCCTTGATGGCGGACTGCAGCTCTTCCGTTCGCTCCTGGACCTTTCGCTCCAGCGTGCCGTTGAGTTCCAGAAGTTCCTGCTCCGTCTTCCGGTGCAAGGTCCGATCCAGACCGGTGCTCACGACGTATTCGTAGGCACCGCTGGGCCCTTTGATGCGGCTGTTGGCCCAGGCGATCCAACGCACCGATCCATCGCGCGCGATCCAGTCGTTTTCGAAACGCTTGGGTTCGAAGGAGTCGAACGCGTCTGGGAAAAGCTTGGCGATCTCGTCCCGGCGCGATCGCGGGAGGAAGAGATCGAAAAAGGGCTTGCCCAGGACTTCCTCTTCCTTCCAGCCCAGGAGGTCTTCGGCCGCGTGGTTGAACCGGTGGATGCGTCCGAACCGGTCGAACACCACGATGATCCCGCCGGTGGTGTCGATGAGCTGCTGGTTGAACCCGGCGAGTGCTTCGATGCGTCGAAGCGCTTCCTTGCGCTCGGTGATGTCGCGGGTGGAACTGTGGATCTCCAAAGGCGATCCGTCGGCGTTGCGGGTGAGGCTCCACAGCGATTCGACCCAGATGACGCTCCCGTCGGCGCGCTGGAGCCGGTATTGGAGGCTTGATCGACTCTGCACCATCAACGATTCCAAGTTCGAACGGACAAGGCTCCTGTCTTCGTCGACGATGAATCCGAAGGCGTTGGTGCCGACGACCGCATCGGGATCCAAGCCTACGATCTGTCGGCTCGCAGGCGATACCCATAGACAGTTGCCCGTCAGATCATGGCGCGAGAGCATGTCCAGGGACATGTCGGCGACCTCGCGGAAGCGCATTTCGCTCAGGCGGATCGCGTCTTCCTGTCGCCTGCGCTTGGTGATGTCGGCCACCAGGACCGCGAACTGGTTCGAGGCGGGACGGTAGGCCCAGGTTTCGTACCAGCGATCCAGGGGAGCGGTGTAGTTCTCCATGCGGAGAGGCTCGCCTGTCAGCGCGACACGACCGAAATTGTCGATCCAGTAGGATTCGACACCCGGCAGCGCCTCCTTCACGGTCCTTCCGATCAGGTCCTGGGCACGCAGGCCCGTCATCCGCTCGTAGGCTGGATTCACCTCCAGGAACCGGTAGTCCACCACCTCGCCGGCATCGTCGAGGATCACCTCGTGCAGAGCGAATCCCGTCGTCAGGTTTTCGAACAGTTTCCTGTATCGCTCCTCGGCCAGCTTGCGTTCGGTGATGTCGCGGGTGAAAACCAGGATTTCCCGGACGATTCCCGCCGATGGATCGCGGATGGCTTTACCGATCGATTCCAGCCAGAGGGACTCGCCGGAATCCTTCACATGCCGGAACACCGCCTTCGCGACACCCGATCCCGACGCGATCGATCGGAAGGCTTCCTCCATCCTGGGATGGTCGTCCGGATGGATCTTGGCCATGGACGAAGTGCCCACGAGGGCATCGGGATCCTCCCCGAGGATGGTGCGGATGGAAGGCGAAACCCACAGGTAGCGCCCCTGGGCGTCCAACCGGAGGATGATGTCGAGGGAGTTTTCGGCCAGATCGATCAGTTGGCGGTACCGTTCTTCGGCCGCCTTGCGTTCCGAAATGTCGATATGGGTTCCGATCATCCGCACGGGGCGGGCTGCGGAGTCCTTTTCCACGACCTTGCCGCGCGCGAGGATCCATTTCCAGGATCCGTCCTTCTGTCGCATGCGGAACTCGATCTTGTACGGGATCCGCTCGTCGGCGAAGTGCTGCTCGAGCAACGCTTTGGCGTCCACGAGGTCGTCGGGAAACAACCGCTCGCACCAGGAATCGAAATGGCCGGGGAATTCCCCTTCCTCGTAGCCCAGCATGTTGTAGAAACGGGCACTGAAATAGCATTCCCCGGACGGGATGTGCCAATCGAAGATGCCATCGGAAGTGGCCTCCAGCACCAGCTGGATCCTGCGACTTTCCTCCGAATTTGCCGGAAGGATGGAATTGGGATTCATGTCTTGTGGACATGTTACCACTTGTGGGGCTTTGTTTGGTGAACGATTTCGGAGATCATGGTTTCCTGGAACGGGGTCCAGGATCCAAAAATCAGGCTATTGCTTGAGCGAGACCCCTTCGAACCCGGGCACCAGTTTCACGGATTCGTCGGCGTGGTAGGAACTGCGGACCATGGGACCGGAAGAAACCGACACGAATCCCAATTCCAAGGCGAAGGACTTCCAGTCCGCGAATTCTTCCGGGGTCACCCATCGGTCGATGGGAAGGTACTGCTTGCCCGGCTGCAGGTACTGGCCCAAGGTCAGGATCTGCACCCCCGCGTCGCGCAGACGCCGCAGGCTGTCGGGGATTTCGGACTTGCGCTCCCCGATCCCGAGCATCATTCCCGACTTGGTCACGGCGCCTTCTTCGGCCGCCCAGGCCAGTACCTGGAGCGAACGCGCGTAGCTTGCCTGGGGCCGGACGGCCCGGCTCATGCGTTCCACCGTTTCCAGGTTGTGGTTGTAGACCTCGGGCCGGGCTTCCAGCACCTGCATGAGCAGGTCTTTCCTGCCCTTGAAATCGCCGGTGAGGGTTTCCAAGCTGGTGCTTGGCGATGCGGCCTTGACCGCGCGGATGGTGGCGGCCCAGACGCCTGCCCCGCCGTCGGCCAGCTCGTCGCGGTTCACGCTCGTGATCACGCAATGGCGCAGCTTCATGAGCGCCACGGCTTCAGCCACGCGGCGCGGTTCGTCCAGGTCAAGCTCGGTGGGAAGCCCGGTGGCCACGGCGCAGAACCCGCAGGCGCGGGTGCACACGTCCCCCAGGATCATGAACGTCGCGGTGCCGCGCGACCAGCATTCGCCCATGTTGGGGCATTCGGCCGACTGGCACACCGTGTGCAGACGGTTTCCGTCCACGATTCCGCGCACTTCGGCGTAGACGGGACCTCCCGGCAGCTTGGAGCGGATCCAGGACGGCTTGCGGACGATGGCGTTGGGAGCGGATTCGGTCATGAGGGAGAGCAAATTACCAACCGGAGGCCGATCAGCCTTCGATCAGCCTGATTCCGCCCACCTGGGCCGCCGCTTCGCGGATCACTTCGCAGTCCTTGTCGCCGCGCAGACCGCTGAGGGCGATCGCGATGCGCGAGCCGTCGGCGAGTTCGGCGGGCATGCCGCCTTCCCAGCCGATGAACTCGTTCTTGGGCACGCCGAACTCCCACCAGTTCACCTGGTCGTTGTAGACGAGCTTTTCGTAGACTCCGGTGGGCTTGTGCGACAACCAGACCTGGGTGACCTTGTGCCAGGCCACCTTGCCGGAAATCCGCTGCTTGGCGCGGTCGGTGCCGAACATGCGGCCGTACATGTTGCCTTGGGCGTCCAGGATGTAGAGCGCCATGTTGCCTTCGGCGATCTGGAAGTCCTCGGGCACCTGCAGGTATTTGGGCACGATCGATTCGATCGCGGCCATGAGGGCGTGGATGGTGTCGGAATTCGTCATGAATGGGTATCCCGGGTTATTCGGCGATCAACAAGGGGCCGCGGACGGAATTGTTCTTGTCCTTGACCGACCAGAAGTACAATCCGGGACGCAGCTTCCCGAGGTTCTTGGCATCGGGGAGCTTGACCTGGAACAGTCCCCCGGTCTGCTGCGAAGCGTCCATGTGCATGACCAGGGTGCCGTCGGCGGCCAGCAGATCGAACCGGCTCCCGGGGGTCGCGCCGTCCACGAACAGGGTGGGGTTGTCGCCCATTTGACGCAGCCGGACGGGATTTGGCCAGACCTGGATCCTGGACTTCACGAGCTTTGGGGCGATGGGTCGGTACGGCGAAGTCCAAAGCGCGACCGCCGAGGGTGTCGCGACCAGAGCCTTGCCGGTGGAGGCATCCAGTTCCAGGTCCCAGACCTGGTTGTCGGGAAGCCCGTCGGCGGTGGTCACCCGGCGCACGTGCCGGAACGACGGTGCGCGCCCCGCGATTTCAGGGGGATCGATCTGGACGATGTCGATGCCCTTTTCGCCGGCGGCCCAGATCTGCCCTTGGGCGTCGACGGCCAGCGCGACGAAGTTCTGGTTCATGCTTGCGGAGCCCGCCGACGAATCGGACAGGACGAGCGAGGTCGAGCGCGTCGTGTCGTCGATCCACCACGATCCGCTGGCAGGGAACATCGCCAGCCGACCGTTCGACGATCCGACGATCCAGGGGGAACCGGAAATCTCGGTGCGGACCAGGCGCTGGAGGTCCATGAGCGTGCCGTTGGCGGGCTTGAAATAGTCGGTGGCGACCGTCACGGGAGCTCGATTCGGTCGCGGCGAGACCACGCGGGCCAGGCCGATGTTGGTTCCCATCCAGAGGGTGTCGCCGATGGGCAGGAAGTCGTAGACGAGGACGTTGATGTTGCTGCCGAGGTTGTCGATCGGGATGTCGAAGCAGGTCGGAAGGTTCTTGCCGCCCGGCTCCACGAAGAGCACCCTTCCTTTGCGGGTATGGTGCAAGGTGGACATCCAGGTTCCGCGTTCGAAGGAACGGGCGGTGAGCATGGCGGCGCCGTTTTGCACGTAGTTGGTTTCGGTGAAGCTCAAGCACGTGTCGGACGGGGAAGACACGAAATGGGTCCATTGTCCTTTGGAATTCGACACGTAGTACCCACCCAGGGTCTTTGTGCCGATGCTGTTGTTCCAGGAAGAGACGTATGTCTCGCCTCCGGGACCGAACGCGAGGGCTTGACGCAACCTTCCGATGTCTTCGCCCACGGCCCAGGCCGCCGTGAAGGTGCCGTCGTCGTCGGTGAATCGGACCGTGTCGGAAGTCCAACCCGAAGCGCCGTAGGAGAGCACTCGGTTGTAGTACCTGGCTTGCCAGGTACCGTCGGGTTTGCGCCCGACGTTCACCGGAGGGTTGTCGGGGAACGAGCCATCGGGCGATGCGGTCTGCTGGATGCCTTCCGGACCCACCAGCTTGGCGCCGCCGGTTGTCGTGGAAACGACCAGATTGCCTCCGGTTGCAGTGGCGTGGACGGCGGTGGGAACCCGCGGGATGTTCCCGTTCCAGGAAATGGTGTCCCAGCGGATGTTCAACTTGCCCGAGAGGTCGGACCATTCGAATCGCGAATCGCCCAGCCGCACGCCGCTGGAATCGCGGATGAGCGTGAAGAACGGCGACGAGATCCCGTAGTTGGTGGCCAGGGTCCATTTGCTCGGGTCGGCCAGGAAATGTCCGGGCTTGCCGACGCTGTCCCAGTCGGGAGTCGCGTAGTACAGGGCGCCCGCGTCCAGGCTCACCCACAGGGTGTCGGGTTTTGACTTGGCACCCGGGGTGACCATCACCGCGGTGACGGTTCCCGACATCGAGCCGAAGCTCTTGACATTGTCTTCCGCCGACATGCTGCGGATGGAATAGAGGCTCAGTCCCTTGTCGGTTCCCAGGACCAGGAAATTCTTCCAGTACAACGCGGCGCGAGGGGTGAAGTTCCATCCCTGGCTGGCGTAGGAGTTCGCCGATTGCCATGCCGAGGCTCCCAGGGGACGGTAACCGATCCGTCCGTCGGATCCGATCGCCCACAGGGTCTTTTGCGAATCGAGCACCATGGAGGCGAAATCCATGGTGGGCAGGCCGTCGCGTCGGGAATGCATCCGGCTGGCGATGGAGGCTTCGGCCTTCAAGTCCCATTCCATGACGCCGCCACCGGTGGCCACCCAGGCGGTGTTTTCCAGGACGACGGCCATGCGGGCGTCGTGGGTCGGAGCCCAGACCTTCCAGTCGCCCAGAAACGCCATGCAGGTGGATGCCAGACCCAAAGTCAGAATTGTCGCGCGCAGCATGCCAGCAAGATACGTCCCTCGGAGCCGATCGTTTCCGCGCCTGTCGCTGCGGCCGCCCGGCGGGTAGTTAGGTTTTGCCCATCTTGAGATCGATCATCCTCATCGGCATGCCGGGATCCGGCAAAAGCACCGTGGGCGTCCTGCTCGCGAAGGCGCTGCGCAAGAACTTCGTCGACACGGATCTCCTGATCCAGGAAGAGACGGGCGAAGCCTTGCAGGACATCCTGGACAGGCAGGGGATCGCGTCGTTTCTGGCCATCGAGGAATCGGTGATCGTGCGCTGGAAGCCCGAAGGCCAGGTGGTGGCCACCGGAGGAAGCGTGGTCTATTCGGAAGCCGCCATGCGGCATCTGGCCGACCACGGGATCTGCGTCTACCTGGATGTGCCCGTCCCGATCCTGGAAGAACGCCTCTCCAACCTGGATTCCCGGGGCGTGGTGCGCCAGCCCGGGCAGTCGGTGCACCATCTCTGGGCCGAACGCGATCCGCTCTACCGCAAATGGGCCAAGCTCACGGTGGAAAACGGCCACGACAACCACGAACTGGTGGTGCACGAAATCGCCACGGCCTTGACCGCGCTCGAAGCATCCTGATCCGGAAACCCGGATTCCCGAGCATCGGGGATGCCCAGGTTCCCAAGGACCGCATCCTTCCCGGTTGATTTTCGGGTTTCCAAAGTGGTAATCTGCTCGCGTGGTTGCATTTACCTCGCGGAAGGAGAAACCCGATGGAACGGAGTGAGGCTAGAGAGCGCATCGTCCGCAAGGCGATGGAAGAAATCCTCGTCAAAGGCTACACCAAGGTCACGATGGACCAGATCTCTTCGGCGCTGGGCATGAGCAAGAAGACGATCTACCAGCTGTTCCCGGGCAAGCGCGAACTGCTGCGCACGATGCTGAACAAGCTCCAGAAGGAGATCGAAGAAGGTGTCGCGGCCCGGGTGGACGACAAGCAGATGGAGTTCCGCGAACGCTGGCGGACGGTCCTGGAATACATCGGGATGCAGTACTCGCGGTTCGGGCCCGGATTCGTGGAAGACCTCCACACCGCCGAACCCGAGATCTACGAGTCCTTGAACGCCTTCCGGATGGGGATCGTCAAGAACCATTTCGCGCGTCTGGCCCAGGAAGGCACCCAGCTCGGCGTCTTCCGCAAGGATCTGGACCCCAGGTTGCTGGCGACGGTCTACATGGCTTCGGTGCAGGTGATCCTGAACCCCGCCTCGATCCAGGATCTGGGGATGGCGCCCGCGCAGGCCTACCATGAAATGGTGAGGCTCCTGTTCGAAGGCGTCATGGAGGCGACAAAACCCGCCTGAGGTTCAACCGCGCATGGCCCTGCGGACGGAATCCAGCAGGGACATCAGCTCCAGTGTCCGCGACAGCGGCCAGACGGGGCTTTCCAGCAATCCCTCGCGAACGCACCGCCCGGCATGGGTGGTCTCCCACTGGTAGCCGTGTCCGTCCCTCGTGGCCGGAATCCGGACGGACGATCCCCTGTGCGCGGAAACGAACAGGTCCGTGGGCGTGTGGAACATCCGCTCGAAGGTCAGGCGGCCTTCGGTGCCTTCCACCACGCAGACGCAGGGGGTGGATTCGTCGAAGGTCGCGAACGATTCGGACGTGGCGCCGTCGCGATGGTGCCCGCGCACCCGGATGGATCGGTCGGTCCCGTTGGGCGCGAGGGTGGTCTGCGCCTCGAAGCTTTCGAACGGACCGAGGAATTCCCGCGCGAAGAACAACGGGTAGAGCCCGATGTCCAACAGCGCGCCGCCACCCATGGAGGGATCCCAGAGCCTGCGCGCCGGATCGTAGGGAGCCACGAACCCGAAGTCCGCGGTGACCGACAGCGGTTGTCCGATGGCTCCCGAATCCACCAGGCGCTTGCCTTCCAGGAACGATGGGAGGAACCTCGTCCACAGGGCTTCCATCAGGAACACCTTCCGCTCCCTGGCGGCATGGACCATTTCTTCCGCCTGGGCGAGGTCCAACGCGAAGGCCTTCTCGCAAAGAACGGGAATTCCCGCCTGGATGCAGGCCAGGGCGTCGTCGCGGTGGCGTCCGTGCGGCGTGGCCACGTAGACCGCGTCCAGATCGCCTTCCGACAGGAGCTGTTCCACCGACCCCGCCACGCGGGCGGCCCCGAACCGCTCGCCGAATTCCGTCGCCTTGGCCGCGTCGCGCGCCCAGACCGCCTGGAGCGAAGCGCCTTCCACGAGCGCGAGGTCGGACGCCCATTTGCCGGCGATGTGCCCGGCTCCCAGGATGCCCCAGCGGATGGTGTCCATGTCAGTCCCTCGAGAACCGGTATCCTTCGCCGGGAACCGTCAAGATGAAGCGGGGCTTGCGCGGGTTGTCTTCGAGCTTCTTGCGCAAGGCCACGATGAAGTTGTCGATGGTGCGCGTCTGCACGCCGTCGGTGTAGCCCCATACGTCGCGAAGCAGTTCGTCGCGGTTCACCGTCCTGCCTTCCGATTCCACCAGGTGCCTCAGGAGCATCCCCTCCTTGAACGAAAGGTCGAAGGTTCCCGCGGGGCTCGTGATCGTGGAATTGCGGAAATCCACCACCCGGTTCCCGATCGGGAACGTCTCGCCCGCGGGGCGCTCGGTGGATTCGCTGGAAAGCCAGGCGCGGGAGCGCAGCAGCGTGCGGATGCGCGCCAGCAGCATGTCCAGGTCGAACGGCTTGGTCATGTAGTCGTCGGCGCCCTTGTCGAGGGCTTCGATGATCGTCTCCGAGTTCGCGGTGGCCGACAGGATCAGCACCGGGGTCTTCTGGTCGCGCTGGCGCAGACCCTGGAGCACGTCGAGCCCCGAGATCCCCGGCAGCATCATGTCGAGCACCACCAGCGAGAAGCCGCCTTCCAAGGCGCATTCCAGTCCGCACTCGCCGTCGGGGCAGTGTTGCGTGGCGAATCCTTCCGCCCGCAGGTTGAACTCCAACCCGATCGCCATGGCGAGGTCGTCCTCCACCAGCAGGATGCGAGGGGGATGGGTCGTCATGAGATCACCTCCGGAAGTCGGAACCAGAACACGCTGCCTTTGCCGACGGGGTTGTCCTTGACGCCCATGGATCCTCCCATGAGTTCCACGGACGACTTGGCGATGTAGAGCCCCAGGCCCGTTCCCGTCTGGCGGCGGTGTTCGCGCGCGGGGATGCGGAAGAACCTGTCGAAGATCCTCTTGCGGTACTTCTGGGGGATCCCGATGCCCTTGTCGGCCACATCGACCAGGACGAATCCCGACGCGACGGAGATTTCCACCACCGGCGCGGTGCCGTCGCCGTACTTGAGCGCGTTGCCCAGAAGGTTGTTCAGGACCGCTTCCAGCATGATCTTGTCGACCCGGACCGTGGCGATGGGGCCGTCCTTGAGCACGAAGATCGGGGCCACCCTCTTGCGCGCGTAGTCCGACAACCACGAGCGCAGTTCCAGGCGCTCCATGCGCAGTTCCTGCACGCCTCCTTCGATGCGCCGGGCCTGCAGGATGCGCGAAACCAGGGCGTCCAGACGACGGGTCTCCTGGAGGATCAGCCCCACGAACCGTTCCCGGTCCGGCTCTTCCAGGTTCTGCCGTTGCAGGGTCTGGGCGAACAACTGGATGTTGGCGGTGGGGAGCTTGAGCTCGTGGGTGGTCATGTTCAGCCAGTCGGTCTGCTGGGAGCGGTACCGGCGGTTCACCAGGTAGGAAGTGAAGAACAAGGACAAGGCCACCAGGATGATCGCCAGGAACGAAGACCCGACGGCCACGATCGTCCAACGGCTGGTCGGATCGTGCCCCGGGCTGCCCGCCGGGTGCCGCACGTTCCCGAGCGAAGCGCTCAATTCGTTGATGGTGCGGAAATCGCCGATGATGTACACGTTCCACAGCACCAGGATCGTGATGACCATGAGCACGACGACCACGAAGCCGGTGATGGCGAAAGCGAGGCTCCAACGACCCATAGGTTCGGGAAGATAACCCAATCGTCGACCGGCGATCCCGCCCCTGCCCCTGGAGGTGGAATTCCCAAATTCTCCTCAAGTTCGCCCCTGATTCAACCGAAGAGCGATATGGGGAGTCCTTGCCTCCGTCGGAAGCGGTGGACGAGCCCCGCCACAAGGAGGTGGTGGCCATGCGAATCAACACCAATGAAAACTCAGTCCGGGCCCAGGCGTCGCTCAACAACGTCGAGGCGTCGCGGTCCAAGTCGCTGGAGCGACTGGCCACCGCCCTGCGGATCAATCGGGCCTCCGACGACGCGGCGGGTCTTTCCGTGTCAGAAAGCCTGCGCTCCATGGTCCGCGACAACCAGATGTCGCAACGCAACGCCTCGGACGGCTTGGCCATGCTCCAGATCGCCGAGTCGGGGAGCCAGCAGATCACGGACTCCCTCCAGCGCATGCGCGAGCTGGCCATCCAATCGTCCAACGGGACTCTCAACGACCGCGACCGCAAGGCGATCCAGGAAGAGTTCGGGCAGTTGCAGCAGCACATATCGGGGGTGGCCGAATCCACCACCTACAACGGGAAATCGCTCCTGGCGGGCGGCGCGTCGGCGGTATCGTTCCAGGTTTCGGGTTCGGCCGGAGCGGAAGCGACCATCAGTTTTGGTCATGCCACCGGGTTTTCCGGCAATCTGGGGGTTGGATCGGTCGATTCGGCGGCCTCTGCCCGCGAAGCCATAGCCGGCATCGACAAGGCGATCGAGTCCATGATGACCATGCGCTCGGGGATGGGCGCGACCATGAACCGGTTGGACAGCACCGTCCAGAACCTGGGCAACACGTTGTCCAACTACATGGACGCCGAAAGCCGCATCCGCGACACCGACTACGCCAACGAAACCATGAAGCTCATGCGCGACAAGATCCTGGGCGAAAGCTCCACGGCCATGATCTCGCAGGCCAACCAGCTGCCGGCGGGCATCATGAAACTGCTGGCAGGGTGATCGGGCGCCTCTCCGGGGGGATCCGCCGCCCTTCGATACGCCGACCCGTTCCCTGAGTGGCCAGCCAATGGCTGGCTGTATCGAAGGGAGGGTCGGCACTCAGGGAACGGCGGATCGTAACCAATGGCGCAAATGTCCCTACGGCCTTTCGTGCCCCTGGCGCGGTGTTAAACATGTTTAACGGAATTGGTGAATTTGTGTATTTTGTTAAACATGATTAACGAAGCGATCCAGCGGCCGCGTGTCCGTACCAAGATCCAGCCTTGGATCGGAAGCTCGTTGATCAAGGTGATCACCGGACAGCGTCGCGTGGGGAAGTCTTCTTTCCTACGGTCCTTGGCGTCGGAGCTGGAAACCTCGACGGGTTTGGTGCCTTTGTTCGTGCAATGCGAATTGGCCGAATGGGGGCATGTGCGCACCGGCGAAGAGTTGATCGCCCAGGCGCAAGCCCACTCCAGACAGGGCAAAGCGATCCTGATGATCGACGAAGTCCAGGAAATCGAAGGATTTGACAAGGCGCTGCGCAGTCTCGTGGCCGAGGAGCGTTGGGACATCTACGTCACGGGCTCCAACGCCGAACTGTTGTCCGGCGAGATCGCCTCGAGGTTCGCCGGACGTTCGATCACCATCGAAGTCCCTCCTTTGGGGTACGACGAATTCCTGGTCTTCCATGCGCTGGAAGATTCGGAATCCAGCGTTGGGTCGTTCCTGCGCTACGGGGGTTTGCCGTTCTTGCGGCATCTGCCGCTGCGCGACGACACGGTTTTCGAGTACTTGGGAGGGGTGGCACAGACGGCCATCCTCAAGGATGTGGTCAGCCGCCATACGATCCGCAACCACGATCTCCTCTCGCGGTTGTCCCTGTTCCTGGCGGATTCCGTCGGGTCGCCCGTGTCGGCGGGATCCATCGCCAAGTTCCTGAAAAGCCAGCATGTCTCGGTTTCCGTTCCCACCCTGCTGGAATACCTCCGTTACCTGGAACAGGCGTATCTGGTCCGTCGCGTCAAGCGTCACGACCTGGTGGGCAAGCGTATCCTGGAAGTGGCGGAAAAGCACTACTTCGAAGATCTCGGGATCCGTGCCGCCTTGCGGGGAAGCCGACCCGACGACGTGGGCAAGATCGTCGAGAACGCGGTGCACCACCGTCTGATCGTCGACGGTTGGAGCGTGGCCACCGGCGATCTGGACGGCCGGGAAGTCGATTTCGTGTGCGAACGCGGTCCCGACCGCTTGTACGTGCAGGCCGCCTACGTCATGTCCGATTCGGGAACACGCGAACGGGAATTCGGGAACCTTCTGGCGATCGCCGACAACCACCCCAAGTTGGTGGTGAGCATGGACCCGTTGGTCCAAGACCAACGAGGGATCAAACACCTAGGGCTGCGCCAGTTCTTGCGCGACGGATTCCGTTAGGGCCGCCTGCGGCCGAACTTGGTACCATTGCCGTACATGCCGCCCATCGGACTGCTCTTGTCGAACCTGGGGTCTCCCCAGGCGCCCACCGCGGCGGCGGTGCGGCCGTACCTGCGGCAGTTCCTGACCGACCGGCGCGTGATCGACATCCCTTGGCTCTGGAGGCAGCTTCTGGTGCGGGGGATCATCGCTCCGTTCCGCGCGCCGCGCAGCGCCCGGGCCTACGCCAAGGTCTGGACTCCGCAGGGCTCGCCACTGGTCGTGCATTCCCGCGCGCTCGCCGCCAAGGTGTCGGATCACCTGGGGGCGGATTGGAAGGTCGCGCTGGGCATGCGCTACGGCCAACCTTCGCTGGAATCCGCGCTGGGAGCTCTGCTGGGCGCGGGGTGCCGACAGATCCTGGTCGTGCCATTGTATCCGCAGTACGCTTCGGCGACCACGGGTTCCACCGTGGAAGAACTGTGGCGTCTGGCGGGACGGTTGGAGAACATCCCCGATCTGCGCATCCTGCCGCCATTTCCCGATCATCCCGGATTCATCCAGGCCCAGGCCGATCGCATCGCGCCGCTGCTGGGAAGGGCTTCGGGCGAGCAGGTCCTGTTTTCCTTCCATGGGCTTCCCGAACGCCAGATCCACAAGGCCGACGCCACGGGCAAGTGCCTGACAAACGGCTGTTGCGCGACGCTCGGCGAATCCAACCGGCTCTGCTACAAGGCGCAGTGCCATGCCACCGCCCGCGCCCTGGCCGCCAGGCTGCAGCTTCCCGAGGGCGCCTGGACGGTCTCGTTCCAGTCGCGGTTGGGTCGGATCCCTTGGATCGGGCCTTCCACCGAATCGTCGGTGCGCGATCTCGCGGCGCGGGGTTGCCGGAATCTGGTGGTGGCCACGCCCGCGTTCGTGGCCGATTGCCTGGAGACCCTGGAAGAGGTGGGGATCGGGTTGCGCGAGACCTTCGCGGCGGCCGGGGGAGGCTCGTTTACGCTCGCGCCCTGTCCCAATTCGGGCGACGACTGGGCGATGGTGGTGGCCCAAATGGCCACTTCCTATCTTGGACGGCACACATGAAGAAATTGTCGATCGCCTTTTCCGCCATCGGGCTCGCCCTGCTTGCCGTTTCGTGCTCCAAGCCCGAAGGCACGGTGGTCGCGCGGGTGGGCAAGGAAGCCCTCACGCGCGAGCAGCTGCTCGCCCTGGTGCCCAACGAGATCCAGAGCCACGCAAGCCGCGAGGTCTACCTGGATCTGACGCGCCGCTGGATCCGGTCCAAGCTGCTGGCCGCCGAGGCGCGCCGCCTGGAATACGACGACAACCTGGAAGTGCGCCGCCGCATCCGCGAGAAGACCGACGAAGTCCTCGGGCAATTCCTGCTCGACCGGATCCTGGACACGCTCCCGGAAATCTCGGAAGCCTCGCTGCGCAAGTACTACGAGGAAAACCAGCAGGAGTTCCTGCGCCAGGAGCCCGAGGTCGCCTTCCGCAAGATCCGCGTGGCCGACCAGCCCACCGCCGCCGCCATGAAGCTCGCGATCACGCCGGCCAACTTCGCGGCCGAAGCCCAGCGCCTGAACCCCGATCCCGCCGCCGCCGCCGAAGCCCAGCGGCTCTGGAAGCGTTCGGAGCTTCCGCCGGCCATGGCCGAAGTCCTGTTCTCCATGTCGGAAGGCCAGGTGAGCCCGCCCGTCCAGATGCCGGACGGATGGGGTCTGGTCCTGCTCCAGACCAAGACCGCGGTGGGTTCGGTGCGCTCCCTGCAGGAAGTGTCGGATCTCATCCGCCTTCGCCTGGCCGAAGCCGAACGCAAGCGCCGCGTCGACGAGGTCGTCTCGCAGCTGTCCCGCCAGTCGGGTGTCCAGATCGTTTCGCAATCACTGCCCGGCGGGGCCGATTCCGCCGCGACCGCTCCAGCCAAGAAATGACAACCATGATTTCTTCCCTGATCGCCCTCTCCCTCGCTTCGGCGAACCTTCCCATGTCCGACGGCGTCGCGGCCCTGGTCGGCGACCAGCCGATCCTGGTCTCCGAGGTCCGCGAGGCCATCCGGTTCCAGGAGCAATCCAATCCGGCCTTGCAGAATCTGGCACCGGCCCAGCGCTGCGAACGGATGCTGTCCCAGCTTGTGGACGAAAAGGTGATCCTGGCCAAGGCCAAGGCCGAAACCCTCGAGGTCTCGGACGCCGAGGTCTCGCAGCTGGTCGACCGCCGTGTCGCGGAAATGACCGAACGCGCCGGTGGACCGGAAGCGCTCCAGAAGATCCTGATGCAGCGCGGCAACCTGACGATGGGCCAGTACCGGTTCCGCATGGCCAAGCAGCTCAAGGAAGAGCGCCTCAAGGAGAAGATCCGCGACAAGTACGTGCCCAGGACGGAACCTGTCCGCGAGGACGTGCTGGCGTTCTACCGCCAGTACAAGGATTCCATGCCCATGCTCCCCGACCAGGTGAAGCTCTCCCAGATCCTGGTCAAGTTCGACGTCGATCCGTCCCGCGAAGCCGTCGCCCTGGGCCAGGCCAACAGCGTGATCGAGCGGCTGCGCAAGGGCGAGGACTTCGCCACGCTGGCCAAGGAGTTCAGCCAGGATCCCGGATCGCGCGACGCCGGCGGCGACATCGGGTTCATGAAGCGCGGCGAACTGGATCCTTCCTACGAACGCGCGGCGCTCAACCTCGAGACCGGCCGGTTCACCCAGGCTCCGGTGCGTTCGCGGTTCGGCTGGCATGTGATCGAGCTGGTGCAGAAGCGCGACCAGGAATTCCGCACCCGCCACATCCTGTTCGCCCTGATTCCCAATTCGGCCGACTCGGCACGGGTCAAGGAGTTCGCCGACTCGCTGCGCCGGGTGGCCATGGGCGGAGGCGATTTCGCGGAGCTGGCCCGCAAGCACAGCGCGGAAAAGGCCACAGCCTCGTTCGGCGGCGTGCTCGGCTGGTATCCCGAAGGCGAACTCCAGGGACAGTTCAAGGAAATCATCTCGGGGATTCCTTCGGGCAAGGTGGGCGAACCCGTGAAGTCGGGCGAAGGCCTGCTGCTGTTGCGCGTCGACGAACGCATGCAGTCGCGCCGCCTGACTCCCGAAGAAGACTGGATGCGCCTTTCCCAGATGGCCTCGCAGGTCCTGGCGGGCAAGAAGCTGGAATCCCACATCGCGCAGTGGAAGCAGGAGATCCCGGTGGAGTTGCG
Source organism: Fibrobacterota bacterium (assembly GCA_029557215.1). Classification (GTDB taxonomy): domain Bacteria; phylum Fibrobacterota; class Fibrobacteria; order UBA5070; family UBA5070; genus UBA5070. The sequence goes on along the minus strand of JAKPQQ010000135.1, from coordinate 26,442 downwards.
GGTTTCGGGCCAGGAAATGGCCAAGCGGATCGGGTTGTGATCGAACGTCCGTACCAGGCCTTGGCGGCCAGGTACGACGCGGTGATGGAGCATGTGAACCACGCCGGCTGGGCCGTCTACGTGGAACGGATCTGGAAGCTCCATCGCCTTTCCCCCAAGCGTCTTCTGGAGACCGGCGCCGGCACCTGCCGCTTGGCGCCGTTTCTGGCCAAGCGCGGCCGCCGCCACGTGGCGACCGACCTTTCGCACGAGATGCTCTGGCACGGGCTGCACCGCGCCCGCGAGATCGCCTGCTGCGATTTCCGGGCGTTGCCGTTCAAGGACGCGAGCTTCGACGCGATCCTGTGCCTGTACGACGCGGTCAACTACTGCATGGAGCGCGCCGACCTGGAACGGTTCTTCGCCGAGGCCCAGCGCGTGCTCGAGCCCGGCGGATCGCTGGTGGCCGACGTCACGACCCTGGCCAATTCGCGTCGACATTTCCTGGACACGACTTCCCACGAGGAGCTCGACGGGGTCCACGTGGTGCGCCACAGCTGGTTCGACTCCCATGCCAAGGTGCAGCACAACGACTTCCATCTGTTCTGCCCCGACGGCAAAGGATCCTTTGCCTTGAAGCGCGAGGAACACGCCCAGCGGGTGTGGCCCCTCAAGGAGTTCGACCGCGCCGCCGCCGCCGCGGGCCTGGTGCGCATGGCCGCCTACGACGACGACTATTCGCAGGCGACTCCGCGCTCGGAACGCGTGCACCTGCTGTTCGTCAAACCCAAGGTCCGCAAGCGATGACCGACAAGTTCCGTCTGGGGCTCGTGGGAGGGATCGCCAGCGGCAAGAGCACCGTGGCGGGATTCCTGCGCGATCGCGGCTGGGCGATCGTGGACGCCGACAAGGTGGCCCACGAGGTCTACGCTCCCGGGACCGACACGGTGGATTCGATCCGCTCCCTCTTCGGGGCCGGCGTGGTCCTTCCCGACGGAAGCGTCGATCGCAAGGCGCTGGGAACGATCGTCTTTTCCGACCCGGAGGCGCTCAAGCGCCTGGAGGCGCTGGTGCATCCCGCCACCCGCGAGCGGATCGCGTTGCGCATGGACGAGGAGGCCGCGCGCCGCGGCAAGGTGGTCCTGGAAATGACGCTCCTGTACCGCTGGCCCGAGATGGCCTCCAAGCTGGATTCCGTGGTGGGCGTGCGCTGCCCCGACGAAATCCGTCTGGATCGGCTGGTGGCGCGATCCGGCCTGGACCGAGCGGAAGCGCTGCGGCGGCTTGCCGCGCAGGTGGCGCAGGAACGGATTCTGGCCCCGGCCGCGCACGTGCTGGACAACGCCGGGACGGTGGACGACCTGGAACGAGGGATCGCCCGGTTCCTGTGACCGGTGCCCTGGCGGCGTCAAAAAATATCCAACTGTATTGATTTATCCCGAAACATGGGATATCATTGGATCTACAGTTCGCCCTTTGTCACTCCAACCGCCACCAACGGGAGGCGCAGGTGATCGCACGCATCGCGCGCATCTTCTGGAATCTGCGACCACCTGCGGGGTGGAACCTTCCGGTGCTGCTGGCCCTGGGGGTGTTCGCGGGTCTGGTCGCCGGGACGGCCCATGTTTCCCGCGCCACGTCCTACCTGTCGGACGACCCGCGCGCCTGCATCAACTGCCACATCATGACGCCCGAGTACGCGAGCTGGGAACGCGGATCGCACGGGCGCGTGGCCACCTGCAACGACTGCCACGTGCCGCACGACAACATCGTGCGCAAGTACTACTTCAAGGCCAAGGACGGCGCCCGCCACGCGAGCATGTTCACCCTGCGCATGGAACCGCAGGTGATCAGGATGCACGAGCCCGGGCAGAAAGTGGTCATGGAGAACTGCCTGCGCTGCCACTCCAACCTTTTCGCCGGAACCGGCTCCGACGTGTCGGGTCCGGTGGGTCTGGCCAGCGCGGCGGTCCACAAGGACGACGGCCGCCAGTGCTGGGAGTGCCATCGCGAAACCCCGCACGGCCGCGTCCACAGCCTTTCGTCGACGCCCGACGCCCGGGTTCCGCCTCTCGAATCGCCTCTCCCCCAGTGGCTGGAGCGCTCGCTTTCCCAGGAGAAGAAACCATGAAGATCGCGCAACTGGTCGAACGCAAACCCTGGATCGGATGGCTGTTGTTCGCGGGCACGGCTGGCGCGGTGTTCGCCGCCGCCGTGGTCGGCGCGACCATCGTCGAGCGTCGACAGGAATCGGCGGCCTTGCGCAGCATGGATCCGATCGATCCGGTGGAACCGCGCAGCGAGGTCTGGGGCGAAGGACGGCCCCGCGAATACGAGACGTGGAAGGCCACCGCCGACACCTCGTTCCGCAGCGAATCGGGCGGCAGCGCCATGCGCGATCTGATCGAGGAAGACCCCCGCATCGCGATCCTCTGGGCGGGGTATCCGTTCAGCCGCGACTACAACCAGGCGCGCGGCCACGCCTACGCGATCCAGGACGTGCGCAACACGCTGCGCACCACGGGCCCCATGCCGGCCACCTGCTGGACCTGCAAGAGCCCCGACGTGCCGCGCCTGATGGACACCATGGGAGTGGCCGCGTACTACAAGGGAAGCCTGAACGATCTGGGGCACGAGGTGGTGAATCCGATCGGTTGCAAGGACTGCCACGACCCCAAGACCATGGACCTGCGGATCACGCGCCCGGCCCTGGTGGAAGCCTACGCCCGCATGGGCAAGGACGTCACCAAGTCCACCCACAACGAGATGCGCTCCCTGGTGTGCGCCCAGTGCCACGTGGAGTACTACTTCAGCAAGGACACCGCGCGTCCCAACTACCTGGTGTTCCCCTGGGACTCGGGCTTTTCCGCCGCCAAGATGGAGAAGTTCTACGACCAGAACCAGTTCCACGACTTCGTGCACAAATTGTCCAAGACCAAGGTGATCAAGGCGCAGCATCCCGATTTCGAGCTCTACAGCCAGGGCGTGCACGCGCGCCGCGGCGTGAGCTGCGCCGACTGCCACATGCCCTACAAGTCGGAAGGCTCGGTGAAGTTCACCGACCACCACATCCGCTCGCCCCTGGCCGACATGTCCACGTCGTGCATGGTCTGCCACCGCCAGAGCGAAGAGACCCTGCGCGAGGACGTGTACATGCGCCAGCGCCGCGTGAACGAGCGCAAGTTCGCGGTGGAGGACCAGATCGTACGCGCCCACATCGAGGCGGCCCAGGCCTGGAAGGATTCGGCCACGGAAAAGGAGATGGAGCCCGCGCTGGACAAGATCCGTCGCGCCCAGTGGCGCTGGGACTGGGTGGCCGCCAGCAACGGACTCGGATTCCACGCCCCCGACGTCGCGCAGCAGACCCTGGGACAGGCCATGGAATTCGCCCAGGCGGCACGGCTGGAGATCTCCCGCATCCGCGCGCGTCGAGGCAAGACCGACACCGTGCCCATGCCCGACATCTCGACCAAGGAGAAGGCCCAAGCGTACATCGGATTGAACATGGACAGCCTGCGCTCGGTGAAGGCCGGGCAGGCTTCGATGTTCCGCGCATGGGATTCCGCCGCCAGGATCCGCGAAGCCGGATACGGCAAGAAGACCCCCTGACCGGAACGGTCGATTTGGACCGCGGCCTGTTCCGATGGTACCTGGGGCGGATGGGTTCGGTGCCCGCCGCCCTCGTTTCTTTGGGCGCGGTCGCGCTCCATGCGGCGGTTTCGCAGTTGGCTCCGCAGTGGCACGTGTTCGGCTGGACAAGTTTTGGCGTGTCGGTGGTGGCGGTCGTCTTGAACATGGTCGCCGCCGCGTGGCTGAGGATCCTGGAGCGTCGCGCGGAGCCGGGTTGGTTGCTGGTGCACGCGGGGCTGGTGGTGGCGATTTCGAGCGCGCTGCTGGGAGGCCTGGTCGCCACGCGCGGCAAGGTGGTGGTCCGCGAAGGCGACGCGTCGGAACGGGTGGTGGACTCCCACGGCGACGCGATCGCGAAGCTTCCGTTCCAGGTGCTGCTCCAGGACTTCCAGCTGGAGGAATCGGTTCCTCCCCTGACCCTGGTCGACAGCGCCGCGACCGAGATCGTGTTCCGCAAGGGCGATCCGGTGCTGGAGCTGCGCGAAGGCGCCAAGGGCCGTCTGCGCGGGATCGAGTTCGAAGTCCTCCGCTATCTGCCGCGCGCCGAACTGGACCACGACACGGTGCGCGCGTCGAGCGATTCCTTCGCTCCCCCGGCGGCGTTCCTCCGGTACCGGAAACCCGGTGCTGCGGAGGAATCCGTCCACCAAGGATGGATCACCTGCGGCGGGAACACGATCCCCACGATCACCCAACCGGCGGGCGCGGTGCGTCTGGCCATGGCGCTGCCTCCCGCGAAGGCCTACCGGTCGGTGGTCACCGTGGTCGAACGCGGACAAAAACCGCGCGAGGCCGTGATCGAGGTGAATCGCGGCTTGTCGCTGCGGGGCTGGACCCTGCAGCAGCTGGACTACGACAAGCTCGCGGGCCGGGGCAGCAGGGTCTCCATCCTGGAAGCCGTGCGCGATCCGTTCGCGCCCTGGGTGAGGATCGGGATCTGGACCACGCTCGCGGGAATCGCGCTGTTCGCCTTGCGCGAATGGAGGAGGCCCACGTGATCTGGGACCTGTTCCCCGCGATGGCATCGGTCCACCTGGCCGCCAACGCGGCGGCCCTGGGGTTGGTCGCCGCGCGACGCCCCAAGGCGGCGACGGTTTTTGTCGCAACGGCGGCGGGCATCCTCGTCGCGTTTCTTGCCGGAATCTGGCTGGACATGGGCCGGCCGCCGCTGCGCACCTACGGCGAGACGCGACTGTGGTATGCGCTGGGGGTGGCGGGGCTTTCTCTGCTTCTGCACGGGCGGACCCGCCAGACCTGGACCCTGGTCTACGGCACGTCCATGGCCGCGCTGTTCGTGGGCATCACCTGGGCGATTCCCGAATCGCGTTCGCGCGAGCTGATGCCCGCTCTGCGCAGCCCGTGGTTCGTGCCGCACGTCACGGTGTACCTGCTGGCCTATGCGGCGGCCACCGCGACCTCCATCGCGGCGTTCCTGGACTTGCGCAGGCCGGTTTCCGGTGGACGGAATCTGGACGCCTTGCTTGCGGCCACGGTGGTGCTCCTGAGCTGCGGACTGCTGTTCGGGGCGCTGTGGGCCAAGGAGGCGTGGGGATCGTACTGGACGTGGGACCCCAAGGAGACCTGGGCCTTCCTGACCTGGGCCGGATACACGGGTGTCCTGCATTGGCGAAGAGCCCGGCCCGCGCAGGCGACCGCAGGCGCGTGGTCCCTGGTGGCGCTGTGGGGCGTGCTCCTGCTGGCATGGTTCGCGGTGGGATACCTGCCGGGCGGAGCGAATTCGGTGCACGTGTACGCGAACTGAAGACTTGGTCTCCGGAATTCCCGTTTTCCGGGAGTATCGATCCGCCGGGGAATGCGCCGCCGATCCCACCGACCTAGATTTGGACCTTCACCGTCCATCCACATGGAAAGCGGCATCCCATGTTCTTCCGATCTCTGGTCATCGCTTTCCCCGCCGCCCTGCTCCTGCAATCGTGCCACGCCGAACGCCCTCTGGACGATTCCGACGGAAGTTGGAACACCGTGCGGGTCGGGCGCGATTGGCGCCTGGACTTCGAATCCAGGTTGCCGCGCAGCGCCACCTATTTCAATGGAACCACCCACGACGTGGTTCTGGAGCACAACCGCAACCAACCTCTGTCAGGAGGCGCCGACCTGAAGCTGACCGCGGTGCTGAACGGCACCGAACGGGAGGGTTGGGCGGGAGTCTGGGTCAAGGATCCGTCGGACCAGGACATGGACGCTTCGGGCGCCATCGGGATCCGGTTCAAGTTCAAGGCCTCCACGGCCCGCACCATCCAGGTCACGTTGTCTTCCATGTCCTACCCCGATTTCGAGAACGGCGCCAAGCTGACGGGGACGTTTTCCGCCGCCAAAGGGGTGCAGTCGGTGGAATTGAGATTCGCCGATTGGGTCTATCCCGCCTGGCTCTACAAGAGCGGCCAGCTGTGCGGCAGCGCGCAGGGAGCGGACACCTATTGCACGACGAAGATGTTCGACGTCCTGCGTCGCGTGAACGCGATCCAGTTCCAGATGGACCCTCGCTGGGACAGTGCCGGGACGGTGGAGGACGACTGGTCTTCCATCCAGGTCGACGACATCCAATTCGTGTTTCCCTAACTTTTCGGGAACACTTCTCCAGCGAGGTCGGACATGCAGCTTTTCGTGGCAGCTTCCCTTGTCTATCAATTCCTGTCCGCCGGCCTGCCCGACGGAATCAAGAAGGCCCTGGAATCGCATCTTCCCGCCTGGTCGCAGGTGGCTGGCAACCCTGCGCCGTCGTCGGAGTCCGAGGAACGCATCGCGGTGGAACGATCGACCGGATCCACCATCGCCGTCTTCCTGATCGAACGGAAGATCAAGGCGGTGGTCCTCAACGAGGAAGACAATTACTGGCTGACGGAAGTCGTCTGGTGCGGGGTGGGCGAAGGTCGTTGCGAAGACGTCTGGAAGCGCACCGACGCGCAGTGGCGTTCCGACAACACCACCGCCAACCACACCGGCTACGCCGTGTACCGCGATTCGCTGCGGTTGTCGCCGAACGCGTGGACGAATCCTGTCCCGGCCCTGGCGTTCGGGAAGAAGGCATGGGACAAGGGGCTCTGCGAAAGCGGCATGTGTTTTTCCGTGTCGGCCAAGGATTCCAGCGTCGCCCGCGGCGCGGTGCGCGAGAACGGAACGGTGGCCTGGTGGGATGGAGGCTACATCCTGGGCGGGGTATTGGAAAAGGAGCTGGTGCACTCCTACAAGTACCTGCTGGACAACGGCAAGGCGGTTCCGGCCCGCAAGTAGACGCGATCCGGAGCGATCAGCTCCTATGGGGAGGCGGGAACCGTTCCCGTGGCATCATCTCGATGCACCGTGCCCACCCACTTGGCGACCTCCGCCGCCAATTGTTCCCTTCGGAACGGCTTGGGGATCACGCCGTCCATCTTCGCTTCCAGGCACCGTTCGCGGATTCCCGGCAGCACGTCCGCCGTGAGCGCGACGATGGGAGTGGCCGCCGCATGCCTGCGGAATCCGGAGGACTCGTTCGCCCAGGACCGGATCTTCAGGCTGGTTTCGAATCCGTCCATCTCGGGCATGTGGCAGTCCATCAGGATCAGGTCGAATTCCCGGGATTCCAGGATGGAAAGGGATTCCTGGCCGCCCGAGGCGCCCTGCACCCTGCAGCCCATCTTTTCCAGCGCGGCGGTGGCCACGCGCAGGTTGACCCGGTTGTCGTCGACGACCAGGATCCTGGCCTGGACCTCGGGTGTCGTCGTCGGAGCGGGCGGGAGCGCTTCGACCGGCTCGTCGACAACGGGCGATTCTTCGACAGGGATGGAAAAGGAAAAGTCGGATCCCTTCCCGAGGGAGCTGCGCACCTGGATCGACGATCCCATCTTGACCGCCAGCCCTTGCGCGATCGACAACCCCAGGCCGGTACCGCCGAACCTGCGGGCGATGCTGGAATCCATCTGGGTGAATTTCTGGAACAACCTCCGCGTCTCGTCGGCGGACATTCCGATCCCGGTATCCTCCACCTGGAACCGGATCTTGTCGAGACCATTGACGGAATCCGTTTTGCGCGAAAGGGTCGCGCGCAGATGGATCTCGCCGGATTCGGTGAACTTCACCGCGTTGGACACCAGGTTGACCAGGATCTGCTTGAGCCGCAGCGGATCGCCCAGGATGGATCGCGGCAGGAGCGGGTCGACTTCGACGCGCAGGATCAATCCCTTTTCCGAAGCCCGGGTCTGGAAGATGCGACCCACCGACTCGACGAGCTGCGGAACGGAAAACGGCACGCGTTCCAGACTCATCTTCCCCGATTCGATCTTGAAGTAGTCCAGGGCGTCCTGCAGGATGGCGGCCAGGTGGTCTCCGGATTCCAGGATGGTCTGGACCAGGCTTCTCTGCTCCGGGGTGAGCGGCGAATCCTGGAGCAATTGCGCCGGGACGATCATTCCGTGGAGGGGCGTGCGGATTTCATGGCTCATGGTCGCCAGGAATTCCGTCTTGACCCGCGGAACCACGTCTTCGGCGCGGCGGGCGCGCCACATCCAGGCGATCCAGCCCTTGGCGAGGAAGGCCACCGCCCATGCGATCCAGAGGATCTGGATTCCCAGCATCAGCTTGGAGCGCGCGACGACCGGACCTTCCATCCAGACCCTCCGAACCTCCACGGATCCGGTGTCGCTGTTGGCGTTGGCGTCGGGAGTCACGACGCTGATGGAGACCACGTCGTCGATCCGGGCGTACTGTTCCTCGATGGGGACCATGTACTGCGAGACCCACCAGCTCGGAAGGCGGAGGTGGACCCAATCGACGGTCACTTCGTGCCAATCGGATACGGGACGGAACTGGATCTCGTTGGGCGTGATGACGGGCTTGCCTCGGACCGTGCGCCGGCTGTGGATCCAGATCCTGAACAAGGCGGAATCCATCGCCTTGTTCCGCAGCTCCATGCGCAGCCGGTGGAACTCCTTGAAATTCCGGTATCGATCGGCGCTGGAATCCAGTTTCAATTGCATTCCCACGAAGGGGAAGGCGAATCCGGGCCGGAGATGGTATTTCATCTCCCAGCCGGAATTCGACGTCTGGATGGTGCACTCCGATCTTCCCCGGACGCTGGAATCGGTGAAGGTGTTGGCCTTCAGGAGCGGGGTGAGTTCGACTTCGCGCTGGTTGAACTTGAAAGCGAAGACGGCGACCGCGGCGGTGATCGCCAGCAGCACGGCCACGTCAAAACTCGCGCCCTTCCCCGAAACCGAAGGAGGTCGCATGCTGCCTGGAAATTGGTTCACAACAGACGTAAGGGTGTAATTGTTGTGCTCCGGAGTCAAGTCGGAAAGCGAAAACCGGAGTGGATATCCTGACAAGGGTCGGTGGCGGAATCGCCGTTGTCGGAACCGTTCCGATCCACCAAAGACCCTTTGCCTCGCGCCAGCGGACCACGAACTTGGCCGGTTTCCGCAGGAGCGCCGATACGCCGCGCCAGGCTTGGCTTCCGGTCCTAACGGCGCTTCAGGGCGTCCAGAAGGTCGTCCAGGCGCACGCTGGCGATGGAGCTCGCCTTGTCGCTCATGGCGTACGGGAGCACCAGATGCCCGTTGTGCAGGAGCGATCCGCAGCTGTAGACCACGTTGGGGACGTAGCCTTCGCGTTCGGCTCCTTCGGGAGACAACAACGGTTCCTGCAGCCGTCCGATGATCTTGGTCGGGTCTTCCAGGTCCAGAAGCACCGCGCCGATGCAGTACTTGCGCATGGGGCCCACGCCGTGGGTGACCACGAGCCACCCGGATTCCGTCTCCAGCGGCGATCCGCAGTTGCCGACCTTCACCGATTCCCAGGTCGCCGCGGGGCGCATGAGCATGACGGGGTCGTTCCAGTAGTGGAGGTTGTCGGAGAACATGATCAACAGGTTCTCGTCGTCCTGCCGCGAGAGCATCGCGTAGCGTCCACCGATGCGCCGGGGGAACAGCGCCATGCCCTTGTTCTGGACCGCGCCGCCGTTGAGCGTGATCACCCGGAAATCCAGGAAGTCGCGGGTCTCGATGAACTGCGGCAGGATGGCGCGCCCGTTGTAGGCGGTGTAGGTCGCGTAGTACATCGCGCTTCCGTCGTCTTCCACGAACCGCACGAACCGCGCGTCTTCGATGCCGTGGCTTTCGTTGGGCGACACGGGAAAGATGATGCGCTCGCTCAGGGCCAGGTTGGGCGCGAAGCGAAGTTCGTAGTTGGAATCGGCGAGCCACTGGACGCATTCCAGGGTGCGGACCAGTTCGTTGGTGCCGGGCTGGTTCTCGTGGCGCGTGGTCCCGATGCTCCTGTTCAGGTCGCTCAGGGTGAATTCGTCGGCCAGCGGCGCCATGATGGAGGCCGCGTAGGCGTTGTCGAATCCCATCTCGTTGAACTTGAGGGCAAAGCTCCTCTTGTCGTAGCGGGGGTTCGGGAGGACTTCTGGCATCGTGACGTGCCGCGACACCGGATCGAGGCTTGTACTGCCGTCGGCGGCGATGGTGCCGGCCCGGAACTCGATGGACGAAATATGTCCTTCGCCCGTGGCGCGAAGGCTCATCACGAACCGCATGCCGCCTTCGGGGGCGTCGCTCTGGTCGGGATGCGGCACGATGGACGGATTGAACAGCGCCGCCGATTCCAAGGCGTACTCGCCGGAGAACATCGCCCCGACCAGCATCTTCCGGGCCGGCGAGATCTCCCTTTGCGAGAAGATCAGCGGACGCACCCTCTCGAAGTTTTCCAGCAGCGAGGCCTCGATGTCCAGATGGCGCGCGTCGAACTCCGCGTGCAGCGCGGCCACTTCCAGCGCGACTTCTTCTTCCGACAACGCCAGCGTGCGGAACAGGACCGCCTTGACGCGCTCGGGGCTGGACGGAACGAATGGACGGATGATGACGCGGGAGCAGTCGGGCTGCAGGGCGATGGCGTGGCGGCGCATGGTGGCCTGGTTCACGAGCGCACCGGCATTTCCACGAGGTTGTCGGCGCGCTTCATTTCGGCGAGCGCCAGATGGAACGCGAGGGTGGATTCGGCGCCCTGGTTCTCGCTCACGCGGTCGACGTGCAAGCCGTCGCCGCATCCGCCCGACTTGGAATCGTACAGCGGAACCCCCAGGTCGTTGCGCCCCAGGAACCACTCGAACGCGAGCTTGGCTTGGGACGACCACGAAGCGTCCTTGGTGACGGAAAACGCCGTCAGGCAGGCCGAAACCATCGCCTGTGCCTCCACGGGCTGCTGGTCGAAATCCGCGCGGGCCCCGCCCCTGACGCAGAATCCGTTGCTGCCGATCGGGCGGAAGTGCCCCGCCTGCGTCGTCTGGAGCGACGCGAGCCACCGCAGGGACGCCAAAGCGATTTCCGATGCGCCGGATTCCGGCATGGCCTTGCCGCTCAGGATCAGGGCTTGGCACAGGCGGGCGTTGTCGTAGGTGGCCGAGCTCTCGAACCACGGCCATTCGGGATCGGAGCTGTTCTTCCAGAGCTCCACGAGCCTGTTGGTCAGCGATGCGCGAAACCCCACCGCCTGCTCCTTGCGCGGGAATTCGCGGAGGTATTCGTGCAGGCCCAGCAGGCAGAACGCCCAGGCGCGGGGCGATGTGAACGAATCCAACGCCGGCAAGGCGCGGTCGAACAGCTGTTCGCAAAGGTTGCGGTGCCCTTCGTTGCGGGTGCGTCTGGCGCCCACTCCCAGGGCCCAGAGAGCCCGGCCGTGGCTGTCTTCGCTGCCGTGCTCTTCCAGCCACTTCCTGTCGTAGCCCATGAAGTTGCGGAACCGCCCCGAGTCGGGATTCTCGGCCGCCGAAAGGAACGCCAGGTAGCTGGTGGCGAGCAGATCGAGATCCTGCGACGGAGGGTTTTCGCCCAGTTCGTCGAGCAGGTTGCACAAGATGAACGCGCGGGCGTTGTCGTCGGTGCAGTAGCCTTCCTGGAAACACGGCACATTGAACCGCGCATGCTGGAAGATTCCGGTCCGGTCGCTCATGCGCACGACGTGGTCCAGCCGCAGCGGGGGCAGCACGTAGGGTCGGCTGGCCAGCGTCCATCCCGCGAACGCCGTGCGGGAAAGCGTCCTGCGGTCGGCGCGTGCGCGCTGGAACGATTCCAGGTAGCGATCGGCTACCGAAGACCAGATCATGTCCCGGCCCAGGCCGTAGGCCTCGCGGCGCGTGCGTTCCATGCGCACGGGGTCGTCCAGGAAGGCGCAGACGCCTTGGGCGATGGCCTTGGAATCCCGGAACGGGACCAGGATCCCGCGATCCTGCCCGAGCAGTTCCTGGGCGTGCCAGTACGGCGTGGAAACCACCGCCTTGCCCGCGCCGAAGACGTAGGCCAGGGTGCCCGAGGTGATCTGGGCCTCGTTGAGGTACGGGGTCACGTAGATGTCGGTCGCGCTGATGAACTCGGTGAGGTCTTCCAGCGACACGAACCGGTCGTAGAAGATGACGTTGTCCTTCACGCCGCGGTCGGCCGCGAGGCGTTCCAATCCCAGCCGGTAGCTCTCGCCTTCGCGGGCCACCAGGTGCGGATGCGTGGCGCCCAGGATCAGGTACACCACCCCCGGGTGGCGCTTGACGATTTCCGGCATCGCTTCGATCGCGTGTTCGATGCCCTTTCCCGGTCCCAGCAACCCGAAGGTGAGGAGCACCGGCCGCCCCTCGACGCCGAACTGCGCCTTGGAGACTTCCGAATCGGCGAAGGGGATGTCGGGGATGCCGTGCTGGATCGTGTCGATCTTGGCCGAAGGCGCGCCGTAGACCTCCGACAGGATTTGTGCGCCCTTGCTCGCCATGACCACCAGCCGGTCGCTGCGGTGCACCAGTTCGTCCATCACCTGGCGCTGGGCCGAATTCGGATCGCGAAGGATGGTATGCAGGGTCGTGACGACCGGCATGCGCACTTCCTTGAGCAGGGCCAGCAGATGGCTTCCCGCCGAACCGCCGTAGATCCCGAACTCGTGTTGCACACAAAGGACGTCGGCGTTGTCGAAGTTCAGGAAGTCGGCGGCCCTGCGGTAGGAGTCGGCGTCCTTTTCGGCGATCTCGAATCGCACGCGCGGAGGGTAGGCGTATCCTTCGGGTCGGTCGTTGACGGCTCCGGCGTAGCAAAGCGAAGTAGGCAGCGCGGTGGCGACGGCCTCGCAGAGGTCGTGGGTGAAGGTCGCGATTCCGCAGCGGCGAGGGTCGTAGCCGCCCAAAAAGGCGATGCGTCGGGGAAGTGGGGCTGTGCTCAAGAAGGATGGACCATCGTCCCTATATAGTACCAGTGCCGTCGGAGGCGATCCGAGGGCCGTCGCGACCTCAGCTTCCGACGGCCTCGATCCACTTGCTTTCCGACACGATGCGCACCGGGTGGCCGCGCTTCTTCAGGTCGATCGCGGCGTGGACCTTGCGCCCCACGTCCATGTTCGTCCAACTCTTGTCGGAATAGTCGCCCACCACCACGATGTCGGGTTCTTCCTCGATGCTCCTGCAGACCGCGCATCCCGATTTCACGGCGTGCTCCTCGAGGATCCGCTTGCGGTTGGACAGGAACAACCCCACGAACCACACCTTCTTCCCGGCCACCCGAGGCGGGATGTCGCCGTCGAACACGATCCGCTGCATTCCCGGATTGAATCCGTCTTCCACGAAGTTGGCGCCCACCATGCGGCAGACCGACGCGAAGGAGCCTGCCAGGTTCCCGTTGCTCACGCTGCCTTCGGGCATGGAATCCAGCCATTCGAACAGCAGCGACGCCGGGAACACCTCGCGCATCTGGGGGTTCGCGGACAACAGCTGCTTGAGCCTGGCGCATTCTTCCAGTCCGACGTTCCCGTCGGCCGAAATCCCTCGCAAGAACCCCATGATGTAGTCGATGCGGTCGTCGACGACCCCAGGGTCCTTGCCGTATTCGATGCAGTCCTCGATCGTTTCCAGGATCCTCGCATGGTCTTCCTTGCAAAGGCTCCCGTCGGACAGGATCCCCGAAAGCACGTCGCACAGCTCGCGCAGCCTTCCGTGCAGGGGCCGTTCCCGGAACCACGAAGACAGCAGCTCGATCTCCGAATCCGACAATTTCCGGTCGAAGGTCACGCCGGCCAGGATCCCCTTGAGGGTCGCCGCCGCCTTGGCGTCGCAGCGTTCCACCTCGAGCTGTTCGGCCAGCGAATCGTCCTGGATGTCCATCGATGTCGTCATCGCGTCGGTTCCTCGGCGATGGCGCGTCCCCATCGCGGTGCCGTGATTGTCCCATTTTCGATCCCCGCCGATCCGGGAAGAAATCGCTCAGACGGGAAGTTCGATGAAGAAAACCGTTCCCGAGTCCGTGGTGGACCGGAACCCGACCTTTCCCCCCAGGTAGTTTTCGCCCAGGATCTTCATGGCGTGCGTCCCGATGCCGCGTCCGGCCTTGGATTTGGTGCTGAACGAGCGATGGAAGATCTGCCAGGAAACGTCGTCGGGGATCACGCCCGGATTGTGGACCGAGAACACCGGATGTCCGTTTTTGGCTTCGAACCCCAGTCGGACCGCTTCGCCGGGTGCGACCGCCTCCAACGCGTTGACGCCCATGTTCTGGACCACACGGAACAACAAGGCGGGATCGGTCTTCACCACGCCCGACTTCCGGCCGGCCTTGTCGATCTCGACGATCCGTCCGTTGGAGGCCGGATGCGCGCGAAGGGAATCCGCCAGCGAAGCGAGGAATTTGGCGACCTCGATCTCGCAATCGTGGACCTTCAGGCTTCCCGTTTCGGCCAGGAGCAGCGTTCTCTGGGTCTGGACCACGTCCGACAGATGCGAGGAGATGTCGACGATGCGCCGGGCGACCTTCGCGTCGTCGACTTCTTCGCTCAGCACCTTGGACCATCCGGTGAGCGCCATCACGGAGTTGGCCAGGTCGTGGACGAACGCCGATTCCAGCAGCTCGCGGCGCTTCTTGTCGCTGATGTCCTGGAACACCACCACCAGCAGTTCGCCGCAGACCAGCTCCAGCGGCGATGCCCGCACCTGGAACTCGCAGGCCTGCCAGGCTCCGTCGCGCTTCATGGCCATGCGGCATTCGGTCTCCACCGGAGCGTGCTCCTTTTGGGCTTCGAGGATCCCCAGCGCCGCGCCGCAACAGGAACAGGCGCGCGAGGTTCCGCAGCCGTCGGGGCCTTCCTTGGAATGCACGCATTCCATGACTTCGCCCCATCGGCGCCCCAGGACCTCGCCGGGTCTTCTGGCCCGCAAGGCGTCCAGCAGCGAAACGCTCGCGGCCAGGATCTGCCGCTGCTGGTTGAGCACCACGACATGGCCGCCCAGCGACTCCAGGACGACTTGCGTCATGGGGCTGCTCATGCAGGTGCCGATCTGGCCCATCAGAACCGAAGCATCGGCACGTCCGGCGGGCGCGAAATAGGTGTCCACGTGGTCTGATGGGCGGGTCATCCCCCTGAAGATACTCCTTCCCGGAACCCCTCCGCCATACGAGAATTCGGGCTCGCCGTCCCCTGTGGCGGGAGACCGGGTCTCAGTCGTCCTCTTCGATCAGGATGTCGTGGTCGACCACGCGGCGGAAGCCCTTGAAGTACTTCTCCAGATCGGCGCGGAGGGTGTCTTCGTTGTGGTCCTCGTCGACCACCAGAAGCTCCGGGTCGTCGTCGGACAAGTCCGCGTCGCCCTTCGTCAGGTTCCAGCAGACGGCCTTCACGTAGGAGGGCGATCCATCGGGACCCTTCATCTCCCGCGCATGGGGCTCGATGCTCACATGCACGCCGTCGGCGCTCGGGTTGGCCACGAACGCGTCGTGGATCGCGCTCATCAGTTCGTTCGATTCGGGAGGCTTGGTGGGCGTCATGGGAGTCCTCTTCTGGGAAGCGGATGCCAAAATAGATCGGGCGCCTCCCATCGCGCGATGGCGAACCTACCGGACCACGATCGACCCCGTGCGGGTGGATTCGCCCTGCTCGCATCGCAGGAGATAGGTCCCGGCTTCGAGTCTTCCCAAGTGGATCCCCACGTCCCGGTCGGCCGATTCCACCTGGATGTCCCTGGAAAGCGCCAACGAACCGTCCGCCGCGTGCAGACGCACCCGCATGGCGCCACCGCCCCCCGCGACGTGCAGAGTCCCGCTCGCGGGATCGTACCGGTGCGACAACCCGGATTCTGTCCTACCGGAAATCGTCGACGAAGACCCCACGACCGCCGCGTTGGAGCGTGCTCCCAGGCCACCCATTTCGTTGGCGGCCCGGACCGTCAGGGTGTCGCGCGGAGAGATGGAAGACATCATGGAGAAATCGAAGGCGTTGGTCGCCACGTTCGCCAGGTACTTGCCGTTGCGGAACACCATCCAGCAGAGCGCATCGGGATCGTCGTTCCAGCGCAGGACGAATCCTTCCAGCCGGACCCCCGGCGCGGCCACCTGGCGGGTGGCGTTCTGGGGCTGCCAGTTGTCGGTGCCGCCCAGCACGTTGGCCACGGTGTACCTGGCCGCCTGGGCGTCGGTCAGCACCGGATTCAACGTGACCGTGGTGGTGCCCTTGGTGTAGCTCGTTCGCCGTTTGCTCAGATCCACCGCCGCTCCGTTGGCGGTCGTGCTGTTGTATTCGGCGAACACCTTCGGGACCGAATTCATGGGGTCGCCCCACCCGGCGGCGCTGGGCAGCTTGTTCATGGTGGTGTTCAGGAAGACCGCCTTGGCGTCGTTCCAGGAGCGACCGAGCGTGAAGTTGGTCACGGTGCCGTCGATCGTGCAGTCCTTGAAGACGTAGCCCCAGGTGTTGTCGGTGGAAGACGGCGCGACGATCGCGCTGGATTTCATTTCCCAGATCAGCACCTTGTGGAAGAACACGTCGCCGCTTCCGCAGATGAAGTCGGTGGTGCCGTGGATCTCGCCGCCTTCCCAGTAGGTGCGCGTGCCCTTGGTGTAGTAGGTGTCCTGGGTGCTCTTGAGCTTGACGTTCTTGTAGACGACCTTGTCGGACTGCTCCTGGATGGCCACGTGCCGGCCCGTGGTGTTGTAGGCCGCGGTGTTGCCGTAGACCGCCTTGTTGAAGATGGTCATGTCCTGCATGTACAGGTTGTCGGCGTTGTTGAAGTACAGGGTGGCGGTGATGCCGATGCCTTCGTCCACCGACTTGTTGAACAGCACGGTCTTGTCGGGGCTCTGCCCGATGAACGAGACGTTCGGTGCGGTGAAGGTTGTCTTCTGGTTGGAATCGCCCGTCAGCGATCCGATGTCGTATTCGCCGTCGGGAAAGAAGATGTGGAAGCGCTTTCCCGACGAAGCCGCGCTGGACGCCGCCGCCATGGCCGCCTTGAAATCGCCCGTGCGGCCCACCACGAAGTCGAACTTCTTCTTGGTCAGGGCGAACCCCGCCTGGGGCACGGCCAGCGCCAGCGCCAGAAGTCCCTTCCACAGGCCCGATCCTTGGACAAAGCGCCTCAGGACTCGAAACCGCAGCGACGATCGAACGCGATCCATGGATTCTCCAGGAGGTGTTTTGATGAACGAAGAGTTCCCAAGAAGGTCGGGGAAACGGGGTTCACGGGCTTCCACCTGGAACGATTCCCTCCGACAAGGTTCGCCCCCATCATGCGGCATCGAGCCGTTGCGGCCAGGTGTTCGGCCCTCGCCAGGACTTCGTGGATGAACCATTCCTCCGAATCTATCCGCGGCCGCGGCCGCGTGGCGACCGCTTCGAAAAGATCCGTTGTGACAAATCCACAACACCCGCCCCGAGAGGGCTTTCCCGATGCGGCATCACCGCCCACAACGGACCGGAAAACAGTTTGTCGGCCAGATGTCGGCCGGACTACCGCCGAGGCCTTGGGGGAGCGCGCGTCCGCCGCAGGTCTTCCACTTCCGATTCGGTAAGCGACCGAACGCCGCCCTTGGCGAGGTTTCCCAGCACGAGGTTCCCGATGCGGACGCGGATCAGGCGCAGGACCTCGAATCCCAATGCCCCGAGCATCCGCCGGATCTCGCGGTTCTTGCCTTCGTGCAGCACGATCTCGATCCAGGAACTCGTTCCTTCCATCCGGAGCGTCTTGACGGAAACCGCCCGCAGCCGCTCGCCTTCGTCCACGATCCCGGCGGTCATCCGAGCCGCCATGGCCGCGTCCAACGATCCGTCGATGCGCACATGGTAGGTCTTGGAGACCCGCCGCGCGGGATCCAGCAAGGTGCTGGCCCAACGCGTGTCGTTGGTGAACAACAACAATCCTTCGCTGGCCAGATCCAACCGCCCCACCGGCCCCACATGCGGGAGGTCCATCCCTTCCAGGCATCGGTAGACGGTCGGGCGCCCTTTGGGGTCGGTGGCGGTGGTCACCAGTCCGGCGGGTTTGTGGCACATCAGGTAGACCATGCGTTCGGCCGCCAGCGGTTCGCCGTCGACCAGGATCGCGTCGCCTTCCCGAACGAGCCATTCGGGATCGCGGACCACGCGCCCGTTCCAGCTCACCCTCCCCTGCGCGACCAGTCGCGTCGCTTGGCTCCGCGAGGCGAACCCGGCTTTGTTGATCGCCTGGGCCAGACCTGAGTGGTTGGACGGTTTCAGAGCGTCCAAACTTACTTCCCACCCCCCCCAATCATGGCCCCGACACCAATTTGGTAACGCGACCAAAGGACAAACCGCTTGGATTCGCCGACATCCCCGCGACATATTCCGTTCGACCACCGCCCATCGCGGGTGGTCCATCGAATCGCCCAAGACCCGGAATCTTCGGCGTCATCGCGGATCCGTCATCGCACCCGAATCGCCCATACTCGAGGCACAAATGATCCTGAAATCCTGCGCATCCGTGCTCCTGTGCTGGGGCTTGGCCTGTTCCCAAACCCAGGTGAGCGTGTCGGGCACGGTGAAGAGCGCGCGCACGGGCCAGGCCGTGGCCGATGCTTCCGTCAAACTGCTATCGTCGCGGCTGGTCGCGACCACCGACGCGTCCGGAAGCTTCGCGCTTTCGGGATCGACCGCGATCCGTCGCGGATCCGACCGGTCGACCCCAGGCATGTCGCCGGGATCCAGCGAGATCCGGTTTTGGCAGGACGCCGACGGCCCCGTGCTCCTGCGCGTGCTGGATCCGGCCGGAACGCAGCGAGCCGTTCTCCATTCGGGCTTCCTCGGCAGAGGGGAATGGGTCTTCGCGCCACCGGCCCTGCTTCCCGGCGTGCACATCCTGTCGATCGAATCCTCCAAGGGGAGTCGATCGGTGCGGTTCGTGTCCGGGATGGAATCCGGCCAAGCGTCCTTGGGTGCTTCCAACCGGCTCGCGTCTTCTACCGATGCCCGGGATGTCGCGGGAAGGTCCTGGGCCGCGACGACCGACACCCTGCTGGTGACAAAAAACGGGTTCCGCGCCGCGCGGGTTCCGCTGGCTTCCCTGGAACAAAGCGGCTTGGCGATCCTGCTGGAAGATTCCTCCGATGGAAACGTCGACGATGCCGCGATCGTGCCCGATCCCTCGTGGCCGTGCTACATGCCCGACGGAATCCCCCCTCCAAAGCTCGGGACCGCCGCCTTCAGCATCACGCTCCAGATCGGGGCCATCCGCGACGTGGGGCTCACCCGGTTCGGCAAGCGCCGCCAGATCGACATCAAAGGTGGATCGGTGACCGGAGACCGCATCACGGCCACGGTCTTGACAGGCGCGTTGGACTACGAACTGACCCTCTCCAACGGTTCCATGGAAATCGAGCAGATCGTGATCCTGCGGGCCGGCTCCACCCCGATCCTGATGCGCAACGCGGGAGTCGCGCCCGTGGGCGCCAAAAACGCCCGCATGGTGCTGGACTTCGAGGCGCCCAATTCCAGTTCGTACGCCTGGCTCAACACCGGCAAGTGGGCCGCCATCCGCGTGGTCGACACCGTGGCCAAGACCATCCGGTTGGATGTCCACGACATCTCCAAGGCCACCCTCCCGGCGGCCAAGATCCAGATCAAGGACCCCGCCACCGCCGAAAACCAGAGCTGGGACTGCCCGGCGCAGTCGGGCGGGCAGGGCGCCCAGGTCCTGACGGAAACCGTCACACTGGGGTCGTCCATCTCGATCGGCGCGAGCAAGCGCGGCAGCCGCAACATCATTCCCATCACGGGCGGCACCACCAGCGGCAAGGTGAAGGGCAAGATCCTGGACGGCGGCGCCGACTACCAGTTGGGCGGCCTGGACGCGCGCTACACCCTGGCGCCCGACGACGGCGAACTGATCATCGTGCGCAACTGCGGACCGGGAAGCCTGTACCCCGTCTTCGAGGCGCGCGTGGACGGCCCGTACAACTTCCTGAACGTGAACAAGTACGTCAGCTCGGGCCCCGGCATGGTCAGCGGCGGGGTGACCATCACCTTCTACGAAAAGAAATGAGGCGCACCGGAACCTGCCACCTGCCGGCGGCGCGAAGCCTCGAACACGCCACGGAATCGAGTCCGGGGTCGATGGATGTCTGGCCAAATGCCGAAGGTGTATGTTTTCTCAATGGCCATCGCGACGGAATGGGATCTGGAAACAGCGCTTCGGGGCATCTTGGCCCATGTCCAGGCCAGCGCGATCGTGCTGTTTGGATCCCAGGCCAGGGGAGAAGGCCATTCCGGTTCGGACCTGGATCTACTGGTGGTGGCCACCAAGGACGCGCTGCGAGGGCGTCCGAGTTACGAGGTCCTGGGGGAGATCTACCGCGATCTATCGGTGCTTCCGATGAGCGTGGATCTGCTCCTGTACACTCCGGAGGAAGTCGAAGCTCGCCGACATTCCCTGAACCACGTCATTGCCCACGCCCTACGCCAAGGAAAGATCCTGCATGGGCATGTCTGAAGAGTGGAAGGCCATGCTCGAGATGGGGCGCAAGGACCTCCGTGCGCTGGTTCTGTTCGAGACGTCTTCCGAGTTGGCCGACGAAATCTTTGGGTTCCACACTCAGCAAGCTGCGGAAAAGGCTCTGAAGGCTTGGATCTCGCGCCTTGGTGGGGCTTATTCACCCACCCACGATCTGAGCAAACTGATCCCGACCTTGGAGCGATTGGGGATCGATGTCTCGGAGCTTTGGTCCTTGACTCGCTGGAACTCCTTTGCCGTCCAATTCCGCTACGACGGAATGCCCGAAGACAGCGAACCGCTCCCTCGGCGCGAGATCATCGTCGCGTTGGAGCGATTGTTTCTGCAGGCCGAGATCTCGACGCCCGTCTGATGTCCTGACCGTCCGCGTGCCCGCGAGCGGTGAGACAAATTCTGGCAATGGATTTCCTGGTCCGAAACTATGGATACATCGGCATCTTTTTGTCGAGTATGCACATGTCGTGCCATGAAGAATGGAAACGCAAAGAGGGGCGGTCGATCCGGTAGTCTTCTTCGTATATTGACTTCAAGTCTCATTCTTGGAGTGCCGAAGCAATGACACAGAAACCTCTCCCAACGGGAGCCGGAATCCTGGCCACCACCCTTCCGATGCCCGATTACGGCAAGGCGCCCGAGCTTTCGCGCGACGATCGCCTGGAATGGTACAGGCTCATGTACCTCACGCGCAAGTTCGAGGAACGGACCTACCAGAGCTACCAGACGGGGCTCATTGGCGGATTCTGTCACCTCTACAACGGGCAGGAGGCCGTGGCGGCGGGCACGTTCGCGGCCATCACGGAAGCCGACCCGGTGATCACGGCCTACCGCGACCACGCCCACGGGCTCATGAGGGGCATCCGCCCCGGACCGGCGTTCGCCGAGCTGTACGGCCGCGCGACGGGAATCGTCAAGGGCAAGGGCGGTTCCATGCACTACTTCAACGTGGACAAGCAGATGTGGGGCGGCCACGGGATCGTGGGCGGACAGACGGCGCTGGGTCTGGGCCTCGCGTTCGCCACCAAGTACCTGGGCGAACAGAGGGTGTGCTTCTGCTACATGGGCGACGGCGCCGTGAACCAGGGCGCGTTCCACGAATCGCTCAACCTTGCGCAGCTCATGAAGATCCCGGTGATCTACGTGATCGAGAACAACATGTATTCCATGGGCACGGCTGTGGAACGCCACTCGGCGCCGGTGGAGCTGTACAAGCGCGCGTCGGGCTACGACATGCTGGGCGTGCGGGCCGAAGCGCAGGACTTCGACCAGGTCCGCGAGATTGCCTGGACCCTGGCCGAACGCGCCCGCAAGGAGAACCTGCCGGCCATCCTGGAGCTGATGACCTACCGCTACCGCGGCCATTCCATGAGCGATCCGCAGTACTACCGCTCCAAGGACGAGGTGGAGGAATACCGCAAGTTCGATCCGGTGGAGATCCTCCGCAACCGGATCCTGTCGGAAGGCACCGTGAACGAGAAGGACCTCGAGGCGCTGGAGGACAAGGTGCGCAAGGAGGTGCAGGAGGCCCACGAATGGGCGCTCGCCTCGCCGTATCCGTCCCAGTCCGAGATCTACACCGACATCTACGCATAGAGGGAGACAGAACGTGTCCAAGATCGCCTACCGCGACGCCGTGCGCGATGCCATGTCCGAAGAGATGGCGCGGGACTCCCGCGTGTTCCTGATCGGCGAGGAGGTCGCGCAGTACAACGGGGCCTACAAGTGCTCCAAGGGGCTGCTCGACAAGTTCGGTCCCGACCGCGTGATCGATTCGCCCATCTCGGAAGCCGGGTTCGCCGGACTCGCGATCGGGGCGGCCATGTACGGCCTGCGCCCCATCGCCGAGTTCATGACGTTCTCGTTCTCGTTCGTGGCGTTCGACCAGATCGTGAACAACGCCGCCCAGATCCGCTACATGAGCGGCGGCCAGATCAAGATCCCGCTGGTGTTCCGCGGCAATTCGGGAGGCGGCCACCAGATCGGCGCCACCCACAGCCACGCGCCCGAGGCCATCTATTCCAGCTTCCCGGGCCTCAAGGTGGTGGTGCCCGCGTTCGCCGCCGACGCCAAGGGCCTGCTCAAGAGCGCCATCCGCGACGACAATCCGGTCCTGGTCATCGAGAACGAGGCGCTCTACGGTCGCGAATCGGAGGTCCCCGAGGGCGAATACCTGACCCCGATCGGGAAGGCCAACGTGCTGCAGCCGGGCACCGATCTCACGATCGTGACGCACGGCCGCAGCTGCTGGACGGTGTTGGAGGCGAACCAGGAGCTGCTCAAGATGGGCATCCGCGCGGAAATCATCGACCTGAGGTCGATCAAGCCGCTGGATTGGCCGACAGTTTTTGCCAGCGTCCGCAAGACGCACCGCCTGGTGTGCGTGGACGAGACCAAGCCGTTCGCGGGCGTGAGCTCGCAGGTGGCGGCCGAGGTCCAGCGAGCCTGTTTCGACCACCTGGACGCGCCGATCCTGCGCGTGACTTCGGTGGAAGCGCCAATGCCGTTCTCTTCGGCGCTGGAAGACGAATGCATCCCCAACGTGGCCCGGATCATCGAGGCCGTGAAACAGGTGGTGGCGTAATGGCTAATGCAATTCTGATGCCCCGGATGTCCGACTCCATGGTGGAGGGGACGCTCACGAAGTGGCTCAAGAAGGAAGGCGACGTCCTGAAGAACGGCGACCTGATCGCCGAGATCGAGACGGACAAGGCCACCCAGGAAGTGGAGTGTTTCGAGCCGGGCGTGCTGCTCAAGCAGACCGTCGCCGAAGGCGGCGTGGTGCCCGTGGGTGGTCCCATCTGCATCATCGGCAAGAGCGGCGAGGACATTTCGGGGTTGCTGGCCACCGCGGCATCCGATACCTCGGTGCAGGCTTCCAAGGTCAAGGCGGAAAGTTCCACCAAGGCCGCCGACGAAAAGCGCGCGCCCGTGGCGCCGCCTTCGGAGCCCAGCGCACCCACGACACCGGTGCAGCCGGTGGTGGCCGCCGAATTCAAGAACGCCGCGCGTGGCGCGGTGATCGAGAGCCAGGCTGTGGACGAAGCCGCTGAAAAGGGCGAGCTTGCCGGACGCCTCAGGGCGTCACCTCTTGCCCGCAAGCTCGCGGCCGACAAGGGCGTGAACCTCTACAACGTGAAGGGCACGGGTCCCGGCGGGCGCATCACCGCCCAGGACGTGCAGGCGGCATTGGAGGGCAAGGGAGGACTCGCGGCGCTGGCTCCGGTGGAGGGCGGATCTCCTTCGTTCGCACCGTCCGCGCAGCGCACCGGCGTCGACGAAAAGATTCCGCTGACCAACATGCGCAAGACCATCGCGCGTCGGTTGCAGGAAAGCAAGCAGCAGGTGCCGCATTTCTACAGCACCATCGAGGTGGACGCCGAACCTCTGCAGGCCTTCCGCCAGCAGCTGAACACGGGGCTGGCCGCGACCTCCACGAAGCTGAAGCTTTCCGTCAACGACCTGGTGCTCAAGGCCGTGGCCTTGGCCGCCAAGGAAGTTCCCGAGGTGAACGCCGCTTGGGAAGGCGACAGCATCACGCGCTTCGCGGCGGTGCACGTTTCGTTCGCGGTGAGCCTGCCCACGGGACTCATCACTCCGGTGGTGCGCGACGCCGACATCAAGCCCCTCAAGCAGGTGGCGTTCGAGGCCAAGGAGCTGGGCAAGCGCGCCAAGGAGAAGGGGCTCAAGCCCGACGAGTTCACGGGCGGGACCATCACGGTCTCCAACCTGGGCATGTTCGGGGTGGATTCGTTCCAGGCGATCGTGAACCCTCCGCAGGCCGTGATCGTCGCGGTGGCGAGCATCATCGAAAAACCGGTGGTCAAGAACGGGCAGATCGTGGTGGGCCACACCATGAAGCTCACCCTGTCCGGCGACCACCGCGCGGTGGACGGCTCCGACGGCGCGCGCTATCTGGTGGCGCTCAAGAACATCCTGGAGAATCCCACGCTCCTCGTATTGTGAGGCGGTTCGACAGGAAATGACGCATGCCCCGCTCGGAGAGGATCCGGGCGGGGCGTTTTGTTTCACGACGCCTTGCGGAAGCTGGGGCGCTTCTTGCTTGCGGCGCATTCCATCAGGTACATGTTGATCAGGGATTGGTACGGCATGCCGATTTCTTCTCCCAATCCCTTGAAGTATTCGATTGCCTGGGTGTCCAGCCGGATGGAGATGGGCTTGCGCAGCTTGGATGCGTAGGGGTTCTTTTTCGCTTGCGAAAAATCGTATTCGGTTCTCATGGTTTTCTCCGATCGTATTGGGCGGCTTCCCTGCGAGTCGCCTTCCTGCTGGAGATGATGCGCAGGATGTCGTCGGATCGCTCGCAATGGACCACGATCAACACGCGCAACTTGTAGCTCGTCCCCAGCAAGATGAATCGTTCTTCCGTTTCGGAGTGGTCGGGATCGGGAATGATCAATGCGTCCGAATCGTCGAAGACGCTGCGGGCCTCCATGAAGGAGACTCCGTGCTTCTTCAGATTCCTGTCCGCTTTGACGGCATCCCACTCGAACTCCATGTCATGTATATACAATGAATCTACAGAAGGCGCAATGGCCATTGCGGAATCCGACGCTGCAGCTCAGGGTTCGAAGGCGGGGTCAGCCGCATGCGCGAAATTCGTGCGGCGGACTGAAGTCCTTGCACGGCAACGCCCGTTGCCGGGCGGGTGTGGTTTGGCTTGGTCCCTTGGCACCACTGGTGACGGATCGCCTGCGAGTGGCTTCAGCCCGAGCGCGATGGGGAACTTGGATGCGCAGGGGGACTGCTTCCTGCGAGAATCGTCGGACTTGGCGATCGCCAAACACAAAACCCTCTCCCGGACTGTTGTGCCGGAAGAGGGCGTTCGCGCCACCAGGGAACCCGTCTCTCCAGGTCGGATTCCCGATGAGGCTTCATGCGAGCGATGCGATCACTTCCCCTTGGCGGCCTTCTTGGCTTCGCGCGCGGCCTTGCGGGCTTCGCGCTCCTGTTGGCGCTTGGCCTTCAGGGCGGCCTTTTCGGCTTTCTGATCCTGCTTGAGCTGGGTCATCTGTTCCTTGAGTTCGGCTTTTTGGGCCGAATCCCCGCGGGCTGCCTTCACCTCGGCCTTCAGTTCCTTGCGCTCGGTCTGGTGCTGGGCTTCCAGCACGGCGTTTTCCGACTTGTGGGCGGCCTTGACCGAATCGTGGCGAGGGGTCGCAAGGGTGGAGTCGGCGGCGTTGGCGGCAAAGGCCAGGGCGGCGGCGAGGGTTAGGAAGATCTTGGTGTTCATGGTGGTGTTCCTTGTGCTCGAGTGGTCCCTGCGATCACCGCAGGATCGGGACGTGCTCCCGGATTGCCGATTTGGAATCGCAATCTCCGTGCCGGAACAGCAACGCCAAGCGAACGAATGGGACTTCCGGCCTTTGCCCTCAAGAACCGGAACGATCGGTTTCGGCTCCAGGCGGGAATCCCGGAATCGGGCCAGATCAGATCTCCGGAGTCCACTCCAGGCCGATCCCGACGTCGAGCAGCCGGGACGACATTTCCTGGCGCGCTCCGGTGGCCTTGCTGATCCCGTGGCGGTCCTTGCCAAGGCCCAACATGGCCCCGGTGTTGATCTTCAGACGAGGCGTGGCCTGCAGGCTCGCCCCGATGCCGACGTAGTGCGAGGGGAGGTCGCCGTCGGCTTCCAGGCGGGCCGCGTCGTTGTAGTAGGTCCAGTCGTGGCTGTAGCCGGTCGCCAGCTCCAGCGTGGGAAGCACGCGGTAGCGCACCCCGAACCCGCCCATCAGCGAGTTGTGGAAGTCCTTCTCCGCGCCATCGCGGTCGACCGATTCGGCGAAGCCGTAGATCCAGCTCGACTGCAGGGTCAGGTCTTCGATCCCGCGGAACGAGACGCCACCCGCGATCACGACGGGCTCGGTGATCTTGGTCTTGGCGCCGTCCCGGTAGGCGGCGAGGTAGGGAAGGAGGGCATCGGGGGCGGTGAGGGTCTTCGTGTCGTTTTCGATGGAGAGTTCGCTGTTCCATTCCACGCGCATCCCGACATTCCAGGCGGACGTGGGTTGGAAGTCCAGGCCGAAGATGGCGCCGTGCGCGATGCCGGTGGCGACGACGTC
>JAKPQQ010000128.1 GCA_029557215.1 Fibrobacterota bacterium | reverse complement strand
CCCGCGCAGGAGCGCGAGCCCGAGCACGCCGTCGATCAGGGCGCCCGTGATCAGCACCGCCTTGAGTCCGACCAGAGGAAGCAGCACGAGCCCGCCGCCCAGCGCGCCCAGGAGGCTTCCCAGCGTGTTCCAGGCGTAGATGCGCCCGATTCCCTCTTCGCGGCCGGTGGAACGGATGCGCCACGAGATCAACAACGGGAGCGTCATTCCCGCGAAGAACGCCGCAGGGCCCATCATGACGAACGCGCTGGCGAACTTGAACAACTGGGCGACGGGGAACGCCTGTTCCGACGGCTTGAGGATCAGGTTCAGCTCGTTGCGCGCCTCGAAGAACGCCTGGTAGCCCAGCAGCGACGCCGCGGCGCAGGCGGCCATGGCCAGTTGCGCCCAGGCCAGGCGTCGGCGCGGACGCCCTTTGTCCAGACCCTTGCGGACCATCCAGCCCCCGGCGGCCAGGCCCACCAGGAACGCGGCCAGCATCACGTCGAAGCTGTGGGTGCTGGATCCCAATTGCAGGGCCAGCATGCGGATCCAGGCGATCTCGTAGAGGAACGAACTGAGGCCTGTGAAGAACGCCGTGGCGTCGTGGATCCAAGGCGAATCGGCCTTGGATGCGGTGGCGGTGGGGCATTGCCCCGGCGATTCGGGATCGGTGACGGAAAACGCCACGAACAGCACGCCGATCAGGAGGTTCACCGCGGCCGCGGTGGTCAAGGCTCCGGGCAGCCCCAGGCGCGGCACCAGCACGAACGAATTGACCAGGCATCCCATGGCGCCGCCCAGCGAATTGGCCGCGTAGAGCCAACCCAGTCCGTGGTGGGCCTTGGCCGGGTCGCGGCGCAGGAGCCCGGCGGCCATGAGCGGGAACGTGCAGCCCAGCAGGATGGCCCACGGGAGCGTGAGGGCGGTGCCGAACCCGGCGATGGAAAGCCGCGCCGACCACACGCCCATGCCTTCCAGGAAGCCCGAGGTCCACAGCCATTCGGTGAGGATCTGGAACAGGCCGTGGTAGGCCAGCGCCCCGAGCCCGATCACGATTTCCGCCGCGCCGTACCACGCCCACGGGCGGCGGACGCGGTCGACGATCTTGGCCGAGATGTGGCTCCCGATCGCGAGCCCTCCCATGAACACGCAAAGCGACAGGATCTGGCCGTAGCTCGCGTGCCCGGCCATCAGCTTGAGGTAGCCGGCCCAGACGGATTCGTAGACGAGTCCGGCGAATCCGGAAAGGGCGAAAAGCAGGATGATGTGGGCCATGGAGCCCGGAAACGCTAGTTGATGGACCCTTCGTTTGGCATATGGATTCGTGGGAGGAGCCCAGGTGTGCGCCTCCAGAGAACGTATTCTGGGGTGCCGTCGGCATCGGGTGGCCACCAGGGGCGGGCAGGGCTAATTTCCAGGTCGGAACGATCTTTCCGGGCGACAACGGGAAATGGTATGCAAGGAGCGATTGCGATGCGAAAACTGGCCATCCTCGCGATGTTGGGCGCGATCTTCACACCGGCGTTGGCGCTGGACGACCTTCCGCTCTATCTGGACGAAGGAAGTTGCGCTTCGGGAGGCGTTTCGTTTTCGGATGCGGACGCATCCGCCGGAAGCCTGACGCTCGCCACGTCCACCTGGAAGGTCGGGAACTCGACGCGGAGCTGGAAAGGCATCCCGGTGAACTGCACGGATGCCCGCACCGGCAAGGCTTCGCTGGAGGTGGAAGTGAAGTCGGACATCGGTTCCGGCGGCTACTACTACTTCTACATCAAATGGTCCGACGACACCAAGAAGTCGCTGGCCGGCTACAAGCATGTCAAATTCTGGGTCAAGAATCTGCTGGGGACCACGGAGTCGGTGCGGCTCTCGCTCCAGAACAAGGGCTTCCAGAACGTGGATTTGACCGAGTTCCCGATTCCCGCCGATCCGGAGTGGACAGAGGTCACGGCCGATCTGGCCGACTTCACCGACGGCGCCGCCGCGTTCGCACCGGCGGACAGCTTCTACGGATTCGGGTTCAAATGGACGTACCCGGACAAGGCCGCAGGTTCGGCGCTGCATCTTCTGATCGACGACATCCGCTTCACGGACGGCGACCACGAATTCGCGCTTCCCGCGCAGGCGGCGGGAGAATACCCCTCCGCATGGCCCGAACACTTCCTGGTCAGTCGGATGGATGTCCGCGAGAACAAGAAGACTTCCGCCGCGTTCCAGGTCGGGGAGTACCGCTACCAGTACATCATGCCCGAGACCTTCGTCAGCTGGGGCGACCCCGACTATGCCAAGAGCTACGCCGTTCGCAGCAACGAGATCGGCGTCAAGAGCGCGTTCGTCTGGTACAACTTCGGCAAGGTGAGCGAATCGGAAGTGGCCAAGAATCTCGCTTCGCCGTCCTTCATGGCCGATTACGTGGCGCGGTACGAGAACTTTCTCGGGCAATTGGCCGAGGCCGGTGGCGAAGACTACATCGTGGTCCTGGAGCCCGACATGTACGGCAAGCTCATGCAGGACAAGCACCTCGTGAACATGGACTGCGCAGACCTTCCCGTCGATCTTTCCGCCGCGTCCAAGGCTGCGTCCAAGACCTTCCCGGCGAACCTTTGCGGTTGGGCGCAATACGTGATCTACAGGGCCCGGGAGAGGCTTCCCAAGGGCGTGATCCTGGGGCACATGCTCAACCATTGGGGCGTGAACATCCCATACCAGATCGGCCAAGGGCGCATCGAGGCGCACATCCTGGGTGCGCAGGCCCAAGCCAAGTTCCTGAATTCGCTGGGGGACTGGAAAGGCGACGTGGTCTTCGTGGAAAAGACCGACCGCGATGCCGGAGTCAAGCTCACGCAGACTCCGGATCAGGATTGGTCGTGGGATTCCACCAACTACGCCAAGTATTTCACATGGACGCGCATCCTGTCCGCCAACTCCGGATTGCGCGTGGTCGGATGGCAGGTCTCGGAAGGCAGCTCCAACCATCCCGTCGTCGCCCATCGGGACGAGGCGGGCGAATATTTCCTTGCGCATCCGGAACAATGGGTGGACGGTGGGTTCATCGGGATCCTGTTCGGGCCGGGCATGGACGGCAACGCGAACTACGGCGACGACAACGATGGCGGTTGGTTCCTGCAGCGGATGACGGAGTACAACGACGACCCCTATGTGCTTCCTGCCGCGACCTCGGTCGCTCCCCGGGATCGGAAATCGACGAGGTCGAGGTTGGCGATGTCCAGGGTGCGTGGCGGCATCGCCTTCTCCGGCTTCGACGGCACCGCCGTCGCGAGGTTCGTCGACGCGCAAGGCCGAGAACGCATGACGATTTCCGTCACGCCCGGCCGGACCCTCGCGCGGGGCGACCTGCCCGCGGGGTTCTCGTTCGTCCGCCTGGACACCCGTTCCGGACACCGGACCTTCGCGCTGCTGCCCTGAACCGCTCGTAGGGGCGAGGCACGCCTCGCCCACGAAGCGTTCAGGGCGGCATCAATCCAGCGTGGTGGGCAATCCGCGCGCGATCCAGCCGTCTCCGCCCGAACCTTCGAATCCTTCCAGGACGTTGAAGGCGTTGGGCCAACCGGCGCCGGCCAGCACGTTGGCCGCCGAAACCGAGCGGCGCGCCGAGCGGCAGAGGAGAAGCACGTTGTCGGATGGCTTGGCCACCTTGGACAGATCCTGCACGAAATCGGAGTTGGGGGTCATGGCCGGAGCATGGGCCCAGACGACGTTGGGGGTGCCTGGAACGGCGCCCACGTTGGACAATTCCTGCGGCGTGCGCACATCCACAAGGATGGCGTCGCCGCGCTTCACCAGCTCCCAGGCCTCGTCGGGGAAGATCTCCCCGGCGTAGGCGGTGCCTTCGTCGGCGCCTCGGGCCTTGGCGCGTTCCAGGATCTTGGCGGATTCCGCTTCCGGGATCGAATCGAAGATGTTTTCGCTCATTGGCGAGGCTCTCCATGAGGTGGCGATTTGGAACTTCTTCAGAAGAATACTACAAAACATATATGAAACCTAGTAGATTTTGAAAAACAGTGGACGGTGGCTCGTGTGCAAGCCGGAATCGCATCGCGAAAGGAGGGGCTGGGCATGAAACTTTCTGAACTCGTGGGGAACACCCCGTTGGTGGAGCTGGATCGCATCTGCCCCAACCCCAGGGTGAAGCTGTTGGGCAAGGTGGAAGGCAACAATCCCGCGTCGTCCGTGAAGGATCGCGCCGCGAAGTTCATGATCGAAGGCGCCGAGCGCCGCGGCGAATTGAAACCGGGCGTGCGGATCATCGAGCCGACCAGCGGCAACACCGGGATCGCCCTGGCCATGATCGCCAGCGTGAAGGGCTACGAGATCGAGCTGGTGATGCCGGAAAACTCCACCGCCGAGCGCGTGGCGACCATGGAGGCGTTCGGGGCGAAGGTCACCTTGACCCCGGCGGCGTCGGGGATGGAAGGCGCGATCGACTACGCCAAGGCGCAGGCCGCCAAGGGCGGTGCGCTGATGCTGAACCAGTTCGGGAATCCCGACAACTCGCGCGCCCACTACGAGACCACCGGACCCGAGATCTGGCGCGACACGCAAGGGAAGATCACCCACTTCGTGTCGGCGATGGGCACCACCGGGACCATCATGGGGACCTCGCGCTACCTCAAGGAACAAAATCCGTCGGTGACGATCGTGGGCGTGCAGCCGGCCGAAGGCGCCAAGATCCCGGGGATCCGGCGCTGGCCCAAGGAATATCTGCCCGCGATCTTCGAGCCCGCGCGGGTGGACGAGATCATGGACGTGGCGCAGGAGGAAGCCGAAGAAACGGCCCGGCTCCTGGCGCGTCGCGAAGGCATTTTCACGGGGGTGTCGGCGGGAGGCGCATGCGCCGCAGCCTGCCGCCTGGCCGCCACCCTGGAATCGGGCGTGGTGGTGTTCGTATTGTGCGACCAGGGCGACCGGTATCTGTCGTCGGACCTGTTTTCCAAGACCGCAAGAGGAGGCGCGTGATGGCTGCTGGCAAGATGGGCGTGAAGCTGGAACAGACGGGACCCGTCCAGTTCAAGGTGACCAACGCTTCGGGCGCGGTGTCGGTGATCGACGGCCCCGCCGACATGGGCGGCGAGAACGCGGGGCTTCGCCCCATGGAGACCCTGCTTTCGGCGCTGGCCGGGTGCAGTTCCATGGACGTGATCCATATCCTGAAGAAGCAGCGACAGAATCTGGACAAGCTCGAGGTGGAGGTCGAAGGCGAACGCGCCGACGCCGTGCCGGCCGTGTTCACAAAAATCCACTTGCGGTTCGTGGCGCACGGCGATCTGGACCCGGCCAAGGTCCAGAAGGCCGTGGAACTTTCCATGGAGAAGTACTGTTCGGTGTCGAAGATGCTGCAGCCTTCGGTGCAGATCACGGCCGAGGGCGTGGTCGCCTAGGAAGCGCGGAGGGGCCAGGAATTGATTATGTTCTGGTACCGTGAGCGGGACTGTACGACCAGTCCCTTTGCCCCCTACCACCGCAATCCCTGGATTCCCCACATATGGCAAGCAACATCTTCCTAGCGCTTCTCCTGCCTGGTCTGGCTGCGGCCGCGGTTCCGGTCCGCGTCCCGTCACCCATGGAATCGGGCAAAACCATCCCCTTGGAAGAGGGGGCTCGGTTGCCGGACGGGACTTGGGTGGTGGAAGACACCGGGCGCGCGGTCTGGTACAGCGTCGATCGCGGGGCGAACTGGGCGCTGGTCCCGGAATCGGATACCGAATTCCCGGAGGTGTTCGGCAGCGCGGTCGTCGATGTCGAGGAACGCCGCTATTGGATGAGCTCGACCGGATGGCGCGACATGTCGATGCCCTCCAGCTACAAGGATGGCACGGAGTCGTTCTTCAGCAGTTCCGGGGAGCGTTCCTTCGTGGATGCGAACGGAGGCAGGTACTACGTGTCGGACGACAGTCTTCGGACTTGGCGGGAGGTCCTCCAGCTTCCGACATCCTCCCTTCCGCCGGAAGGCCAGGAGACCGTCTTCGATCGTGGCCTGGGGCGATACTGGTTCACGGTGGCCGATTCTCAGTATTTGCGCGGCACCACCGACGGTCAAAACTGGATGCGCATTCCGCTGCCCCAGGGCGTCATGCCGTTTTCGACGTACTTCGACCCCGAGGATGCCGGAATCGCGATCGTCGGGATGGACGCAAGCATGGAACCCGGCTACTGGTGGACCACCGACCAGGGGATGAACTGGCGTCGACTCGAAATGAAGCAGCCTGGAGAGATGGTCCAGCGGATCGGGACCGGGGTCTACGCTTCCTTGACGATGGATGGCCAGTCACAGACCCACTGGATCGGGAGCACCCGCAACGGCCCATGGACCAAGGTCGAGCTTGCCGGAGTGGAAGCGATCTTCACCGATGGAGGTCGGATCTACGCCGTCGGATCCGAAGGATTGTTCCAGATCGAACTATCCGATGTGGGTGTCCGGCCTTCCATGGCGAGATCGTCCTTCGCGATGCGTCGGATCGACGGTCGCCTCCAGATCGAAATTCCAAAGGGAATGACCGGCAGCTCCTGGAAGATGCTCGCCGCCAACGGTAGCCTTCTCGCTTCGGGAACCGTGCGGAACACGGCACTTGTTGTCGATCTTCCGGGGGAGCCGGCTTGGCTGTGGCTGGGCGACAGGGCCCAATCCTTGCCTCGTTTCTGATCCTCTCCTCATCGCATCCGGTGCTCTGGCGTCCTCCGCGTCGGAGCTGATCGGTCTCAATCCTTCCAGCTGTTGACGGCGTCCACGACCTGGCCGATCTCGGATTCGGTCAGGTACGGGTGGATGGGGATGGAGATGCATTCCTTGGCGTGCCGCTCCGATGCCGGGAGGCCAGCGGGATCGGTGCGCAGATTCCGGCAGGGTGCCTGATGGTGGACGGGGATGGGGTAGTGGAACAGGCTTTCCACGCCGTGCCGTGCCAGATGCGCCTGGAGGCCTTCGCGTCGCGGCGTGGTCAGGACGAACAGGTGGTGGACATGCCGATCGGCGTCGGCCGGCAGCGGTAGGACCCGCAAGGCGGGGTTGGCGATTTCGCGCGCGTAGATGCGGGCGATCTCGCGCCGTCGCGAAGTCCAGGTTCGCAGGTGCTCGAGGCGCTCCCGGAGGATCGCCGCCTGGAGTTCGTCCAAGCGGCTGTTCAGTCCGGGCACGGGGTGCTGGTAGCGGACCGATTGGCCGTAGTTGCGCAGCATGCGGGCGCGTTCCGCGAGCTGGTGGTCCTCGGTGGTGATGGCTCCGCCGTCGCCCAGGCATCCCAGATTCTTGGTGGGGTAGAAGCTCCAGCCCGCGAAGGCGCCCCAGGTTCCGGCCGGTCGGCCCGAAGCCTTGGCGCCGTGGGCCTGGGCGCAGTCTTCCAGCAGGTGGATTCCGCGGTCGGAACAGAGTCGCGACAGTTCCTCCAGCGGCCCGACCTGCCCGTACAGATGCACCAGCATGACGGCTTTTGTCCTGGGCGACATGCATCGCTCCACCGAGGCGACGTCCAGGTTCGCGGTGTCGGGCTCGATGTCGGCCATGACAGGTTGTGCGCCCGCGCGCAGGATCGCGAGGGTGGTGGCGAAGGCGGTCATCGGGGTCGTGACGACTTCGTCGCCATGGCCGATTCCCAGGGCGCGCAATCCGATCTCCAATGCGTCCATCCCGTTGGCCACGCCCACCGCCTCGGTCGCCCCGATCCATCCGGCCCATTCGGATTCGAACGCCTTCACCTCGCCGCCCAGCACGTACCATCCCGATCGGATCACGCGTTCGGTGGCGGCCAGCTGCGCCTGGACCAGCGACTCGTCGTCGCGACGGAAGTCGTTCATGGGGATCAAGTCAGGCCTCCCAGTAGCGGTCGCCGTGGACGCGATAGTATTCCAAGGTGCGCCGCAAACCCTCGTGGAGCTCGACCTCGGGGCGCCATCCCAGCACGGCGTTGGCCAACGCGAAATCGCCGTAGTAGTCGCCGATGTCGATCGCCTTGCGGTCGGGCGGGAAGGGGACCAGTTCCCAGTTCCCTTGGCCGTGGATCTTCACGATGGTTGCGGCGAGATCTTTCAATCCGACGATTTCCGTGCTGCCCAGGTTCATGACGCGTCCGATCGCATCGTCGCGCGATGCGGCCAGCAGGAACGCCTCCACCGCGTCGTCGACGTAGTTGAAATCGCGAAGCTGCAATCCGTCGCCGAACACCTGGATGGGTTTCCCTTGCAGGAGGTTGCGCACCCAGACGCCAAGAAATGTCTGGCGGGCGTCCTTCACGCGCATGCCGGGACCGTAGGTGTTGGTCAGGCGCAGGGCCGTGCAGGGGATCCCGTGGACCTTGCTGTACAGGATGTGGTACCCCTCGCCCGAGACCTTGTTGATCCCGTTCACGTCCACCGGGACGATGGGGTGGTTTTCGTCCACCGGAAGGTATTGCGGCTTGCCGTAGATCTGGCGGGTGGATGCGTACACGATCCGGATCCCGGGATTGTGCTTGCGGGCGGCTTCCAGGATGGAAAGCTGGGAAGTGGAGTTGATTTCCAGATCGGTGAATGGATCCGTCATGGAGTCCAGGTGGCTGGTCTGCCCGGCCAGGTTGAACAGGTAATCCTTGCCTTGGATCAGGTAGGCCATGGCGTGGGGATCGCGCACGTCGGTGATGTTGACTTCCACTCGATCGCGGATGTCCTGGATGTTGGCGACGTTCCCGCCGTACTGGGGGATCAGGCTGTCGACCAGCGTCACCTTGGCACCCATGGAGACCAGGCGGCGCGCCAGGTTGGATCCGATGAACCCGAGTCCTCCGGTGACGAGGATGGAGCGGTTTTGGAAATCCATTCAGATGCTCCCCAAGGACGATGCCCGGTGCGGAGACCACGGCCCGATCCCCGAACCGCGGGCTCCGATGGTTCGCGAAACGACCACCGATGCCGACGCGTGAATGATAGCATCGGGTCGCGATCGGGAATGGCCGCCGTTGGGGAATGCCGGGATTGCCGGAATCCGGCAAGTACTCCGGATTCCGTCGCCCCCATGGCGCGCCGATCAGCCTCGGATCAGCCTCCGCGCAGCCCGAGCGCCGCGCAGCCGGCAAGCACCACCGATAGCCCAGCGACCTGCTGCCAAGGCATGGATTCGCCCAATGTGGCCATGGCCATCAAGGGCAGCAGCGCCGGTCCCGCCAGCGAGAGGATGGACGACCGCACCGCCCCGATCCTCGCGAGTCCGGTCTGGGCCAGGAACGACGGCACCACGGTCCCGACCAGCACGAGTCCCGCGACGCCCGGGATCCAAGCGACCGGCGTATCCACGACCACGGCCTGGTGCCCCGTAACGACGGTTTCTGCCAAAGCGGGAATGGCCGCGGCGGCCATGCCCACCGACGTGGAAAGCCACACCCCCAGGCGCTTCTGGACGGGGCCGACCTTCACCACGAACACGGCCCACGCCACCGACGCTCCCACGATCAGGAGCGCGCCGCGAGGGTCGGCGAACGAGCGTCCTTCGTCGCGCCCGGCCAGGGCCAAGGCCATCCCCAGATAGCACACCGCCACCGAACCGACCACGATGCCGCGCGGTCGCGTGCGCGAGAGAACGGCCGCGAACAGCACGACGAAGACCACGCTGGACTGGATCAGGATCCGTTCCAGGCCCGCGCTCACGCTGTCCAGTCCGGCGAAGTTCATGCGGGGCGCCGCCCAGAATCCGAGCCACCCCAAAACCGCCATCTTGGCCAGATCGCCCGACGCCGCGTGCTTGCGCGACAGGTTCCAGAAGACGACCGCCAGGTACAGCGGCGCCGCCCACGCCAGGCGCAGCGCGAGGATGTCGCCCGACGTGGCGGAATCCGCCATGAGATGCTTCACGAACAGGCTCTTGGTGGAATAGAGGATGGATCCCGCGATGACGAAAAATGTCGCGAGGGAGTCTCCCGATCGGGGGAGAGCGCGGTCTTGCGTCTCCATTTTGGCGCTTCTTTCTGGTTCTGCGTGTGTTGCCGTGGTGGACGGAAAACGAAAAGGCCCGCATCCCTGGTCGGGAGCGGGCCTTCGCCTCGTCGCGTTCGGAATCCGGAATGCTACCGGATCCGGTGGACAATGGCTTCGCCGCCCCCGTGGAACTTGATCCAACGGTGGATTCGCTTGGAGGCGAATTTCGGCGAGAGCGACATCGTCATGGATTGAAGATATCGCTCGCGGCGCGATTACGCAAGGGGGCGGGCCTTGAGAGAGCGAACGACCTCAGGCCGATCGCGTTGGAACCGTTCAGTACGCGAGTTCCAATCGAGCGGCGATCGGTGCTGATGGACGGACCCGTTGCAGATCTGCGGAGGCGAACACCTTGGCGAGATCCAGCCAGATGCTCCCGTAGGCATGCGAGTATCCAAGGTGGAGTTCCCCTCGGCAAGCCAAGTCGCCGGTGCCTGCCAGAAAGGTCTTCTGCGACACGTTGTTGTCGGCTTGGGCGTCGGTCCATCGGGATCCCGGATCGGTTCCTTTCCAGACCCATTCCAATGAGCTTTCCAGGTGGAATCCCGACCAGGCGCCGTAGGTGGTGGCCTTGACGGAAAGTGAATTGGGACCCGAAGGGTTGCCCAGAATAAATCCCTGGTGCGTCGCCTGCGCCGTGTTCGGCTCGTAATGGGCGTACACCCAAGGCTCGACGCGAGACCACTCCAGGATCGCGCCAAGATCCGCCTGGTGGACTTTGAACGCGGCCTGGGTGCCGACGGTGAGCGCCCAGCGGTTCTTCCACAGGTCGTTGAACAGGCTGGTCGGCTCGGAAACGTCGTCGACGAGGAATTCTCCGTAGACGCGCCATCCTTCGAGCGGGCGCACGTCCACGTCGAAGGACAGCTCTCCGTTGTTGTCGTTTTCCAGTCCTTGGCCTTTTTCCATGAACAGCGGCGCGAAGGGCAGGAGCGCGGCCGGTTCTTGTCGATCGTGCAGGATCAGGAGTTCGCTGGCGCCAAGGGTCAGCCAATCCGCGGCGAGCCATTCGTAGCGATGCCCGTAAAGCGAGCGCGAGCGCGAATTCTGTCGGAATGTCCCCGCGCCATCGATGGAAAGATCGGCCCAAAGCACGCGTACCCGCAGATCCCGCCATGTCGTCGTCCAGTCGAACAAGGGCATGGGGGGGGTCGCGGCCCCGAGAACGAGCGGGTACGAGTACGAAGGGCCCCAGTGCTGGCGGGCTCTGCCAAGGCCGATCCTGCCAAGGCCCGATTCGAACGCGAGCTTTCCTTCCCAGCGGCTGAAGGACGTGTAGTCAAGACGGGAATTGGCGCCTTCTTCTTGGAACTCCTGGTATTGGCCGTCCCAGGAAATCCTGGAGTCGCTGCTTTGGGCGGTGACCATGCGGGCTTCGACCCAGAACGCGAGCCGTTCGGCACGTCCGCGCAATTGGCCGCCCACATCCAAGGCAAGCTGGTGTTCGCCGTGCGGGTTGCGCGATTCCAGCCCGATCCTGGGGCTTGCGATCAGGGAGGAGTCGCTGCCCCCAAGAAGCTCCCAGCCTCCGACGGAACTTGCCGAATCGGGGCCTGGAAGAATGTATCCGATCTTGGCATCGGCGCGGGCGGCCTCGTGCATGGCCTTCAGCAGCGGGGGCAGGCCCCGGGTGCGCAAGGTGCGTGAGTCGTCCAGGCGTTGGTCGGGGAGCGTGGCGGCTCCCAGACCCATCAGCAGAGGCAACAGCATCTTCTTGTGCCGATCGCTACTTGGTCGCCACGATCAGCGCGATCGCCGTCTGCGCGAGCGCTCCAACGATCGCGGCGACGGTGCCCCAGACCTTGTACCAGTCGGTGGGCTCTTCCTTCTTGTAGGGAACGAAGATGACGGATCCTGGATCGGGGTCCTGCTTGGCGCGCTTGATCGTGGCCTTCTTGCCGTTGGCGTAGGTGATCATCACGCGGTCCTCGTCGCCGGTCTGGGTCAATCCACCGGCGGCATCCAGGTAGTCTTCGAGATCCATCCCTTTGACCCAAAGCACATCGCCGGGCGACACGACGTC
>JAKPQQ010000125.1 GCA_029557215.1 Fibrobacterota bacterium | reverse complement strand
CCAGCGTCGCGTTGACGCCGCGCACCTTGCCGCGCCGGAAGTCGAAGGCGAGCGTCTTCATGACGGGATGCCCCTGGTCGTGGTACAGGCTCACCACGCCGTCCAGCCGGCGCGCCTTGAGCATGGGGAACACCACGTCGGCGGGCCACGGTCCGGTGGCGTCCAAGCCTTCGAGCCGGCAGCGCGCGACGGCGGGTTCCACCGCGAGGGCTTCCTCGTCGCCGAACAGCCCGTGTTCTCCGGCGTGGGGGTTCAGTCCCGCGATCCCGATCCGGGGCGAGGCGACGCCCGCGTCCACGAGCGCGCCGTGCAGCAGTCGCGCGGTCTGCAGGACGGATTCCGTCGTGATGGCCGCCGGGACGTCCTTGAGCGGGATGTGCGTGGTCACGAACGACACCCACATCCCGTCGTGGACCAGGGTCAGGCAGTGGGAGGGCGCCCCGGTGCGGCGGGCGATGTGGCCGGTGTGTCCGGAAAACCCGGGGAGGACCAGGTCCACCGATTCCTTGGACAGGGGGGCGGTGACCATCGCGCGGGCCTCGAACGCGACGCACAGGTCGGTGGCGTCGTCCACGCACAGGAGCGACTGCCCGCCCGCCCATGCCGAAATCCGTCCGGGTTCGAGTTCGCCGGGCGCCAGGCCGGGCGGTTCGCGGACGGCCAGCGTGCCGGGCGCGACGGGGGATCCGGGGGTCCAGCGCACCACGGGCAGGGCCGAGCCTTCTTCGCGCAGCGCTCGCTCGTAGATGGACGCATCGCCCACCACCACGATGCCGCGGCGCCGGATGGACGGCCGCTGCAGGGCGCGGGCCACGATGCGTGGTCCGACTCCGTTGGGGTCGCCGAGCGTGACAAGGATCGGTTTTTGCATTGCGGGCCGGTTCCCCTTTTGGCTCAGATCGCCTGGGCCAGGTCGAAGATGATGCGTTCGCCGCCTCTTCCGAACGCGTAGTCCAATCGGAAGGACAACAGGCTCAGGCGGTAGCGAAGACCTGCACCGTACCCGATCTTGGCGAGATCCAGGTTCCCCAGGTCGGGTTCCTGTCCCTTGTTCCAGAGCCGGGCCCAGTCCGTGAAGCCCACCGCCTGGAACCCGAAGGGAAGGTTCATGCGCAGTTCTGCGGAACCTCTCAGGTAGCGCGGGCGCAATCCCTGGCCGGGATCGGGAACCACCATGAGTCCGCGGTAGCTGTACGACCGCACCGTGCGCGCGCCGCCCAGATAGAAGATCTGGGCGCCGTCGGCGGTGGTGTTGTTCAGGAATTGTCCGCCTTCCGCGGCGAAGGCGGAATAGAACCTCCAGAACAGCGGCTGGTAGAACCGGGCCTGCGACAGCACCCACACGTAGGAGGTGTCGTTGAGGAACTGGCCGCCCCAGCCGATGTCGCCGCGCAGCATCCAGCCGCGGGTGGGATCGAACGGATCGTTGCGGAAGTCCAGGGTGGAACCCAGATCGGTCAGGAACTGGTAGGCCACCTTGGACCCCCCGGTGAGCATGTACTTGGTCACGCGGTCGGTGCTCAGGCTGAGCGAGAGGTTGGACCAGTCGGTGGGCAGGAAGCTGAAGGTCCCCGTCTGCGAAATGCTGAATTCGCGGTAGAGCGTGGTGTCGGCGAGGTCGGCGTCCTGCTGCTGGACGGCCACCCCGTAGTCCAGCGACACCGGGGTTCCCAGGAACAGCGGATTGCCCACGCCCACGCGGGCGCGTTGGCGGTGCTGGGCCATGGCGCCTTCGAACGAGAGTTCGTTCATGGAGCCGCGCACGTTCTTGTGGCGGACCACGCCGTCGACGCCCCAGCCGAAGACGGGCTCCCACGACAGCCCGATGTCGAACGAACCGGGCACGCGCTCGGCCAGCTCGAACGACAACGTGGTGCGCGACGAATCCCGCGAACCCGGGCTCTTGGTCAGCTTGGCCATGTTGTACAGGCGGGTCTGGCCGATCTTGCGGTTGTACTTGGCGATGTCCTCGTTGCGGATCGTGTCGCCGGGCTCCAGGTGCCAGAGATCGGCCAGGATGCCGGTGTCGGTGACATGCTTGCCCTTGAACTTGAATTCGATCCGTTCGAAGACCGCCATGCGTCCGAGCGTCACGACCATGCGGGTGGCGACCAGGCTGGATTCGGGGACGATCCGGAGTTCGGGTTCCACCGAGGCGTCCAGCCAGCCGCCTTGTCGATAGTGGCGCTGGGCTTCCTGCAGGAGCTGGCTCGTGCGCGCGGGACGGTATCCGTCGCCGGGGGAGACCGAAAGCCTTGGCGGCGGTTTTGGACGGGATCCGTCGGGCGACACGAATTCGATCGCGCCGAACCGGTACTCCGGCCCTTCGCGGTAGTCGACCCTGACGGTGATGCGCCGGTTGGCCGAATCGGATTCCGAGATCCTGGTCGCGCACCTGGCGTCCAGGTGGCCTTCCGCGCGGGCGGCGAGCACCACCGCGCTGTCGGCGAATTCCATCCACAGTTCCTGGCTGTCGCGAGGTTGCCGCGCGAGATCGGGAGGAACGTCCAGGATGTCTTCCAGGAGCGACCTTCCCATGCGTCCCGCGTCCGGGATTTCCAGCTTGACGCGGCTCCAGGCGGATTGCGCGAGGACCGCGAACAGGAAGATGTGCAGGAGGCGGTTCACCAGAACTCCCAACGGTAGCGAAGCGAAGGCTTGAAGATCGTGGATCGCCTGGAATTCTCGTCCAGGCCCTGGTTCATGTCCAGCTGCAGGAACACGCGGTTGAGCAGGCGGTCGCGGACCTCCTGTTCCTCGATCCACCAGAACGGGATGCGGTACTTGAGGCTCAGGCCGTAGTCGTCGGCCAGCACCGACGAACCGCTGGTGGTGGTCGCCCCCGATTGCGTGAAGGTGTGGCGGTAGGAACCGGCCACGTCGAGTTCCGGGGTGATGTGGTAGAGCGCCAGGAGCCCGAGCTGGTCGCGACCTCCTCCCACCGGGAAGTCGGTGAGCATGACGGAATCCGGCAACCATTCGGCATCGTCGCGCGAGCTGCGCAGCCGTTCCATGAGGGTCTGGTTGAACCATCCCATGCCGTAGCCGTAGGCGAGGTCGATGGTGCCGTCCCGCACCACCTGTCCCCATCGGGTGTCGTTCTTGTCGTCGGGCTGGGGGTAGCAGTCGGTGGCCAGCGCGACGAACGCCCCCACGGTCCCGTCGTCCCCGGGCTGGCTGGCGCAGTCGGACGTCAGGCCGCGCAGCCTCGGGTTGTCGAGGGTGCCCTGCGACGACAGGATGAGCCGACAATAATCGGCGGAATCGATCGCGGCGTTCCTGTCGGTTTCCGAGCAGTTGTTCCTCACGGTGTGCGAGCCGCTCAGGGCGAACTTCCCCTGCAGGACGGGGGACGTGTTCCAATCCAGCCGCAGGGTGTCGAGCGCGAAGTTGCGTCCCAGGTACCCGAACCGTCCGCTGTCGGGGTCGGCTTCCGCGAATCCGTTCAGCAGCGGCGCGTCCGACGGGCCCGTCACCTGGAGGTCGAACCCGAGTTTCGCCTGGCCCAGGTTGTTGGAGATCCGGATGTCGTCGCTTTCCGACCGCGCCTGGATGTCCAGCAGAAGCGGGGTGGACGCCGACGACCCCGCCGAGGACTTCTTCTTGCGGCGCAGGGTGTTGGCGGTGGCCTGCAGCAGTTCGCCGACCTGGGCGAAA
Organism: Fibrobacterota bacterium; assembly: GCA_029557215.1. Taxonomy (GTDB): domain Bacteria; phylum Fibrobacterota; class Fibrobacteria; order UBA5070; family UBA5070; genus UBA5070. The sequence continues at coordinate 1,456 of JAKPQQ010000125.1, read as the reverse complement.
TTCCTGGTGAACAGCAGCCGCTCGACGGCGATGTCGCCCGACAGTTTCTTCCAGTCCTTGGCCTGGACCAGCACCAGGCTCGCCTTGGAGATCCCGATGTCGAGCTTTTCCTCCCTGGTCTGGAAAGGCTGGCGCCACGATGCGTTCTGGGCGGAAAGCCGGATGCGCGAATCGGGCGTGGCCCACACGCCCAGGCTGTCGAGCTCCAGTTGCCTGCCCGCGCCGAGGTCCAGCCGGAACCGGCGCGCCTTGCCGGAAAGCGACAGGGCTTTGCTCCCGATGTTCCAGGTGCCCAACGCCTCGAACGTGCCGTTTTTCGGGCCGCTCAGGCTCAGCCGGTCGATCTTGATCTCCTTGGCGTCGGCTTGCGCCTGGAACCGCAGGTCCATGGGGTTGCCTTGCAGGGCGGAAAGCACGCCGCGTTCGCCGGTGGCCGACGCTTTCCAGGCGAACCCCTTGTCGGAAACGCGCCCGTCGAACCGCCCCGAAACCAGGATGTCGTCCAGCCGCGCTTCGGTGCCGGGAATCTCCGCCGATCCGTCGATCTTCCAGGTGGTCGCGAGCTTCTTCTTGTCGGCGAACGAGCCCTCGGCGTCGATCCGGACCAGATCTCCCCAGAACGCCTTGAACCGGAATTCGGGAACGGGATCCCACAGGTGCGTGGCCACCAGGTGGAACGGCGTCTTGGATCCCGCCACGGGCGCCCAGCCTCCCAGGTGTAGCGTGTCGCGTTCGCCCCACAGCAGCAGGTCGGGAAGCGGGATGTTGCGGTCCTTCCCCAAGAGCCTCGGGAAATCGAGCCTGGCCCAGGCCGAGACGCCCTGGTCGCGCTGTGACAGGAAATGTCCGACCAGGCGTCCTTCCATCTCGGGAAGACCGGGCCACAACCCCTGGAGCCGGGTCAATTCGAACAGCGGGGTGGATACCCTGAGGGTGTCCAGAAGCCAGCGATCGGGCCCGGCCGACGCCGCGAGGGTGCCTTCGATCCGGGAACCTCCCACGTCCAGCCGAAGCAGCGGGATCTGCAGTCCCGACGAGCGGATGGCCAGTTCCACCTTCGCGTGGAGCGAATCGCGTCCGGGCTTGGCGCGCAGATCGGCATGCACGATGGACGCCGAGTCGCCGAGGGTCGGGTCGCGCACCAGGCTGCCGTCCAGGAGCGCGTGGAACGGCATGGCGAAGGGCAGCCGCAACGGGAGCCCCGTGGTGGGGAAGCTGCGCGAGCGGATGTCCACCCGGCCGTCGAAGCGGGCCTCCATGCGGACCTCGGCGACGGAATCCGTCTCGGGGTGCAGGTCGAACCGCACGATCTGGTCGCGCACCGAGATGTCGCCTCCGCCTCGGAGGACCTCGAGCGAATCGTGGGCGGCGATGTCGGAGAACAAAAGGCGGGGACCCGGACCGATCCAGAGCCTGGTGGACAGGCTGTCCAGGGCGACCACATCCTTGAACCTCG
>JAKPQQ010000117.1 GCA_029557215.1 Fibrobacterota bacterium | reverse complement strand
TCGAGACGCCCGAAGGCGTCACCACGGAACAGCGGATCTACTACCCGTTCCTGGAAGACTACCTGGGCGAACCGAGCATCGAGTGGATCACCCGAAGCTCCCTGACCGGTGGCGAGCCGGTGCTGCGATCGGCGGAACTCGTGCGTCTGGCCGAAGCGCTCAAGACGATCCAGGCCCGGTTCTGCCCGCTGCTTTCCAAGTCCTGCGTGGACTGGTACACATACGGCATGGACGTCGAGTTCAAGTTCGACGGCCCCGACCGCACGCTGTACATCAAGCAGGCGAGACCGCTGCCCGAATAAACCACCCTTCGACAGGCCCAGGACATCGCCCCCAGCAATCTCGGGCCTGATGGCCCGAAGCGAGCTTCGGTGGGTATCAGGACCCGAGGAGAATGGGAAATCGGAAGCGAGGGTGACACATTCCCGGATTTGCGGTGTCCAAGAGCATGAACCCTCCATCCGGGAACATCCATGAACATCGCCATCGAGTTGGGCGTGAAACCGTCGGGATCCTATTTCCTTGGCGGGTCGGGCGCCGTTTGCTTCTTTCCTGCGCTCCCGGCGGGAGTGGCCGCCCAGCCAAAGGAAGTCGCATTGGAAATCGAATCCCTGTACCGGCAGTTCGGCCCCATGGTCCTGCGGCGCTGCCGGCAGCTGCTGCGCGACGAGGATTGGGCCCAGGACGCCATGCAGGACGTGTTCGTGCAGGTGCTGCGCCGCGGATCCCTGGTGGTGGAGCATCCCTCCAGCCTGCTCTACCGGATCGCGACGAACATCTGTCTGAACCACATTCGCGACCGCAAGCGCCTTCGGGAGGACCGCGACGACGACCTGTTGCTTCGGATCGCCGATGCGGAAGACCACGGGACCGTGGTCGAAGCCCGTTCGGTCCTGGACCGCCTGTTCGGTCGCGAAAAGGAATCCACCCGCACCATCGCCGTCCTGCACCTGCTGGACGGATTCACCCTGGAAGAGGTCGCCAAGCTCGTCGGCATGTCGGTGTCGGGCGTGCGCAAGCGGCTTCGGATCCTGCGCGGCAGGATCCACGAACTGGAAGGAGTGTAGACCGATGGATCGTCAAGAATTGGACTCCCTGCTGGAGATGCATCTGCACGGCGAGCTTCCCGCCGACCTGC
>JAKPQQ010000093.1 GCA_029557215.1 Fibrobacterota bacterium | reverse complement strand
CCGGCCATGAAGCACGTGGGACCGGCCCGTCGCGAGATGGCCGTGCGCACGGTGTTCAACCTGCTGGGCCCCATGACCAATCCCGCCGGCACCAAACGCCTGGTGATCGGGGTGTTCGCCAATCGCTGGTGCCGCCCCCTGGCCGAGGCCCTGGGCAAGCTGGGCACCGAACGCGCCTGGGTGGTCAACGGGTCCGACGGCCTGGACGAGATCACCACCACCGGCCCCACGCACGTGGCCGAATGGACCGGTTCGGAAGTCAGGGAGTTCGAGATCTCCCCCGCCGACGCGGACCTCCCGGTGGCGTCGGATTCCGACATCAAGGGCGGCGAACCGGCGGAAAACGCCGGGATCCTGCGGTCCATCCTGTCCGGCGCCAAGGGTCCCAAGCGGGACATCGTGGTGTTCAACGCCGCCGCCGCGCTCCTGGTGTGCGGCAAGGCCGGCACCTTGAAGGCCGGAGCCGCCATGGCCCAGGCGTCCATCGATTCCGGCGCGGCCCAGAAGGCGCTCGACGCCCTGGTCGCCCTTTCCAAGGAGTTCCGTCCATGAGCGGCATCCTGCAGCGCATCGCCACCGCCAAGCGCGCCCAACTGGCCGCCCGCAAACAGAAATTGTCGGAAGACGAACTGGAGAAGATGGCGCTCCTGACCGCGCTGTCCGGCCACGCCTTCCGCGAGAACCTGCGGCGCGAACCGGGCAGACCCATCAACGTGCTGGCCGAATGCAAGAAGGCCTCGCCCTCCAAGGGGCTCATGATCCCCGACTACGATCCGCTCAAGCTCGCCAGACAATATCTGGCGGGAGGCGCCAGCGCGATCTCGGTCCTCACCGAGACGGAATTCTTCCTGGGCGACGACGCGCACCTGCGCTACGTGACCGGTTCGATTCCGCTCCCGGTGCTGCGCAAGGACTTCACGCTGGAACGCTACCAGATCCTGGAAGCACGCTGCCTGGGCGCGTCGGCCATCCTGCTGATCGCCTCGCTCCTGTCCGACAAGGAGCTGGTCGACCTCACGGCGGCCGCCTCCGACATGGGCCTGGACACCCTGATCGAGATCCATTCCTGGACCGAGCTGGAACCCGCGCTCAAGGCCAATCCATCGGTGCTGGGGATCAACAACCGCAACCTGGACACCTTCGAGGTCTCGCTGGAGACCACCTTCGAGCTTCTGCCCGACATCCCCAAAGGAATGGTGGTCATTTCCGAAAGCGGGATTTCGCAGCGCCACGAAACCGAACGCCTGGAAGAGGAAGGCGTGGACGCCATCCTGATCGGCGAAGGCGTGGGGACCAGCGGCGATCCAACCGCCAAGATCCGGGAACTCAAGGGACTGGCCTAGACCACCGCCGTGGGAAGGACGTTCGCGATCCTCGTCGCCCTGGCCGCGGGGATCTTGCTTCCCGGCCTGGCGCCATGGTATCCCGCAATGCGCTGGCTCCTGGCCGCGATGCTGTTCCTGGGATTCCTGGCCATGCCGATGTCGGCCATGGCACCCAGCCGCGTCCACCTGAAACTGCTGCTGGCGTGGCCGTTGTTCATGGGGGCCGGGTACGCCATGCTCGCCCCGTTCGGACGCGACGCCTCCTTGGCGGGTCTGCTGGTGGGCGCCACCCCCACCGCCACCGCGGCGCCGGTGATCACGGGGTTCCTGGGCGGCAGCGTGGGGTTCGTGTCGTTTTCGCTTCTGGCCTCGAACCTGATCGCCGCGGCGTTCCTTCCGCTTCTGCTGTCGGGCCTCGCGCAATCCGGTCAGATTCCGTCAACACTTCCGTTCGCGTTGTCGACCATTGCCCTGGTGGGGATCCCGCTGGCGCTGGCCGCGCTCCTGCGAAGGCTTTCGCCCGCGGTCGTCGTCGCC
>JAKPQQ010000081.1 GCA_029557215.1 Fibrobacterota bacterium | reverse complement strand
CCGGCGCCGCGCAGGCGCTGGGCAAGGCGGGCGTGAAGGTGTTCGCCGGAATCACCGAGACCGATCCGCGCAAGGTCCTGGAACAATTCCTGGCCGGGGTCGCGCAGGCGCGCGAACTGGCTCCCGGCGAATCGATGTGCCAGGGCCACGAAGACGGCGAAGAACACGGACATGGTCACCACCACCACGGTGCCGGCCACGCCTGCACCTGCAAGCATTGACAGGTCGGTTGGGGCGACCGGAGGCTGTCGTGGCGAATCTGACGATCCTTGTCGACAATTACGTCCGTGCCAAGGGACTCCTGGCCCAGCACGGATTCGCGCTCTGGTGCGAGGCCGGATCCAACCGGATCCTGTTCGACACGGGCGCCGAAGGCGACGTGCTGCGTTCCAACGCGGAACATCTGGGCGTGGATCTGTCCACGGCCACCGACATCGTCCTGAGCCACGGGCATTGGGACCATGGCGGAGGTCTGGACGTGGCGATGGACCTGTGCTCCAGCGCGCGGATCTGGATCCCGTCCGGGGCGTTGCTGCCGCGGTGGCATCGTTCCAAGTCGGGCAACCGCGACATCGCGCTGCCGCAGGTGGTCCGGTCCCGCCTGATCGTGGAGCGAAAGCGGTGGCAGGAAGTGTCGGAACCGGTGGAGCTCGGTTCGGGCATCTGGATCACGGGTCCGGTTCCCGGAGCGCGGCCGGATTGGACCCACCGGGACCTGTGGCGAAACGAACTCCTGGACATCCCCGACGACGTTCCCGAAGAACAGGCGATGGTCCTGGACATGCCCGACGGCATGGTCGTGGTGGCCGGCTGCGCCCACTACGGAATCGACAACCTGCTCGATCGCTTGGGGAGCCTGTTCCCCGGGCGTCCGTTGGTGTCCCTGGTCGGGGGAATGCACCTGGAATCCGCTCCGACCCAAGTGGTCGATCGGATGGTCGAACGCCTGGTGGCGATGGGATCCCGCTGCCTGGTACCCTGCCATTGCAGCGGTTGGGCGGCGCAGGCGAGGTTGCACGGGAAGTTCGGCGCCCACTGCGAGCCGGGAATGGTGGGCAAGCGCCTTCAGTTCTGAGCTCGCGGATGTCCGGACATCGGTTTCCGCGGGAGTCGCCCGCGGGATTTCGTTCCGATCCATCCAGATCGAATCCAGGGAGTCTCCTTCGATGACAGAAAACGCCCATTCCGAATTTTCCAGCATCGCGATCGACCACGCCCGGTCCCCTCGCAACATGGGGATCATGCCCGTGTTCGACGGCCACGGCAGCGTGGCGGGTTCGTGCGGCGATTCCATGGACATGTGGATCCGGGTCCAGGACGGCGAGATCGCCGAGGCCAGGTTCGCCACCGACGGCTGCGGGTCGTCCATCGCGTGCGGAAGCATGGCCACCGAACTGGCTCGTTCCAGGTCCCTGGCCGGCATCGCGCTGATGCGCCCCAAGGACGTCCTGGACGCCCTCCAGGGGTTCCCCGAAGAATCGGCCCATTGCGCCGAGCTGGCCGTGGACACCTTGAAGGCCGCCTGCCAGGATTATTTCCGTTCGATCCCCATGGGATCCATTTCGCGCAAGTTCCTGGTCGTGTCGGGAAAAGGCGGCGTGGGCAAGACCACCGTCGCGGTCCATCTGGCTCGCCGTCTGCAATCTTCGGGAGCGAAGGTCGGATTGCTGGATGCCGACATCCATGGTCCTTGCGTCCCATCCGTTCTCGGGACGGGGCCCGTGTTCCTGGAAAAATCCGGCGATCGTCTCCTGGCCCACGACCATGCCGGGATCAAGGTCGTTTCCATGGGATTCCTGGTTCCGGATCCGGATCGCGCGGTGACGCTGCGCGGGCCGCGCAAGACCATGCTGGTGCGACAATTCCTGCGCGAGGTGGACTGGGGAGACGTCGACGCGATGGTGGTGGATACGCCTCCGGGAACGGGGGACGAACTCCTGACCGTCGTGAAGTCGGCGGGGCCCATCGAGGGAGCCATCGTGGTTTCGACTCCGCAGGAGGTCTCGCTCCTGGGCGCGCGTCGCTCGATCGCGTTCTGCAGGGAGATGGACGTGCCCGTGATCGGCGTCCTGGAGAACATGGCGGGAGTGCGGTGCGCGCACTGCGGCAACACCACGAGCGGGGGCTGGGCCACCCGGAAAATGTCGGAAGAGCTGGGTGTGCCGTTCCTGGGAAGCCTGCCGACCGATCCGACGGCATCGTTCGACCCGGCCATCGGTGCCATCCTGGATACCGTGTTGTCGCGGCCAGCGGACGCCTGAACCGCGTTCCTCCCGGGTCCGTGGCGGGCGCGATCGCCGGCGGGCCACCCAAAGCCGGGGTGGATCGATCGGCGTGTATGCTATTCTTCGGAATGAATGTTCCATCCGATCACAGGGTGGATTCGCGGAGTCGTCGAATGGGAATCTGTCCGAATCTCGAGCATTGCGTTTTCTTCGTCGGGAAAGCCGCAGGAAAACCCGAACTCGTCGAGTCGCTTAAACAGACGTATTGCCTTGCCGATCACACTTGCTGCGCGCGTTGGCAGGTGTCCAAAGCCAAGGGCTTGGGGAATGTGCCCGCCGACCTCTATCCCAACGCGCTGGATCGCTTGAGGGATCTTCTGCGCTGACGCCAAACGCCTCGGTCGGGATCGATCCAGGCGCGGAAAATCGCCGGATGGTTGCTGTCGCGACAAGACGGATGGTAGGATGTCTTCGACATCCTTTCCGAGGTGGTTCGTCCATGTCCGATTGCCCCAGCCTGCCCAAGTGCCCGTTCTTCAACGACCGGATGGCGAGTCGTCCTGCCATGGCCGCGATGATGAAACGCAACTATTGCCAGACCGACAATTCCCAGTGCGCACGTTGGCAGGTGGCGCAGGCCAAGGGTGGCGCTGCGGTTCCGGCGGAGCTCTACCCCAACGAATTGGAAAAGGTCGCCGCATTGGTGCGATAGGCGGATCCGAGCTGTAACCTTTGAACCGGCGACTCCGTCGATCGTGGTATAGTCAAGCCACGAACTCTGGAGGAACTCCCCAATGGAACAGATCCTGATCATCGGCGGCGTCGCGGCGGGAGCCACGGCCGCCGCGAAGGCACGTAGACTCTCGCCGGATGCCCGCATCACGATTTTGGAATCGGGTCCGGACATCTCGTTCGCCAACTGCGGGCTTCCCTACTACATCGGGAAGGACATTCCCAACCGCTCGTCCCTGATCCTGCAAAGCCCCGAAAGCTTCAAGCAGCAGTACGACGTCGATGTCCATGTGAACATGGCGGCCGAATCGATCGATCGGGTGGCGAAGGTGGTGCATGCCCGAGACGCCAAGACAGGTGCGGCGACCGAATTCCCTTACACCAGGCTGATCCTGGCCCAAGGTGGCAGGCCGATCGCACCCGATCTTCCCGGCGCCAAGCAGGGGCATGTGTTCACGCTCTGGACCTTGGCCGACATGGACGCCATCGACGGGTTCGTCAAAGAGCGTTCTCCGGCGAGCGCGGTGATCGCCGGAGGCGGGTTCATCGGGCTGGAAATGGCCGAGGCACTGGTCAAGCGCGGCTTGAAGGTGCACGTGGTGGAAAAGCTGCCGCACGTGATGGCCGTCATGGATCCCGAAATCTCGGGGTTCGTGGAAGAAGAACTGGTCGCGCACGGAGTGGAGCTCCACAAGAACCTGGGGGTGTCGGAAATCGGCGACCGTTGGGTGAAGCTGGAAGACGGCAACCGCATCGACGGAGACATGGTCCTGCTTTCGATCGGGGTGCGCCCGACCCTGCAGTTGGCCAAGGATGCGGGTCTGGAGCTGGGACCCGCGGGCGGCCTGCTGGTGGATTCGACGCTTCGCACCAGCGACCCCGACATCTGGGCCGCCGGCGACATGGTCGAAATCGAACACCGGGTTCATGGGGCCAAGGTGAGGATCCCGTTGGCCGGTCCCGCCAACCGCCAAGGCCGCATCGCGGCGGAAAACGCGCTTGGAGGAGCGCATCCGTACCGGGGTGCATTGGGGACTTCGATCGTCCGCGTGTTCGAGGCGGTGGCCGGGATCACGGGGTTGTCGCTCAAGGCGGCTCGGAACGCCGGAATCGACGCGGATTCCATCACGGTCCACAAGGAACACCACACCTCCTACTACCCGGGCGCCAAGCAGGTCACGGTGAAACTTGTCTACGAACGCGGGACAGGTCGGATCCTGGGAGGCCAGACGGCCGGATTCGCCGGAGCCGATCGGCGCCTGGACGTGGTGGCCACGGCGGTCGCGGCGGGAATGACCGTCCACGACCTGGCCGATGTCGATTTCGCCTATTCTCCTCCTCTGGGAACCGCCAACGACGCCATGAACATGGCGGCCTACGTGGCGCAGAACCGCATTTCCGGATACGGCCCGTCGATTTCCGTCGAAGAACTCGATGCCTGGGTGTCGGCGAACGATCCCGTGGTGGTGGATGTGCGCGACGGTTTCGCCTTCCAGAAATCGCATGTGGAGGGCGCTGTCAATCTTCCTCTGGAAGTCCTGATGGAACAGGCGTCCGAGCTGCCCCCTGGGCGGGCGATCCTGGTCTACGACGAGACCGGCAAGAAAGGCCACCAGGCCGCGCGGTTCCTGATCGGGGCGCGTGGCGGACAGATTCTGAACGTGACCGGTGGTCACCAGTCGCTCCAGAGGCACGCCAGGGCGATCGGGTTCGCGAAGGTGCGGATCGGATTGCTCCCGGTGGCCGCCAAATCGCTGGAGGCCCAGGCCGCGACGGAACCGAGCACGGCGACGGCCGCACCGGTGGAGCAGGCCAAGAGCTCGGGCCCCCTGATCGTGGATGTGCGCACACCGGGCGAATTCGGGACCGGGGCCTACCCGGGCGCGGTGAACATCCCCTTGGACGAGCTTCCCGAACGCGTCCGGGAGTTGGGTGCGCCGGACCGCGAGATCGTGCTCTACTGCGCTTCGGGTGCGCGCAGCGGCTACGCCGCACGGTTCCTGGCGCAGGCGGGATTCGCCAACGTGACCAACGGGGGCGGGCTCGTTCAGATGATGCGACGCGGCCGCTGAAGAGTCTCGCCCACGAAGATCAAGGCGCCTCTCCTTTCCAGGAAAGGCGCTTTGTCGTTTCTTGGCGGATTCGGGATCCGAATCAACCAAGCAGGCGAGGGAGGATCTTCACCGACCAGGCGGCGGACTGCACCTGGAACACGTAGGCGATGGAGATGATCAGGGCGATTTCAGGGCCGTGGACTCCGAACGCCGTCATGGCGATGGCCAAGGCGATCGACAGGTTGCGCATCACCGAACCGTAGACCAACGCGATGGCGTCGGCCTTGGCGAACAGGAGTCTCCCCACGGCGATGCTGAGCCCGAAGTTCGCGATGTACAGGAGCGCCAGGGGAGCGATCAGGATGGCGAGATCCTGCGGATGCGAGGCGATGCCGCGCGCCTTGAGGGCCATGGCGACGAACACGATGCCCAGCACTCCCAAGGTGGAAAACGGACCGAGATGCCCGTGGACGCGTTTCTGGAATCCGTCGGCGCCCAGGCGCCGCATCAGGATCTCGTGCGTGATGGCGCCCAGGATCAACGGGACAAGAACCGTGAGAGCGATCTGCGAAAACACCTTCGACATGGAGATTTCCACGCTGGTGCCCAGAAGCCCTTTCAAGTACATCGGCGCCAGCAGAGATCCCAGCAACAAACCGATCAAGGTCATGCGCACCGCCGCGGGAACATTCCCTTTGGCGAATCCGGTCCAGCTGATCGTCATTCCAGATGTCGGCAGCAGGGATGTGAGGAGCAGGCCCAAGGCCATGAACGGCTTGTCCTGGAAGAACAGAACGCCCAGTCCCCATCCGAGCAGAGGGATCGCCACGAAGTTGACCAGTTGCGTGGCGGTCTGCAAGCGCCAGTCGTCCAGTCGGGCGAGCTCGCGCAGGCGCAACGAAATCATGATGGGAAACACCATCAGGAAGGTGAGCGGAAGTATCGCCGCGTCCAGAGGCTTGGCATCGAACATCAGCCCGAAGGCGAATCCCGCGACCAAGGCGGCCGGCACGGCCCATCCAAGGTTGCGTTGAAGAAAAACGAGCGATTTCCACATAGGACGATCCTTCCGTGAGGGAGTGGTTCGCTCGTTAGGATGTAAAAAACATCTATAAGGTTACAAGAATTGCGGATCTTCTGATCCGCCCTTGCTTTCCTGGTGCATTCCTCAGCTCCGGAAATGCCCCCAGACGAGCCAGGTGGCCACGCCCAGCAGCAGCACGCCCAGGACCCGTTCCAGGGTCCGTTCCGACAAGCGCCGCGACACGTTGCCTCCGATTTCCATTCCCACCAGCACGGCAACCAAGGCCGGAACCACGAAAGTCCACCGGAAGTTCCCCGACGGAATCTGTACGGCAAGGCTGGATGCCGCGTTCAAGGCCATGGTGGCGAGCGAAACGGGGATCGCGACCGTCGCCGCCAACCCGCCGCGCAACACCAGGGCGGGAACGGCCAAGAAACCGCCGCCGACCCCGAACAGGCCCATCAGCGCTCCGGTCCCCGCGCCGGCGAATCCCAGCCGCGCCGTGCTCGGCCTCGCTGAGGGATCGTGGGGGACGTTTCCGCGAGGCAGAAGCAGCCTTGTTCCGGCGATCACGACGATGCCGAAAAACGACCAGTGCAGGATCTGGGTCGGGATCTTGGGCGACAGGAAGGCGCCCAAGGCCGCGGCTACCATGCCGGGGATGGCGAAGCGCCAGACGATCGACAGATCGAGCCTCTTCTGGGTCCATGCGTCCCACGCTCCCGACAAGGCCGCGACACCCACCACGGCGGTGGTCGCGGGAACGGCGAGTTCCATGGGCACGTGCAGGACCAACAGGAAGACGGGCAAGGCCAGCAGCGCGCCTCCTCCGCCCACGGAGCCCATGACGGTTCCGGCCACAAGAAACAGGATGCTGGATTGCCAGGTATACAGAAAATTCGGGCACATGATGGAACCTTTGACTTCTGGAAACCCTGAAAGTTACGAGAATTCGGGTCCGGTTCCCGACATGGCGGGTTTCAGGGCGAAGGCACAGCGGTTTCCTGCGAGCCGATCCTGCGGATGGATTCGAGCGGGGCGTGTCCGCTAGTCCGGTCCTTGACGGCCAGGGTGGTGCCTGGAAGGTCCGATGTCGCTTGGCGGAACAGGATGTCGTGTCCTACGCAAAGGCCCATGTCGACCACCAAGTCGGCGCCGAAGGCCTTGATCTGTCGGGCTTGTCCCAGCGGATTGCAGCTCACCTTGTGGGTCGTGGAATCCTCGTCGATGTCGTCCTGCGCGATCGCTCCGGTGGAACACGAGACGGCCTCGACGCGAAGGCCTTTGGACCGCAGGTAGCGGGAAACCAAGGTCGCGTCCTTTTCCATGCTGCGGCAGTAGGCGAACCCGATGCGTTTCCAGGATCTGTCCAAGGCGAACTCGGCGATTTCCTCGAGTCGGGACAGGGTTCCGGCCCGGCCTCCGTCCACAAGCCGCGATGCCGCGCGCATGGTCGCGAGGGTTTCTGGAGCTTTGTAGGCTTCCACCAGTTCCTCGCGCGAGAAGGCTTCGTTGCCGCACGGTTCGAGCTTGCGACAGGATTTGGGTTTGCAGAGCGTGCATTCCATGTTTGGTTCGTTCTCCGAATGTGCCGCACCGACCGATCGTGCATGCGTTTGGATCATGCAAATAAAAGGTGTAACTTACATCCTTGAGCGCCGTCCATATCGCAAATGGAGTTGCGTCTTGCGCCATTGGGCGCATCGGTGGGGGCCATGGAAGAGTCGAGGAACCAAAGATGGGTGGACGGGGCCGAACCCCCTCCCGCAGCGAGGGATGCGATCCTGGAGAGCATTTCGGACGGAGTCTTCACGGTGGACCCCGAATGGAAGATCGTTTCGTTCAACCGCGCGGCGGAAGGCATCACGGGCGTTCCCCGCGAAGAAGCCATCGGTCGCATTTGTTCCGAGGTGTTCCGCTCGAGCATGTGCGGACCCGACTGCTCCCTGCGCGAGACCTTGCGCACCGGTCGTGCCGTGATCGGGAGATCGGGGTTCATCGTGGACGCCGAAGGCGAACGGATCCCCATCAGCATCTCCACGGCCGTTTGGCGCGACGCGGCGGGAAACGTCGTGGGTGGTGCCGAGACGTTCCGGGATCTGTCGGAAGTCCAGGAACTTCGTCGCGAACTGGATCAAGGCCAGCGGTTCGGCGAGATATCCAGCCGCAGTCCTTCCATGCGCCGGGTGTTGCGAATGCTTCCCTCCGTCGCGGCCAGTTCCAGCACCGTCCTGGTCTTGGGCGAGACCGGTTCCGGAAAGGAGCTGGTCGCGCGAGCCATCCACGCGGCCGGATCCCGCGCGAGCGGGCCGTTCGTGGCGATCAATTGCGGCGCTCTGCCCGATTCCTTGCTCGAATCGGAATTGTTCGGCTACAAGGTCGGTGCCTTCACAGGGGCGCAGCGCGACAAGCCGGGCCGGTTCGCACTCGCTCGCGGTGGCACGCTGTTCCTGGACGAGATCGGCGAGATCAGTCCTGCGTTGCAGGTGCGGTTGCTGCGCGTGCTGCAGGAGCGCCGCTACGAGCCGTTGGGATCGGTGGAATCGGAAGACGCCGACGTGCGGATCGTGGCCGCCACGCATCGCGATCTCGCGGCCGAAGTGAAGGCGGGGCGGTTCCGGGAAGACCTGTACTACCGGGTGAACGTGGTGCGGATCGAACTCCCGCCGTTGCGCCGTCGCAAGGAGGACATCCCTTTCCTTGTCAACCAGTTCGTCGCCAGGTTCAACCGCGAGCAGGGCAAGTCGATCGAAGGCGTCGCCGCCGACGCGATGTCGTTTCTTGTCGCCCGCGATTGGCCCGGAAACGTCCGGGAACTGGAGAACGCGATCGAACGCGCGTTCGTCGGATGCGATGCCGGTTGGCTCGGAATCGAACATCTTCCGGAGGAGTGGCGTGCTGCGCGTCGAGGGCGGGAATCCGTGGATCCCCTAGATCCCCTGAAAAGCGCACGCGACAATCTGGATGCGGCCGCGATCCTGGCCGCGTTGGAGCGCAACGGGAAAAATCGCGCGGCCGCGGCCCGCGAGCTGGGCGTGCACAAGAGCACGTTCTTCCGCATGGTGCGGCGCCTGGGGCTGGAGCTTCCCGCGAAGGGTGCGGGCGAAGAGGCGGACGATCGACCGTAGCGCCAGAGCGACCTTGCGACGCCCGACCGTCGCGTCCGTGCGACCGTTCAATGCGTCGATCCGTTCCGTGTCGCTTGTCCGATGCGATGGCATGCCGGTTGCGTTGGTAGGCTCGCGTTGGAAAGGACGGATCGGCACATGAAGATCGCACTCGCCGTATGGGAAGGAAGAATCGCTCCGCTGCTCGATGTTGCGACGGAAATCGTCGTGATCGAGGTGGGCGATTCGTACTGGAGCGAGGCCTCCCGCCTGGTGGTGGAGCCCGACGCTCCGCGCCGTCTGGCGGACTCCGTGCTGGAGTCGGGGGCCAGGGTGTTGCTCTGCGGTGCGGCCAGCCTCTGTTTCGCCGACGAGGTACGCGGCGAAGGGCTCCAGGTGGTCGCCTTCCTGGCCGGCGCGGTCGATTCGATCGCCGACGCCTGGGCGCAAGGAGGGTTCGATCCGGATCGGTTCGCGATGCCGGGTTGTGGAAGGGGCCAGGGGCGCCGTCTAGGCTGTGGCCGGGGGAGAGCCGCCCGAGGCGGCTGAAGACCCTCGGGTTTGGGCAATCGGAAATGCGCGCCCGCGATCGGAGGGGTCCGTAGTGGATCGTTTCGCGCGGGTGTCGAACGAGCGTGGTGATCCGCCCGAGCCGAAGGTGGCTCGGGGATCGGAGTGCCATGGAAAACAAATAAAGGAGAAGACAATGCCAAATGGAGATCGCACGGGACCTCGCGGGGAAGGTTCTCGCACGGGAAGAGGGGTCGGGTTGTGCTCGGGGGCCGGTGTCGCCGGATCCGAGAGCGCTCCCGGCGGGAATGGTCGCGGCGCCGGACGCGGGTGCGGCCGGGGGCGTGGTGGTGGCCGCGGCCGCGCGGCCGGAGGGCGGAACGGTCGCGGGCAGGGGTTCGGGTGGGCCGGGGGGGCCGGCCAGGATGGACGCCTCGGGCATCGAAGCCTTGCGCGAAGAGGTCAGGGCCTTGGCAAAGCGCCTGGACGGGCTGTTGCCGGGATCCGACGCCGCGAAGTGATCGGGTCGGTCGATGACGGGTTCCGTCATCGATCGGGATCCGCGTGCCGCGTGCGGGAGCGGAGTGTCCTTGGATTTGCTTTGAGGGCTGGAATGTTGTAACCTAATGGATGTCTAATACATCCAATGGACAGGAACCGGATCGGAATCGATCGGGACGGTTCCTGTCCGGGTGCATCCGGACCCGCTTCGCCACACGCAACGACTCGACAGGAGAACCAGGAACATGGAATCCACGAACGCCACGCCCGTCTCGCTTCCTCGCATCGGCGACAAGGCGCCCGCCTTCAAGGCCGTCACCACCCAGGGAGAGATCAACTTCCCCGAGCAGTATTCGGGAAGCTGGGTGATCCTCTTTTCGCACCCGGCCGACTTCACGCCGGTGTGCACCTCGGAATTCATGACCTTCGCGACCTTGATGCCAGAATTCGAGAAGTACAACTGCAAGCTCGTGGGGCTTTCGGTCGACGGCCTGTACAGCCACATCGCATGGCTTCGCACCATCAAGGAAAAGATCCAGTACAAGGGCATGAAGGATGTCGAGGTGACGTTCCCGCTCATCGAGGACATCACCATGGAGGTGGCCAAGAAGTACGGGATGATGCAGCCCGGCGAAAGCAGCACCAAGGCCGTGCGCGCCGTGTTCGTGATCGACCCGAAGGGTGTCGTGCGCACCGTGCTCTACTACCCGCTCAGCCTGGGTCGCAACTTCGACGAGATCCTGCGCATCGTGATCGGGCTGCAGACCGCCGACGCGTTCTCGATCGCGACTCCCGCCGATTGGCGCCCGGGCGACGACGTGATCGTGCCCACGGCGGGTTCGTGCGGCGTGGCCAAGGAACGCATGGAGACCAAGGACCTGACCTGCCACGACTGGTTCTTCTGCACCAAGAAGCTTCCCAAGGAGGAAGTCTTCAAAGCCATCCAGAAGAAGTGAGACCAGGTGGGCCGGCAATCGTCGGCTCCGCCATCGGCGACACGGATCCGCTCATGGAAGAGCCCTCTCGCGGCGACGTCGCGGGGGGGATCTTGTCGTCCCGCGACGACGAGTGGACTCAGCCGCGACGCCTCGCCAGTTGCACCAGGGCGACCATGACGGGGACTTCCACCAGCGGTCCGATGGTCGCCGCGAAGGCCGCTCCCGAGGTCAACCCGAACGACCCGATGGCCACCGCGATGGCCAGCTCGAAGTTGTTCGATGCCGCGGTGAATGCCTGGGTGACGGTCCGTTCGCGATCCATCCCGATCTTGCGAGCCGCACCCCAGGACAGCGCGAACATGACCCCGAAGTAGATCGTGAGCGGGATCGCCACACGCACCACGTCGAAGGGCTCCGACAGGATCCGGTCGCCCTGCAGCGCGAACAGAACCACGATCGTGAACAGCAAGGCCGCCAAGGTCACCGGCGCGAACCGTGCATTGAAGCGGGCCGTGGCCGCTTCGCCGCGGGTTCGCACCAGCAAGGCCCGGATCCCGAATCCGATGGCGAACGGCAACCCCAGGTACAGGAGAACCGAACCCGCCACCTCGCCCATCGACACGGTGATTTCCTGGGCGGGAAGTCCGGCCCAAGGCGCGACCACCGACAGGAAGAACCACGCGTAGCCACCGTAGGTGAGCACCTGGAAGATGCTGTTGAACGCCACCAGGCCCGCTGCGGCTTCGGCCGATCCTCCGGCGAGCTGGTTCCAGACCACCACCATCGCGATGCAGCGGGCCAATCCCACCAGCACAAGTCCCGCGAACAGGTCGGGGCGGTCGGACAGGAAGATCCAGGCCAGGGCGAACATCAGGACGGGGCCGGCGATCCAGTTCATGACGACGGAAAGTGTCAAGGACTTGGGGTCGGCGAACACCTTGGGGAGTTCCGCCGGCCGCACCCGCGCGAAAGGCGGGATCATCATGAGCACCAATCCCACCGCGATGGGAATGGATGTGGAACCGACCGAGGCGTCGGCCAGGGCCTGGACGATCCCGGGGGCGTACTTGCCCAGCAGGAGTCCGGCGCCCATGGCCAGCCCGATCCAGAGCGTGAGCCAACGGTCCAGGAACGACAACCTCGCGGCGGCCATCAGCAGCACTTCTTTGCGTCGGCGACATCGCCCGTTTCGGTGGCGCCGCAGCAAGAGCTGGTCTGGTGCCATTCCGGGGCCGGGGTGGCCAGGCGGATGTCGTCGCCTCCGCCGGGGCCTTCGCCCGCGGGGTAGCCTTGGGCGTCGCGCGAGGAAGCGCGCCGCGCCGAGATGTCGGCCGAGACGATGTAGTCCGACAGTTTATGTCCTGAAGGGAGCTGCGCCAGGATGTCGCGGTACAGCGAATCCCCCGTGTTCTCCATGACCGCCACGTATTCGTGCTTGATCCCGATCGCGACGTCCACCAGTCCCGCCGCCTGGGCGTCGCGACGGATTTCGTCGACCAGCGAGGCGCCCGCCACGCAGCCCACCAGGGCCTCGGCGAGTCCCTTGGCCGCGTCGGGCAGCGGCCGCAGCAGGGCGAGATCGGAGATGGCCACGCGGCCGCCGGGTTTGAGCACGCGGGCGATCTCGCGCCAGACCTGCGGTTTGTCGGGCGAGAGGTTGATCACGCAGTTGGAAAGCACCGCGTCGACGCAGGAGTCGGGCACGGGCAGGTGCTCGATTTCGCCCAGACGGAATTCGACATTGGAAAGACCCGTGCGCTCGGAAAACGACACCGCGTTGCGGCGCGCCTTGGAGAGCATCTGCGCGGTCATGTCCACTCCGATGGCCTTGCCGGTGGGCCCCACGGCCTGGGCCGCCAGGAACACGTCGAATCCGGCGCCCGACCCGAGGTCGATCACGGTTTCGCCGGGCAGGAGGCTCGCGATGGCCTGGGGGTTGCCGCACGACAATCCCAGGTTGGTTCCTTCGGGCAGGGTTTCCAGCACGGCGGGATCGTAGCCGAGCTTGGTGGCCAAGTCGCGTGCGACTTCGGGGTTGGAACCGCAGCAGGATGCGCCGGAGCAGCAGCCTTGCTCGGTGGTCGCGATGGCACCGTAGCCTTCGCGCACCTTGGCGCGAATCTGTTCTTCGAGGGATGGGTTCATGAGATGGCTCCGGGCAATGTTTCCACCCAGGCCTTGATCTCGTCGCGCACCCGGCGGTACGGCGCGAGCTGTTCTTCTTCGCTGGCGCCCTGGGCGGCCAGTTCGCGGGCGAGCTTGGGCGGGTCGTCGAACCCCTTGTGGACGCGCTTGACCTTGCCGGGGAAGACCGGGCAGTTCTGGTCGGCGTGGCCGCAGACGCTCACCACGATCTCCAAACCGGCGTCGAAGTACTTGGTGACAAGATCCGACGTGTGGCCTGTGACGTCGATGCCGACCTCGGCCATGACCTTGACCATGTCGGGGTTCAGTCCGTGGGCTTCGATCCCGGCGCTGTAGACCTCGTAGAGGTCGCCCTTGAGGTGGCGGGTCCAGGCTTCGGCCATCTGGCTGCGGCAGGAATTGCCGGTGCACAGGAACAGCAGTTTGGTCTTGGCGGTCATGGGCAGCACTCCTTGTTGGAACAGGCGGACGAGGGAACGACGGATTTCGGCAAATGTTCGAGTGCCCAGCGGAGGGCTTGGGTCGTGGCGGAGGAAGGATCGGGATCGGCCAGGCGGAAATGCGCCCACCGGCCGTCTTTTCGGGATTCCACCAGTCCGGCGCGTTTGAGGATGGCCATGTGGTTGGACACCGTGGAAGGCGAGAGGGCGAGCGCATCGGTCAGGTCGCAGAGGCAGAGTTCGCCGCGCTCGAGCATCGCCAGCGCCAGCAGTCGCTTGGGTTCGCCAAGGGCGGATGCGATTTCGGCAAGCTCGTCCAGCGCGACTTCATTTCTATGTTTCGCCATATATCGAAATATACGAGGCATTCCCTGAAAAGGGTAGCCTCGAGTGGTTTCAGGATGATTGCACAGGAGGAGGCTCCCATGGACCCCCAAGATCTGATCCGCAACGAATCGACTTCGCATGCAGCACAAGGCTTTCGCGCCTGATGCGCGAATCGCGCGAGGTTCGCCTCTTCCGTCGAACCAGGATCTGGTCGCGGTGGTTCTGTCTGCTCGTCTCGGCCTTGCCGGTCTATCTCGCCTCGCGCCCCGAGATGGTCGTGGGCGGCAGCTCCACCAGCCGCGGAATCCGTCGTGTGGTGAGCCGTGCCGACCAACCCTGGGAATTTTGGGGAGTCGTCGCTTTGGCCGCGGGGGCTGCGGGCGTCTGTTGGTGGCTGCGTTCGCGCCTGGTCCGCGGGCTCGAGGCGCAAGTGCCGCAAGCCGGTCCGGACCGGATGGCCTGACCCGCGCGTCCGCGCCGGGAGATCACTTCCCGAGCGTGGCGATGAAAAATCCGGCGATGACCGCGGTGCCGATCACGCCAGCGACGTTCGGGCCCATCGCGTGCATCAGCAGGAAGTTCTGTGGGTCGTACTTGGCGCCTTCCACCTGGGAAACGCGTGCGGCCATGGGGACCGCCGACACTCCCGCCGATCCGATCAAGGGATTGATCTTGTCCTTGAGAAAGAGGTTCATGAACTTGGCCATGAGGATGCCGCAGGCGGTCGCCACGGCGAAGGCGAGAACGCCCATGGACAGGATCTTGAGGGTCTCGGCGCGCAGGAACGAATCGCCGGTCATGGTGATGCCCACCGCGGTGCCCAGGAAGATCGTGGTCACGTTGATGATCTCGTTCTGGGCGGCGCCCACCAGGCGCTGCACCACACCCGCCTCGCGCAGGATGTTGCCCAGGAACAGCATGGCCAGAAGCGGCGACGCGGCCGGAACCAGCAGGATGGTCAGGGTCATGGTCACGAACGCGAACAGGAGCTTTTCCAGCTTGCCCACCTTGCGCAGGCTGGTCATGCGGATCCTGCGTTCGCTGTCCGTGGTGAGCGCCCTCATGATGGGCGGCTGGATGAGCGGCACCAGAGCCATGTAGGAATAGGCCGAAACCGCGATGGCGGCCACCAGGTGCGGCGCCAGCTTGTTCGCCAGGAAGATGCTGGTGGGGCCGTCGGCGCCCCCGATGATCCCGATCGAGGCGGCCTCTCCCGGAGTGAATCCGATCAGGGTGGCGGCGATGAAGGTCGCGATCACGCCGCCCTGCGCGGCCGCGCCCAGCAGCAGGGTCCGCGGGTTGGCGATCAACGGACCGAAATCCGTCAGCGCCCCGACCCCCAGGAAGATGATGGGCGGGAAAAGCTCGTAGCGGATGCCGTACGAGATGTAATGGAAGAGTCCACCGGGTTCGGCACCGTGGGGCGCGTTCACGAGCCCTTGGGTGGGAAGGTTCGCCAGCAATCCGCCAAAGGCGATGGGCAGGAGCAGGAGCGGTTCGAACTGCTTGGCGATGGCCAGGTACACCAGCAGGCCGCAGACGGCCCACATGACCGCCATGCGCCAGGTGATTTCGTCGAAGGCGCTCAATTGGGCGATGAAGTCGATCACTTCGAGTTCCTTCCGGAGGGGAAAGCGGGCAGGAAAACGGGTTTGCTGGTCAGACGGGTCCGGTGGATGGCCAAGCGTCCCTCCAATTTCCAGTGGCTGACGGCGTTCACTTCCAGGATCACGACACGCTCGATCTCCTCTTCCAGGATGTGGGCCGCCGCTGCCGCCAGGACCAGCATGATGTGGTCGGGTGGGGTGGCTTGGCTTGGAGCGGGTGTCGCGATGGTCTTTGGCGGTTCGGTCGTGGCCGCCGGCTTGCCGGTTCGGATCGATTCCACAAGGCGAACGATCCACGCATTCGCGTTGCAGACGCCGAGCAGGAAAACCAAGGTGCCTACGACGACTCCGACCCCCAGCAAACCTTGGAGCATGGTCGCCGTCGAAGAAGCTTCTTGCGGAGTCAGCATGGAGTCCTCGTCGGGAGCCTGGTGCGGTTTGGGTCGAGCATGCTTTGGTCCTTGGCGGTGTTCGTCATGGATTCCGTCATCGAGCCCCCAGATCAGGGGTGCGAGGGACGCACAGCGGATCCGGAGGGTGGGATTCTCCGGACAGGTGTGGGTTCCTCAGTGAGGCAAAGAGCCTATTGGTTGGAATAGGTTACGTCAAAGCGGCTGGTCCATCAAGGGGGGATGAGATGGATGGGGAACAAACCACCATATTGCCAACGTTTCGAGAGTGGGGAAAAGGACGCGGCGCGGATCGCGTGGCGGTACGAGTCGAGGGTGGTTTCAGGCTCCCGCGAACATGCCGTAGGCGTAACCCACGATGGTCGCCATGATGATCACGAGGGTAACGAAGGCCACGGTCTTCCTGGTCCCCATGACTCCGTGGATCACGAGCATGCTGGGAAGGCTCAAGGCCGGGCCGGCCAGCAACAAGGCCAGCGCGGGGCCAGCTCCCATCCCGTTGCCCATCAGCCCCTGCAGGATGGGCACTTCGGTCAGCGTGGCGAAGTACATGAACGCGCCCACGAACGAGGCGACGAAGGTGGAAAGAAGACTGTTGCCGCCCACGGAATCGGCGATCCACTGGGAGGGTACGATCCCTTCGTGCCCCACGCGGCCAAGCAGAAACCCCGCGACCATGACGCCGCCCAGCAGCAAAGGCAGGATCTGCTTGGCGAATCCCCAGGAGGATTCGAGCCATTCCTTGCGCTCGTCCTTGCTGAACCAACGCCATGTCATCCACAACGTGGCGGCGAGAAACAGCCCCGACAGGATCCATTTGGCACCGGCGACGGCCACCCAGATGCCGGAATCCGTCTGCGCGGGAGCCCAATTGGCGAACACCAGCACGCCGATCTGCGCACCGATGAACGATGCGTCCTGCCAGAGGGGTCGCACCGCGACGTCGTCGGGAAGAATCATCTTGCCCTTGCGTTCCAGTTGTTCCTTGCGGAACAGGAAATGCATCATGAGGCCGATGATCACGGCGAAGGACACCGCGCCCACGGCGCGCGCGATGCCGATCTCGAGCCCCAGGATCCGGGAGGTCATGATGATGGCCAACACGTTGATGGCCGGGCCCGAGTACAGGAACGCCGTGGCGGGCCCCAGCCCTGCGCCCAACCGGTAGATGCCCATGAACAAGGGCAGGACCGTGCACGAACACACGGCCAAGATGCTGCCGGAAACCGATGCGACCCCGTAGGCCAACGGCTTGGGCGTGTCGGGGCCCAGGTACTTCATCACCGCCCCCTGCCGCACGAAGGTGGAGATGGCTCCCGCGATGAAGAAGGCAGGAATCAGGCAGAGCAGCACATGTTCGCGTGCATACCAGCGTGTCAAGTACAGGGCCTCGAGGATCGCTCCGTCGAACCGGGGCGACCCCACCGGCAACCAGAACAGCGCCAGGAATGCGGCGACGATGATGCCGAAAATCGTCAGTTCCTTGTGGTCTTTCATCGGGTGTCTTTTCTCCTTCATTCCTGTCCAGGTTCCGAATCGATTTTGCGTAGTTGCGTATCTATGCAAGTTGATCTTGGAAAAAGAGGGGGCACGTAATGCCCCATGGATGGCCTTCCGGTATCGGAACGCGACCGGTTTACCAGGAACGCACCAACAGCCAGATTCCGGCGACGATCATGCCCGCGGCCGAGATGCGGTGCAGCCACGGGGTGATCTTCTGGGTGGCGTTGAACGTGCGCGCCACCATGTGGGTTCCGTAGCCTGCGGCCACCACCAGCACGAACACGGGCAGGGCCGTGGCCACACCGTAGGGGATGGTCACCGACCACGAGGGTGTGCTCGCCACCGCCAGCGGGACCACCGACCCGAAGAAGATCCCTGCCGACACGGGACAGAAGGCCAGTGCCAGGATCGACCCAAGGAGAAAGGCTCCCGGAACGTGTCCGACGCGGTCCAGCCGGTCTTTCCAGCGCAAGGTGTTCATGCCGCCGCCGGGAAGGCGCAGCCAAGGCGAAATGGCCAACAGCAGGCCGCCCGCCAGGAACACCCAGCCCAGCACCGATTCGGCGTGGAACTGGACCTTGCGCACCAATGGCCCCAATTTGAAGATGCCGGCGGAAAGGATCCAGGCCAGGGCGGCGTAGGCGGCGGCGCGGCCCAGCGCGTAGCTGGCGCCCACGACCAGGCCGGCTTTCCAGGATCCGGCACCGCGGACAAGAACCGACACCGCCGCGGCGTGGCTGGCCATGGGGCAGGGCGAGATGGAGGTCAGCACCCCCAGCCCCAAGGCGGCGATCACGGGCAGGTCGGATTCGATCATCGGGCTTCCTTCAGGAACGCGATCGTTTCGTTCTTCACGTAGTTGGCGAACGCGGACGAATCGCGCAGGAGCTTCCACGTGTGCACGAGCTCCTTGGAGCGGACCATCTTGCCGCCGCGCATCTCCATGAGGGCCACGTTCTTGTTCATGAGTCCCACCTTGTCGGCCAGCGCCGATCCTTGCGGGGATTCCATGTCCATCGTGCCCCACTTGAGGCGGCCGGTCTTGATGGAATCCTTGAGGCCGACTTGGATGGCCTGTGCCGCCCACTTTTCGAGCTTGACGCAGGAAATGCAGCGGTAGTTGTAATGGAAGTAGGTGGCCTGCACGGTCGCGGGAGCCTGCGGTCCCTGGACGGGGGCGGCGGTCGCGGCGGTCGCCAGGGCGATCGCGAGGGAGAGGATCAGACGAGCCATGAGGCGATCTCCTTGGGCGAGGGAACTTTGCCAGCCACCAGGACCTTGCCGTCCTTGACCAGCGCGGGGGTGCTCATGACACCGCGATCCAGGATGGCGGCGATGTCCTCGATCTTGCGGACATCGGCTTGTACGCCGGATTCCGCCACGGCCTTGAGGACCGCTTCGTGGAGCATCTTGCATTTGGCACAACCGGTGCCCAGGACTTCGAGGATCATGATTGGTTCTCCTGATGGATTCGATGTGGCGAATTCCGCGTCTTTCGCGGCAGGCGCATCATTGTTCCGAAATGCCGTCCAGGCATTGCAGGAAGTCGGGAATGCAACCGGCCTTGAGCGAGTAGAAGACCATGTTGCCTCGGCGGTCGTCTTCCAGCAGGCCCACCTGCCGCAACTGCGCGAGGTGGCGCGAGGTCGTGGACATGTCCAGTCCCACTTCCTGGGCCATTTCGCAGACGCACTTTTCGCCTTGCGACAGGCTGGCGATCATCTTGAGGCGGGCGGGGTTGGCCAACGCGGCAAGGATGCGGGCGCGCTTGACGAACCAGGTTTTGTCGGCAAGATCGGGAGCGATGGGTTGGCAGGTCTTGCAAGGCATGGCAGGAATGTATGTTTGTTTGCAATATTATGCAATAAAGAAATTGATAAGTTCGTAGATAAGGTGTATATCACACCTAAATTGGCTTTGGAAGGTTCGAAGTCAACGGGATGAATCATCGACTCGAGGAGATGGCATGAAGACGCTGGATCGCAAGGTGATCCTGGCCGTGGTGGGATTGTCGGCGCTGCTCGCCGTGCTCAACAACTTCCGCGTCGCGCCGGAAAAGCGGGTGACATGGTTTGGCGGCCAGATCGTACTTCCCGAACCCGAGGACATCGGGCGATGACCCGCCGATCCGTGTTCGCCGCCGCCTGGATGCTCCTGGCCGTGGCGAGTCTGACACTTTCCGTCCTGGAGATCTCGTTTCCCGGGATCTTTTCCGTGGCCTTCCGGTTCGACGCTTTGTTCATGTGGCGCATCCACATCGGGATCGCCGAGGTGGTCCTGGCGGGTCTGTTCCTGTGGCCGGCGTTCCGCCTGGACGCCGATCTGTCGGCGCGGATCCTGGAGACGGCCTCCCGCGTGGGGATCGGGGGGATGTTCGTCGCGGCCTCGTGGTTCAAGATCCAGGACCCGCAAGGGTTCGCTGTGCTGGTCGCCCAATACCAGTTCCTGCCGCAGTGGTCGGTGAACCTGTTCGCGTTGTTCATGCCCCAATTGGAACTGTGGGTGGGGTTGGCGATCGTGTTCACCCGCTGGAACCGCGAAATGGCCGTGATGCTGTTCCTGATGTTCGTCGCGTTCATCGTGGCGTTGGCGCAGGCCGTGGGGCGCGACCTCGGGATCACCTGCGGGTGTTTCGAGATCGACGGGGCCTTGAGCAAGAAGGACGCTTGGATTTCGCTGGTAAGGGATCTGATCCTGGTCTGGCCCACCTTGTGGCTGATCACGCGCCCCAACCGGACGCTGGTCGGGGTGTGGAGGCGTGGAGGAGCCGCCTGATTTCCGGCGCGCGCCCAGGACAATAGGTGCGGCCAATGGCAATGGGGATCGGTCGGATCCCCTTTGCATCTCTGCCGCCATGAAAGCCCCGGAGACCGGCCACGGTTCCTGTCAAACCGAAAGCGCGCTCGTCATGCGGTCGTGGAAGGCGCGGTAGTTCTCGCGTTCGGGACCCTTGCGGACATCGAGCGCCTCCTGGGGATGCAACCCCAGCTGCCCGGCGATCATGTGCGGGATGATGTATCCCCATTCGTGGCGCTCGCGCAGCGGGATGAAATCGCTCGAGACCAGGTCCAGGATCGGGCGGACGTCGTACTTGGGGTTCTTGAGGAATCCCAGCAGGAGTTCGAGCGTGCAGTTCCCCGCGGCGCGTCCCATTCCGTACACGGTGGCGTCCAAGTAGTTCACGCCCTGGATGATCGATTCGATCGTGTTGGAGAACGCCAGCTGCTGGTTGTTGTGGCCGTGGAATCCCAGTTCCTTGGCGGCGATCCAGCGGCGCGCGCGCGCGACCAGGCGTTGGATGTCCTCTTGGTAGAGCGATCCGAACGAATCGACCAGGTAGATGGCTTGGGCGTGGGATTCCTTTTCGCACTGGTCCATGGCTTCGTCCAGTTCGGGTCCGACGTCGCGGGAGATCGCCATGATGTTGATGGTGGTCTCGTAGCCAAGTTCGTGGAACCGGTTTTCCATGGCGATCGCCTTGTCGATCCCCTTCACGTAGCTCGCCACCCGCACCATGTGGTAGGGGCTCCGGTCGGCGGGGAGGATCGTGTCCATGTTCACGCGGCCGACGTCGACCATGACGGAAACCTTCGCGCCGTTTTCCACTCCTTCGGTGGCCGAACGGATGTCGGCGTCGGTGCAGCACTTCCAGGGGCCGAACTTCGCGCCCGGGAAGAATTCCGGGCTGTTCTTGTAGCCGATCTCGAAATAATCCACACCCGCCGCCGAGACTCCCCGGTAGACCCGGCGGACGAAATCGATGTCGAAGTCGTGGGCGTTGACCAGCCCTCCGTCGCGGATGGTGCAATCGAGGACCTTGATCTGTTCCCTGTACATGGAAAATCTTTCCGGAGTGGTGATGGTCGGGGAATGGTGGGCGTCAGTTTTCGGTGCGAAGGACCATGCCGAACGATTCGATCATGGCCTTGTCCTCGTTTTGCGAGGGGTTTTCCGCGGTCAGCAGCTGGTCGCCCAGGAAGATGCCGTTGGCGCCGGCCAAAAAACACAACAGTTGCAGCGCATGCGACATGCTCGAGCGTCCCGCCGACAGCCGGATCTGGGTCGCGGGCAGCAGGATCCGCGTGACGGCGATGGCGCGCACGATCTCCAGGTCGTCCAAGGGCGCCGCGTCGGAAAGCGGCGTGCCGGCCATGGGCATGAGCTTGTTGATGGGCACCGATTCTGGAGGGACGGGAAGATTCGCCAGCTCGTGGAGCAGCCCGGCCCGGTCTTCGCGGGATTCGCCCATTCCCAGGATGCCTCCGGAGCAGACGCGGATACCGGCTTCCTGGACGCGACGGATCGTGTCCAGACGGTCCTGGAAGGTGCGCGTGGAGATGATCTTCGAATAGTATTCCGGCGAAGTGTCGAGGTTGTGGTTGTAGTAGTCCAGACCGGCTTGCTTCAAGCGCCCGGCCTGTTCGTCGTCCAGCATTCCCAGGGTCATGCAGGCTTCCAGGCCCAGCGATTTCACGCCGCGCACCATTTCCAGCACGGCGTCGAACTGCGGCCCCGTGCGGGGGCTGCGCCAGGCCGCGCCCATGCAAAGGCGCGTGGCGCCGGCGGCCTTGGCCTTGCGTCCGGCTTCCAGGACATCGTCGACGGACATGAGCGGCTGGTAGGGGACCGGGTCGGCGTGGTGGCTGCTCTGCGCGCAGTAGGCGCAATCCTCGGTGCAGGCGCCGGTCTTGATCGAGACCAGCGTGGATGCGCGGATCTCGCGTGCGTCGAAATGCTCGCGGTGCGCCTTCTGGGCTTGCACCAGGAGGTCGGGGAGCGGAATCTCGAAGAGATCCAGGATCTGCCGCTTGGTGACGGATTCCGACTTGTCGAGGCTTTTGGGATGCGCGCCGAAGCACGCGTTGGCTGTGTCCATGAGGCTTGGAAAGATAACCGAAAAAGGATGCAATAAACACCTAACAAGCCCCGCCATCCACGGGGTGTGGAGGTCGCGAGGCGTGTTCGTCGCTTAGCGCTGGAAATGCATGCCCTGGATCAACTGGAGGTTCCCCAACGCGGTTCCCGAGCGGCGGGCGGTGGGCGCGCATTTGGTGCGGAACACGAAGAAGACCCGTTCGTCGGCGTCGTCGATCAGGCTGGAAAGGTTCCCTTGCCCCTTGCTGATGACAAGATCCGACGACGAGAACCGCAGACGGAAGTCGACCGAGCATTCGTCGAGTTTGCTTCCCGCCAGGCGGCTGCCGCTGGAAAACACCTCGGCCCAGTTGTCGATTCCCACCGCGAGGGCGTCCTGGACCGTGGCGTCGTTCAGGATCGGAGCGCTGCGGAACGCCGCGTGGATCTCGAGTTCGGGGCGCAGCCGGCGCAGCGTCTCCATCAGGAGCGCGTCGAACACGATCTCGCCCGCGTTGTCGCAGATGTAGAGCAGGGTGTTGGCTGTGGCCAGGCGTTTCTGGAACGGTTCGATGTCGAACCGCTCGAACGGCTGCGAAGTCACCACCCGCAGTTCGGATTCGATGTCCATGCTGGCGTGATCCTTGGCGCCGAAATCGATCACGTTGCCGGCCGCGGCGACCCGGATGGCCATGGCCAGCGGGGATTCCGATTCAAGGATCGATTCGCGCAGGCGGTCGGTGTGTGTTTGGGCGAGCCGATTGGAGAGCGCCTTGGGTTCGTGGTAGATGTCGAAGTCCTTTTGCAGCCTGGCGCGCGCCACCACATGGTCGGCGATCAGCCTCCCGAGGTGCAAGGTCGATCGCGAGCGGGGATAGGGATACGACATCCACTTCGCGGTCTGCTGCACGATGTCGGACTGTTCGGATTCCGACAGTCCCGCTTCCCGGGCCGTGCGCATCGCCTGGCCCAGGATGCAGGACCGGCACTCCAACGGCATTTCCGGAAGCGTTTCTTCCGTCGTCAAGACATCGACCATGATTGCGTCTCCTTCCAGATTTCCTCGATCCTGCCCGCGAGTTCCGATCCCGGGAACCGCAAGGGGATCGGCAACGCCGCCATCTGCGATTGGGTGAATTCCTTGGCGTAGGGAAGCCGCTGGGCGACGGAACATCCCTTGCCTTGTGCGAGCGTTTCGATCCGTTCGGTCAGTTCGGGATTCAGATCCCACTTGTTCACCAGGACGCGGGCCGGGACCGAGAAATGGGAAGCCAGATCCAGGATGCGCTCCAGGTCGTGCAGTCCCGAGGGGGTGGGTTCGGTGACCACGAGCGCGGCGCTCGCGCCGGTGAGCGAGGCGATGGCGGGACAACCGATTCCGGGAGGTCCGTCGATGAGGACGATGTCGGCGCCTTGCGCCTGCGCCTGGTCGCGGGCGAGCTTGCGCACCAGCGACGCGAGCTTGCCCGAGTTTTCGGCGCCGGGCCGCAGGCGCGCATGGACCATGGTCCCGGCGATGGAATCGGAGACCATCCACGTGCCGGTGACGCTGGGCTTCCAGTCGATGGCCTTGGCCGGACAGAATTCGACGCAAACGCCGCAGCCTTCGCAGTTGGAGATCCCGAACCAGCCGTCGATCTCCGATACGGACCCGAACCTGCACAGTTCCGCGCACAGTCCGCAGCTGGTGCAGTCCGCTTCGCGGATGGAGGCTTCGTGGCCTCCGCCGAAGGTGCCGGTTTCCGTCACGCGGGGCGTCAGGAGCAGATGGAGGTTGGCCGCGTCGACGTCGCAGTCGGCCAGCACGGTCTTCTTCGCGAAGGTGGCGAACGCCGCGGTCAGGGAGGTCTTGCCCGTGCCGCCTTTGCCGCTCAGGACCACGATTTCCTTGGGACTCACAGGATGGGCCCTCCCGACACGTGGAAATGGAGATCGTCCAGGAGCGCCCGAAGCCGTTCGCCCATGGATGGGTCGGCGTCCAGGAGGCTGCCTCCGTTGGAATAGCATTCGGCGATTTCCCTGCGTTCGGGAATGCGCATCAGGACCGGAATGCCGCGGCGTCGGCAATGCCGGGATGCCAAATCGTCGTCGCCGTTGGATCGGTTGATCACGACGGAAAACGGTTTGGACATCCCCTGGATGGCCTCGATCGCGAGGTCCAGGTCGTGCAGGCCGAACGGAGTGGGGTCGGTGACGAGCACGCAATGGTCGGCCTGGTGGACGCAGGAAGCGAACGAGCAGGCGGTTCCCGGAGGGGCGTCGAAGATCGTCACGCGGCGCCGGAGCGCGGGCGGGTTCTCGATCGCGGCGCGGATCACCGTCGGGGCCGAAGGACTTCCCACCTCGAGGCGTCCGGTCACCAGTTCCAGCGTGCCGTCGATCACCCGCGACTCGATGGTTCCGCGCAGGACCTTGCGCTCCGACAGCGCCTTGTTCGGGCAGACCAGGATGCATCCGCCGCAGTCGTGGCAAAGTTCGGGGAACACCATGAGGCCCGCGCTTCCGGCGAGCGCCAGCGCATTGTATTGGCAGAAGCTCGTGCACTTGCCGCAGGCATCGCACAGCGACGCGTCGACCTCGGGCACCGAGGCCCAGACGGGTGTCGATGTCGATTCGCCGCCGCGCAGGAACAAGTGGGCGTTGGGTTCCTCCACGTCGCAATCCACCAATCTGGCGCGATCCCGGTTGGCCAGCGCCAGCGCCACGGAGAAGGTGGACTTGCCCGTGCCTCCCTTGCCAGATGCGACGGCGATCTTCATCCCGCGTGCCCTGCCTTGTCGGGACCCTGCATCCGGGGAAGAACGCCTTGTCGGAACTTGTCCATCAAGTCCGAGATCGGAGCGATATCCGCTTGCAGGGTCTTGATCCCGGCCTTCTCGAAGACCTGGAACGCCTTGGGACCGAAGTGGACCGACACAACGGCCGTCGCCCCCGCGGCGATCACGGCCTGGGCGGATTGGATGCCCGCACCCTGCGATGCGTCCGCGTTGCCGTCGTTCTCGATCGTCTGGTAGGAGTTCGTCTCCGAATCCACGACCAGGAACCGGGGGGCGCGCCCGAAGCGTCCATCCAGGAGGCAGGAAAGGTCCGTGCCGGTGGCGGGAAAAGCGATCTTCATGGTCGATTCCTTTTGTTTCGCGAGTGGTCGTGGGCCACTGGAGCAAGCGTCTCCATATGGATGTAATATACATCTATAATCCTGCGCCGATATCCCGGGTGTCGGTGCCGCTGCGCAAGTCGGCCCAGCGGGAGGAGTGTTGGAGCGCGAGGCCTTGCATTCGGCTTTGCCGACGCGTGGATGACAATTCCTTGCGGCAAGCCGGCCCGATCCACCTTCCAGCACAAGTCCTGGGAGGCATTTCGAGGGTGTTTGGAGGGAATCTCCGATTCCTCTGTAACCTCCGCGCCATTGGCGCATCCATCGCCAGGAACACAACGACGAAGGATGACAATGGAAAGCACGAGGCTTCCGCGAGGAACCGCCTGGTTACTGTTCGCGATCGGAACTTCCACAACGGCATGGGCGACGGATCTGGATCTTGCGGCGGCGCTGCGCATCGCCGACGAGAAAGCGTTCGCCAATCGGATGGCCCGGGATCGCGAATCGGCGGCTTCCGGACAGGATCTTGCGGCCTGGGCCGGGTTCGTCCCGACGGCGAGGTTGGAGATCGGGGCGTCGATCACCGACGATCCCCTGGGGGCGTTCGCGACCCGGCTCGGGCAGAGGCGCGTCTCGATGGCGAGTTTCGATCCCCGAGCTTTGAACGACCCCGATCCCGTTCCGGGATTCACCACCTCGCTGGTGGCGGAAGTCCCCTTGGTGAACCTCGATGCATGGCACGGCAAGCTCGCCGCCAAACGGAACCTGGAAGCCATGGGCCGCGGAACCGA
Organism: Fibrobacterota bacterium; assembly: GCA_029557215.1. Taxonomy (GTDB): domain Bacteria; phylum Fibrobacterota; class Fibrobacteria; order UBA5070; family UBA5070; genus UBA5070. Next base: position 4,608 of record JAKPQQ010000081.1, on the reverse strand, counting down.
ACTGGAACGGAACCGCACCAGGGCGCAGGTCGTGGAAGCCTGGTTCGCGGTCGGCTTGGCGAGGGCCGCCATGGGGGCCTGGGAGACGGGGCTCGCCGTGGCTCGCTCCTACGAGAGCCAGGCGGCCTCCGGGCGTCGCAACGAGACGGCCACGCGTTCGGACGTGCTGCGCTCGAAGGTGGAGGTCGCGTCCATCGGGGCGAGTCTGGCCAAGGCGCGCACGGATGTCCAGCTCGCCGAGAAACGGTTGGCCCTCCTGTTGGGCGGCGGGCCGCTTCCCGGCGCGGTGCCCGCGATCGAATTGTCGGATTCCGTCTTGATGGCCGGAGTCCGGACCGAGGCGGTTCGCGGGACTTCGCTGGAATCGGAAATGGCCGGGCTGCAGGCCCGGGCCGCGCGCGCCGATTGGTGCCGCAAACGCGACGCCTTCCTGCCTCGCCTGAACGGCATGGCCCGCGTGGACTGGAAGGAGCGGGCTTCGATGCTGCGCGAGGATCCGTCGTGGTCGGTGGGGGTGGTCGCTTCCTGGAACATCCTGGGAGGCCCCCAGGCGTTCGGTTCGGAGCGCGAGGCTCGGGGGCGCTGGCGCGAAGCCGAGACCGGGCTCGAAGCGCTCCGCGCGAGGCAGGCGATGGAGCGGGAGGTCGAACGCGCCCGGTTGGCGGCGGCGCTGGAACGGCTGGGAATCGAGCGCGGTTCGCTCGAGCAGGCGGCGGAATCGCATCGCATCGTGGGGCGGCGCTACGAAGAAGGCCTGGCCACGATCGCAGAACGCATCGAGGCTGGATCCCTGGAAACCCGCATCCGGCTGGAAATGGTTTCGCTTCGCCAGGAAATCGTCGCGACCCTGTCCAGGCTCGCGATCCTGGAAGGACGGGATCCGTCCGAATTGGCTTCGTTGAACGCAAAGAACTGAAAACGACAACTTTAGGAGAACTTCGATGAAGATCACAAGGACGATGCTGCTGGTCGGCGTCGCGTTGGGTGCGCTGTCCGGATGCAGGGACGAACACGAAAGACCGGATGCCGCCCCCAGGCGGCTCGCGGGAAGCGTGCTGGTGGTCCGGGACACCCTGGTCGAATCCATGCTCGAGGCGACCGGCGCCGCCGCGCCGCGTTTGTCGGCCGATCTTTCCACGCGATTGATGGGCAAGATCCTGTCCGTATCCGTCAAGGAGGGGGATCGCGTCCGTGCCGGACAATTCCTGTTGCAGGTCGACGGCAAGGACCTGGACGCGCGGTCGGACGGCCTGGTTTCGGGGCTGGAGGCTTCGCGCTCCCAGCTGGCCCTGGCCGAAACGCAGGTGCGCCGGATGCGTTCGCTGTTCGCCGACAGCGCGGTCCCCAGATCGGCCTTGGACCAGGCCGAGGCCGAGCTGGACCGGGCACGGGCCGGATTGTCGCAGGTGCGCGCCCAGGACGCCGAGCTCAAGTCCATCCAGGGCTATTCGCGGATCGTCGCGCCGTTTTCCGGCAAGATCGTCTCGCGCCTCGTCGATCCCGGCATGATGGCTTCGCCGGGGGCGCCTCTGTTGCGGATGGAGGACGCCTCGGTGCTTCGGATTTCGGTGAGCACGACCACCGCGACGGCACGGAACCTGTCCGTCGGGACGGTTCTTGTTGCCCGGGTCGACGGCCGCGACGTGCGCGCCAGGATCGAAGGGATCGTTCCATCCGGTTCCGGAAACCTTTCGGTGGTCAACGCGATCGTCGACAACGGGGCCGACTCGCTTTCCAGCGGAGCGGTCGCGACCTTGTTCCTGCCGCGCGGGAAACGCATGGCGCGGTTGGTTCCCGAATCCGGGCTGGTGCGCCAGGGCGATCTGGTCGGGGTCTGGGTCCGCGGTCCGCAGGGCGACGTCAAACGCTGGATCCGCACCGGTGCGCGGATGGATGGTCGCGTGGAGGTGCTTTCCGGGCTCGCCGAAGGCGATTCGGTCGTGGTTCCTTCGCTTGCCGTGGCGGGGAACTGAGCCATGGGAATCGCCGGACGCATCGCAAGGGCCTTCATGGGGTCCAAACTCACGCCGCTGGTCGCGATGGCATCGCTGGCCACCGGATTCCTGGCCATGCTCGCCACGCCGCGCGAAGAGGAGCCGCAGATTTCGGTTCCCATGATCGACGTGTTCGTGCAGGCTCCGAGATCGGCGCCGCGCGAGGTGGAAAACCTCGCCATCCGCGGACTGGAACGGCGGATGTGGGAAATCCCCGGAGTCGAACACGTCTATTCCATGGCCGGCGACGGCCACGGCATGGTCACCGTGCGCTTCAAGGTCGGGGAAAACCAGGAAAATTCCATCGTGAAGGTGCAGGCCAAGCTCGCGTCCTCCATGGACCAGCTCCCCGCGGGGATGTCGCCGCCCCTGGTGAAGGCGCACTCGATCGACGACGTGCCGATCCTGGCGCTCACGCTGCATTCCGAGCGGTACGGATCGGACCAGCTGCGCGAGATCGCGGTGCATCTGGAGGACGAGATCCGGACCCTGCCGGACGTCGCCCAGACGCAGGTGATCGGAGGATCGCCGCGGCAGTTCCGCGTGCTCCTGGATCCAGCCAGGCTCATGGCGAATTCCGTCGACCCGCAGGAAGTGGCGGGTGCGATCGCGGGAAGCGACGCGCGCTTCGTGGCGGGGGAATTCAACCAGCGCGACACGGTGGTCAACGTGAGGGTGGGGGCGCGTCCCGCCGGCAAGGAAGATCTGGAACGCCTGGTGGTGGCCACGCGTGGCGGTCGCAGCGTGGCGCTGGCCGATGTCGCCTCGGTGGAGGACGCATGGGCCGAAGCGACGAGCCTGGTCAGCCACCACGCCAAGGGATCCGTCGCCTCGGCGGTGACGATTTCCGTCTCCAAGCGGCCGGGCGCGAACGCGACGGTGGTGGCCCAGGCCGCCCTCGAGCGGATCGAAGCGGCCCGGGAGCGTCTTGTCCCGGCCGATGTCGAGATCGAAACCACGCGCGACTACGGCGAAACCGCTGCGGAAAAGGCCAACGAGCTCATCTTCCACATCCTGATCGCGACGGTTTCCGTCACCATCCTGATCTGGTTCTTCCTGGGATGGCGCGAGGCGGTGGTGGTCCTGGTCGCCGTTCCGGTCACGCTCGCGCTGACGCTGTTCGTGTACTACGCGCTGGGCTACTCGCTCAACCGCATCACGCTGTTCGCCTTGATCTTCTCCATCGGGATCCTGGTGGACGACGCCATCGTGGTGGTGGAGAACATCTACCGGCATCTGGCGATGGGAAAACGCCGTCCGGAAGAAGCCGCCATCGAAGGCGTCGACGAAGTCGGGAATCCCACGATCCTCGCGACCATCGCGGTGATCGCGGCCATCCTTCCCATGGCGTTCGTGTCGGGCATGATGGGACCCTACATGAGGCCGATCCCCATCGGGGCGTCGGCGGCCATGATCGCGTCGCTGGCGGTGGCGTTCGTGGTCACGCCCTGGCTCGCGTTCCGGCTGCTCAAGGGGCATGTCCACGCGCATGGGGAGGTCCAGGAAAAGGAGACCCGTTTCGCAAGGCTCTACCGAGGTCTCATGGAAGGCCTCATGGTTGGCAAAGGGCGGCGCTACGGATTCTACGCCGGTACCGTCGCGCTTCTGGTCGCGTCGATCGGCCTGCTCTGGGTGAAGGCCGTGCAGGTCAAGATGCTGCCGTTCGACAACAAGAGCGAGTTCCAGGTGATCCTGGACGCGCCCCGCGGCACCACCCTGGAAACCTCGCATGCGATGGCTTCGGAAGTCGCCCAGGCCCTGTTGCGCCTTCCCGAGGTGACCAGCGCCCAGGCCTACGCGGGGACCTCCAGTCCGTTCAATTTCAACGGACTGGTGAGGCACTACTTCCTGCGCCGCGGCGGGGAGGTTTCCGACGTGCAGGTGAACCTGGTCCCCAAGAGCGACAGGAAACGTCAGAGCCACGAGATCGCCATCGCGGCGCGCAAGCTGGTGGAGCCCATCGCGGCTCGCTACCAGGCGCGCGCCAAGGTGGCCGAGATCCCTCCCGGCCCGCCGGTGATGTCCACCCTGGTCGCCGAAGTCTACGCGTCCGACGATTCGGTGCGGGTCGCGGCCGCGTCGGCGGTCCGGCGGGTCCTGGAGACCACCCCCGGAGTGGTGGATGTCGACTGGAGCGTGCAGGCGCCCGGCAGCGAACGAGTTTTCCGGGTGGACGCCGTCGAGGCGGCCCGCATGGGCGCCAGCGTGCAAAGCGTCTCCCGGACTCTGGCGTTGGCGTTGTCGGGAACGGAACTGGCGCGCATGGACGCCCCCGAAGCGCGCGAAGAACGGAAAGTGACCGCGCGGTTCGCGATCGCCGACCGGTCTTCGGTGGAGGATCTGCTCGCGATCCCGGTGGCGACGGCGTTCGGGACCCAGCCGCTGGAACGGTTCGTCCGGATCGACACGGCGCCGCGTCCGTCGTCGCGGATGCGCAAGGATCTGCGCCCCGTGATCTACGTGACGGCCGATGTCGCCGACACGATCGAGGCTCCCGTGTACGCCATCCTGGCCATGAACCGCCGACTGGATTCGGTGAGGATCGATGGCGCCGAGATCGCGCGGTACAATTCCACCGCCCCCGAACGGCTCGACCAGACGGCCCTCAAATGGG
>JAKPQQ010000072.1 GCA_029557215.1 Fibrobacterota bacterium | reverse complement strand
AGTACGGCCTCATGATGACGGGCAACCGGACCAACCTGCAGCGCCCCAACCGCATCGAGCTCGCCGCGCCCGCCGCGCCGGTCCCGTGCAACGTGCTGATCGTGCTCCACGAATCGCTGCGCTCCGACGCCTTCCATCCGGGACAGAATCTGCTCGATTCGCTCGACCCCGGCGCCCTGGCGCCCAGGACCTCCGGATTCCTGGCCGACTCCCTGGTCGTGGCGTTCCCCCACGGGCGATCCAACTCCAGCTCGACCTCCGTCAGCGTCCCCAGCCTGCTGACCGGCGTGGCGCCGCATTCGTCGACGTTCCGGTTCCATCGCTCGCCATCGGTCTTCCAGGCCGCCAAGGCCGCCGGAATGCGCACGTTCCTGGTCACCTCGCAGGATTGGCGCTGGGAGCACCTGGACCAGTACTATTTCGGATCCCTGGACCGCGTGGTGCACCGCCCCGACTGGGACATCCCGCGCAACAACGACCTGGGGGTGGACGACGCCCTGACGCTCGACAGCCTGTCCAAGGTCCTGGCGGAAACCAAGGGGCCGTTCCTGGGCGTGTGGCAGTTGAATTCCAACCACAACCCGTTCTACCCCGGCCCCGACAGGACCGATCTGCCGCTGGCCGGTCGCGAGCGCTACCAGGCATCGGTGCGCTACGTGGACAGCATCCAGGGCGTCGGGCTGGAACGTCTCCGCCGATCGGGCCTGCTGGAAAACACCCTCGTGATCATGGTCTCCGACCACGGCGAAAACATCGGCGCGCGGAAGATCGGACGCATCAATTCGTTCTTCGACGAGACGATCCGGATCCCCTTCGCGATCCGGGTTCCCGAACGCCTGGCGGCCACCCCGGCCGGACAGATCCTGCGCCGGAACCTGCTCGCCTGGGCTTCCCGGGACGTGCAGCTCCTGGACGTCGCTCCCACCATCTACGACCTGCTGGGAATCCTGGACCAGCCGCGGGTGCGACAGTTCCTGGACGGCGCCAGCCTGCTGCGCGAGCCCGCGGGGCCGCGCACGATCATCGGGCAGAACACCGGCGACATCCGCTCGTGGGACATCGAAGGCGGATACGTCCTTCGCGACGGCGTGAAGTTCGTGTTCAGCAGCGGCGCCAAAGGGGGATTGTTCGATCTCCGGACCGATCCGCAGGAAACCAACGACCTGTGGGATTCGGTTCCGTTCCGCGAGGCGCAACTCCCCTGGCTTCGGGAAGCCTTCCAGATCCCCGGTGTGGCGGCCGTCTGCCAGCGTTCCCACGCCGCCTGCCCGGAACCGATCCACCAATCCCTCCCGAAGCCGGCAACCAAAGTGGCCGAAGGAAAGCCTGAGCCGTCGAAGACCCCCTGAAGACCACTCGAGCGGGTAATACCTTTTGCCCCCATGGACGCATTCATCGTATCGCTCGTCATGGTCTTCCTCGCCGAAATGGGCGACAAGACCCAGCTGGTCGCCCTCACCCTGGCCGGTCGCTACAAACCCGGCCTCGTGCTGGCCGGAATCGCCGCGGCCACCGCGGTCGCGCACATCGTGTCGGTGGCGCTCGGAGGCCTGCTGGGCAACATCCTGGCCGGGCCTTGGGTGGCCTACCTCGCGGGGTTGTCGTTCATCGTCTTCGGGATCTGGACCTTGCGAGGCGACGACGAGACCTCGGGCATCCGTAGGTCGACCACGCCGTTCCTTGTGGTGTTCTGGACCTTCCTGATCGCCGAAATGGGCGACAAGACCATGCTCACCACCGCCGCGGTGACCACGCAACACATCAAGGACCTGGTTCCCGTCTGGCTCGGCTCCACCATCGGGATGGTCCTTTCCGACGCGATCGCCATCGGAGTCGGGGTCTACCTGGGGGCGAAGCTGCCCGAAAAGCCCGTTCGCTGGACCTGCGCGAGCATCTTCCTGCTGTTCGGCGCCTGGAGCACCTGGATCGGCGTCAAGGTGCTCCCCACCTGGTCGTGGGCGATCGGGGCGCTGGTCCTTGCCGGCGCGCTCGTGGCCCTGTTCGGCACCGGTCCGCGAAAGACGGAATCCGTCGCCTGACCCATCTTCGCGATCGCGGTGGCTGGATGAGACGGATTTTTATTCATTGATGCCTCCCTCGAGACCAGAACCGGAGACGACACCTTGACCGCCTATTCGACCACGCTGTTCCTGCACAATTCGTTCCGCTGGGCCATCCTGGCGGTCGGGCTCTACGCGCTGTTCCGGGCCACCACCGGAATCCTGGCCAAAGGCGGATGGCTCCCCGCCGACGACAAGGCCCGCAAACTGTTCCCCATCGCGCTGGACATCCAGTTCCTGCTCGGGATCGTGCTGATGTTCGTGTCGCCGGTGGCGCAGAACGCGTTTTCCAACATGGGCGAAGCCATGGGCAACCGCGAGATCCGCCTGGCCGTGATCGAGCATCCGTTCATCGCGATCGCGGCCCTGGCGCTGGCCCACGTGGGCAGCGTCAAGATCCGCAAGCTCAAGGATTCCCGCGAGAAGTTCAAGGCCCTGCTGCTCTACTACGGCCTGGCCCTGCTGCTCCTGGTGGCGCGCATGCCCACCTGGAAGCTCCCGCACCTGGGCTGAGAACCACGCCGCATCGTAGTACTCGCAGCGGAGCGCCGACCCGCGACGACTCGTTCAGCTCGAACCATCTTGTGGTGCCAAACCGCGAGCTTCTCGTCGCCATCGCGAATCGACACTCCGAGTACGGTTTTCACAACCGGGCTATGACAGTTTTTGCCCTAAACGGTCATTTTCCCTTGCGCGGGGGCCGCTTGGGGGCGGGCTTGGCCGAGCGCGGGGGCTTGACCGGATTGCCCACCTTCTTGAGCTTGGATTCGGGCAGCGGCTTGGGTTCGCGCGCCATGCGCACGGGCCTGGCCGGTTTGTTGTCGTGCGTGCTCTTGGGGGCGCGCTTGACGCGAGGCGTGGCGCGGTCTTCCTTGAACGGGGCGTCTTCGGCAGGTTCGGGCGCCTTGGTCTTGGCGACCTTGGGCTTGCGGATCCGGCGCCCCTCCTTGGAACCTTCGGGGCGCGGAACCACCGTGTCGCCGCCAAAACGGGCCAGGTCTTCGTCGGTGCGCAGTTCCAGCTTGTCGCGGAAGGCGATGCGCAAAGGCACGCCGCCCAGATCGAAGAACTCGATCGCCTTGGCGCGCAGGTACCGGCGGTAGGATTCGGCCACCTGGTCGGGATTGTCGGTCTCGAAGGCCAACATGGGCGGATCCACGTGCACCTGGCAGCAACGGTTCAGCGTCACCGGATGTCCGTGCGAATAGGGCGGCTTCTGGATCTTGAGCGCCTGATCGAAGTATTCGATCACCTTCTCGCGCCCCAGGACCTTGGAAAGCCCCTTGCGCACCCGCACGACCTCGGACAGAAGCCGCGGCACGCGCAGGCCGTCCTGGCCGGAAAAGGCGATGATGGGGGTTTCGGCCAGCGCCGGAACCCGGATGCGCAGATCCTTCACCAGGGCGTCGAACGTCTTGTGGTCCTTGGCGACCGCGTCCCACTTGGACAACCCGATCACCAGGCCCTTGCCGGCTTCTTCCACCTGGCGCAGGATGCGCAGGTCCTGCTCGGGAAGGCCGTCTTCCAGCAAGGTGTCGGACAGGCAATCCACCAGCAGGATCGCCACATGGGAACGCCGGATGGATTCCAGCGAACGCATGTTGGAGAAATATTCCACGTCGTCGTGGACCCGGGCCTTCTTGCGCAGCCCTGCGGTGTCGGTGACCTGGAACCGTTGTCCTTCCCAGGTGAACTGGGCGTCCACCGAATCGCGCGTGGTCCCTGGCACCGGCGAGACGATCATGCGGTCTTCGCCCAGCAAGCGGTTCACGAGGGTGCTCTTGCCCGCGTTGGGGCGGCCCAGGATCGCCATGCGGATCCTGTCGTCGTCCTTCGGTTTGGAACCGCCCTGCGGCACCAGCACGCGCAGGCGCTCGATCAGGCCGTCGAATCCGTAGCCGGTGGTGGCCGACACGGGATTTGCCGGTCCAAGCCCCAGCTTGAGCCATTCGACGATGGCTTCGCGGTCCTGGGGACGCTCGGCCTTGTTCGCCAACAGCAGAACGGGCTTGCCGCCGCGCTGCACCTGGCGCGCCATCTGCAGGTCGTCGTAGGTGAGACCCGTGCGGGCATCGATCAGGAACAGGACCACATCGGCGGCGTCCAAGGCCAGGTTGATCTGCTGGCGCACCTGGTGGGCCAACGGATCCTTGGTCTCATCGATGAAGCCGCCGGTGTCGACGAGGTCGCAGCGGCGCCCCTCGAAATCCCATTCGCGGAAGTGGCGGTCGCGGGTGACGCCGGGGCGGTCGTGCACGACGGCCACCCGATGTCCCAACAAACGGTTGAACAAACTGGACTTGCCGACGTTGGCACGCCCCACGATCACGATGCATGGTCTCTGGCTCACAGGGCGGCAAAGTTAGCTCGTCGCGACCGCGATCCGCTCCCAATTCCGTCAGGGCTCGAAATACCCGATGATTCCCAGCGAAAGCCCGGCGCTCGCATGGGTGTTCGCGCCGCTCACCACGACCGGCAAACGGACCTCCAGGGTCCATTCCTCGTCGAGCATCAGCTGGCAGCCCGGGATCGCCGTGATCTTGTGCACGGCGGGACCGTTGTCCACATCGTCGATGCTGGGGTGACCGGTCATCGCGTAGGAAATCCCGAAGTCGGGAGCGATGCCTTCTTCCAGCTGCAGGCCGCCGCGCGCGGTGAGCAAGGTGACGTCGCCGGGCTGGAACCCGTCGCTGTTCTTGGGGGTGGTCGACCAGGTCCCGAGCCCGTCGATCCACCAATTGGCCTTGCGGTACCCGGCAAAGGTCCCGAGCGTGAAGCCCCATTCGGGCGTGAACCCGACCACCTTCGCGTGGCCCAAGGGGAACGAGAACCCGGCGATCAGACCGGCGGTCCCTTTCTTGAGAAGACGGATCTTGGCGGCCAGGTGCAGGCGGTCGAACCCGCCGTAGGAATCGTCGCGTCCTTCCAGGCTGGTCCAATCCTTGTCGCGGAACGCCCACGGGAGCACGACCTCGAGATCGGACTTTTCGTTCATGCCGTATTTGAAATAGGCTTCCGATCCGTACGCCACGGGTGCGCCCGGCGATTGCGCGCTGGACATCGCCCAGGAATCGTCGAGCATCTGGTAGGTGGCGTCGAACCCCAGGCGGAGTCCCATTTCCATCCCCCCCTGCTCCAGGACGGGCTTTTCGTCCAGGGCGAAGACGGGGATCGCGGCGACAAGAAGACTACGGTAGACGACGGACTGGCGCATGTGCGCAACAATACCTTTTCGGACGGCCGTTGTCCGCAGATCCATCGGTCAAGTTTCTGTCAAAACCAATTCCCGACGGTGCCGTGCCATCATTGTAGGGGCGAGGCATGCCTCGCCCTTACAACAGCCAGCACGGCACCGACGGACGATGGTCCACGCGATCGCATGCCCCCACGCGCCAGCCGACCGCAGGGCCGCCAACGGCGGGTGACCGTGCCAAATTCCGTAGGGGCGACCGCCATGGCATCGCAAAGCGGGCGGTGGCACCCGAAGGGTGCCAGGCATGCCTCGCCCTTGCAACGGCCAGCACGGCACCGACCGAGGAATCGAGGGAGCCCGCAGGGTGGCGACCCCTGCCAAGGGGTGGCGCCCGAACCTGTTCCCGAAATCAGGACGCGCTGGAATCCGATTCCGAATGCAAGCCGACCTTGCGCAAAATTTCCGGAGCGATATCCTGGAGCGGAAGCGATTGCGTGACCACACCCGCGTTGATGGCCGTCTGCGGCATGGACGGCGCGACCGCGGTGCGCGGATCCTGCGCGAGAACCGACCCGCCGTGGGCGACGATTTCCGCAGCGCCCAGGGCTCCGTCGCGTCCCATGCCGGTCAGGATCACGGCAATGGCGTTGGATTGGAACACCGAGGCCAAGGTCCGGAACAACGGATCGGCGGCCGGGCGCATGTAGTTCTCGGGCGGTTCCTTGTCGAGCTTGATGACCGGCCCCTGGGCCACGGTCATGTGCCAGTCGCCGGGCGCCAGATAGATCTTGCCGGGCTCCACGACCATTCCGTCTTCGGCAAGGCGCACCGGCATGGTGGTTTCGCGCTGCAGGCGAGAAGCGAATGTTTCCAGCATCCAGGCGGGGCCGTGCAGGACCAGGAAGACGGCGCTTTCCTTGAACGGACCGATCCCCCGGATGACCTCGCGGACGGCTTCGGGGCCGCCCGTGCTGGCCGTGATGCCGATTCCCACGAACGTGGGAGGGGGATCCATGGGAAACGTGGAAGGCGTCCGCCGAAACGACGACGGGAGAGGTTCGGGTTGCTGGCGGCGGGCCAGACAGTTGGCCAGACGCTCGAGCACCTCGGGCACGGCGAACGGCTTGGCGAGGTAGTCGTCGGCGCCGGCCTGGAGCGCATGCGAACGCGCTTCGGGCATGGACAGCGAGGTCACGATCAGGAACACCGGCAAGGGCTGCACGACCGAGCGGATGCGATGCACCAGTTCGATGCCGTCCATGCGGGGCATCATCCAGTCGGACACGATGGCGTCGCAGGGCTGCTCCTTGAGGATCTCGAGGGCTTCCACCCCGTCCGAGGCGGAAAGGGTCTCGTACCCCGCCTTGCGCAGCGATCGTTCCAGAATCAGCGTACTAGTGGGATCGTCCTCGACGATGAGAATCTTCACACGTTCTCCATCCAAGTGGCCGCACGGGGGACTTCTGTTCCCCGGATAGAATAAACTAGTCAAGCGCCGGTCGCAAGGCACCAAGAGGATCCGATCACGGTCCAAAACGGTCGCCCGGTAGTCTTTGCCGAGCGACGCCAGGGGTTCCCTCCATATTTCTGCCACATGGATTGCTGGCATTCTCTTCGCTTTACGAACGGGGAAAGCAGGGAGGCTGCCCATGTCCATCAATGCCGCTGGCCAACTGTCGGGAACCACCCCGCCGCCGACGACCGCGAACCAGAAGAAGGCCTGGAAGGCTTCCCAGGATTTCGAGGCGATCCTGGTGAGACAGGTGTTCCAGTCGATGCGCAACGCGACCAAGATCCTGAGCGAAGAACCCCAGGACGGCGCCACCGAACAGCAGATGTCGATGGCCTGGGACGGGATGGCCGACCAGGTCGCGCAGGCCGGCGGGTTCGGGCTGGCGAAGATGCTCTACCCGCACCTCTTGGGACAGGCCGAACGCGGCGAATCGATGCCCTCCCTGCCCGCGCCTCTCCCCCGCTCCCTGCCCGAGGCGACCGGGGCGTACTCCAAGGTCGCCGAAGCCAAGCTCTCTCCGGCGGAGCTGTCGCGGACCGTCGCGCGCGCCGCCACGGAAACCGGATTGCCCGCCGACCTGATCCGGAGCGTGATCCAGACGGAATCCGGCGGCAACGCGGCCGCCCGCTCCCCCAAGGGGGCGATCGGCCTCATGCAGCTCATGCCGGCCACCGCCCGCGAGCTCGGGGTCGACCCGACGGATCCTGTCCAGAACGTCCTGGGCGGCGCCAGGTACCTGGCCCGCATGAAGGAACGGTTCGGATCCGACCAGCTCGCGCTTGCGGCCTACAACGCCGGCCCCGGCGCCGTGGAAGCCCATGGCGGAATCCCGCCCTACCGCGAGACCCAGGACTACGTGAAACGCGTGGCCGCCGCCCGCGCCCAATTCCGGAGCACGCCATGAACGCCAAGCCCCACGCCCTCGAAGTCCTCCTGGCCTGCCTCGAGCGGTTGCGCACGCGCAATCTCGCCTGGGCCGGCTTCGCCGAATCCCACCACGCCGACATGGTCGCCGGACGCTTCGCGAACATGGCCGCGTCGGTGGACGCCATGGAACGCGAACTCGTGGCCATCGCCGACGAGGAAGACATGCGGATCCGATCGACCTTGGAACTGGCGATCGAGCTCGAATTGCCCGACGACCCTCCGCCGCGGCTGACCGATCTCGCCGACCGGCTCCCGGCCGCCTGGGCCGACCAACTGCGCGCGGCGGGAAAGAACCTGCGGGACGCGGTGATCCTGGCCGAAGACGCGGGCCGGCGCTCCAGCGAACTGGCCTTGATCGGGCTGAAGGTTTCGCAAGGCGCCATCCGGCTGGCCCAGGAGGCGGCGACACGCTCGATCCGCCCGCCCGCGGCCTACGTCCGCAGCGGCCAGCGGACCGCGGGAACGGCCGTGCCGGTGTTCCAGCGGGCATGGAAGGCGTAGCGCCATGTCGCTCTTCGGACTCCTGAACATCGGATCGCGCGGCCTGAGCGCGGCCCAGACCCAGCTGGACCTGGTGGGCCAGAACGTCACCAACGCCGACACCGAAGGCTACAGCCGAAAGCGCGCCAACCTGGTGGCGGGAGCGCGCATCGACGGCAACTTCGGGCAGGTCGGCTACGGCGTGGACATCCAGGACATCCGGCGCATGCGCGACGAACTCCTGGACCGCCAGATGCAGGCGGTGGAATCGCAGGTGGGAGAACGCCAGCAGCTGGACAAGGACCTGCAATCGGTGCAGAACGTGCTGACCGAACCCAGCGATTCGGGCCTGAACACGTTCCTTGACAGATTCTGGGCATCCTGGCAGGATCTGGCCAACAATCCCGCCGACGTCACCGCCCGCCAGGCGGTTCTGGACGCGTCGGCCTCGCTGGTGGGCCGGTTCCAGGACCTGGGCGGCCAGTTCACCGAATTGGTGCGCACCAAGAACGACGAGATCGCCGCCTACGCGGAAAAGGTCAACATCCTGCTGGAAGGCATCGCGCAGGACAACCAGACCATCGCCGAAGCGGAAATGGGCGGCATCCGCACCAACGCCAACGACACCCGCGACCAGCGCGAGATCAAGTTCCGGGAATTGTCGCAGTACATGGACGTTTCCTACACGGAGGACGCCCAGGGCCGCTACATCGTGACGACCGCCGGCAGCCTCGTGGTGTCGGGGACCGGAGCGATGCCGCTCAAGGTCGAGCGCAACCTGTTCGACCTTCCCGACGGCACGCAGGTGAGCCAGACCTCGCTCACCCTCACCAGCACACGGCAGGTCTTCGAACCCAAGGCGGGCTCCATCAAGAGCCTGTTCGACACCCGCGACACGATCATTCCCAGGTACCAGTCGCAGCTGGACGATTTCGCCAGACGCCTGGCGCAGGCGGTGAACGAGCAGCACCGGCAGGGGTTCGACCTCGCGGGCTCCACCGGGACGGATTTCTTCGATCCGGAAACGACCGGCGCCAGCACCATGGCGCTGTCGGCCACCGTGAAGAACGGAACCGCCTATGTCGCGGCGGCGCTGGGCGGCACCTCGCAGGCCCTGGGAGCGCCCCTGAACCTGACCGTGCCCCCTGCGGGCACCCCGCTGGACATCGGCAACACCGTGAACACGGACTACCGCAACTTTTCGCAGGGTTCGGTGGTCGTGCGCACCGTGGGACCTCCGTCGGCGCTCCTGAAGGAAGGCGCGGGCAACGACTACACGGTGGACTACCGCGGCGGAACCATCGTGTTCAACAACGCCGCGGGCGTACCCCCCGGGACCGCGATCACGGTCGATTTCCGGTACACGAGCCCGGATTTCAACGGACAGGGCGACGGCAAGAACGCGCTCAAGATCGCGCAGATCGCGCAGATGAAGATCGCCATGCCGGACCAGTTCGGCACCGACACGGCCACCCTGGGCGACGCCTATTCCAGCATGGTGGGCAAGCTCGGCGCGGAAAAGAGCCGCGCCGCGAGCACCCTGGAGACGGCCGGCAACCTGAAGACCTACCTGCAGACCCAGATCGACGAGATCGCCGGCGTCTCGATGGACGAGGAGCTCGGCAACATGGTCAAATTCCAGAACAGCTACCAGGCTTCGGCGCGCTACATCAGCACCATTTCGCAGCTGATGGACACGTTGATCGGCCTGGGAAGGTGAGGTACCCATGACGCGCATCACCTACGGGATGATCTCGGACAACGTCCAGATCGGGATCCAATCCAACGCAGGCAAGCTCAACACCCTGATGACCCAGCTGGCCACCGGCAAGGCGCTGAACCAGCCATCGGACGATTCGGTGGGCGTGGTGAAGGCGCTCAAGCTCCATTCGCAGACCAACCGGCAGGACCAGTACCTGCGCAACATGCAGGACGGCATTTCCTGGCTGTCCACGTCCGAGACGGCCCTGAAGTCCGGAAACGACGTCCTGCAGCGCGCCAACGAGCTGGCGATCCAGGGCGCCAACGACACCTACTCCGCCAAGGAACGGATCTACCTGCGCGACGAGGTGCTGGCGCTGACCCACCAGATGCTGTCGATCGCCAACACCACCCTCAAGGGCGAATTCATCTTTTCCGGCACGCAGACGGAGGTTCCCCCGTACACCGTGGAAACCGCCACCGACGCGATCTTCGCGGCACCCAACGCCAACGGGACCTCGCTCGCCGCCGTGCCCGCCACGCTGCAGCTCTACGACACCACCCTGCGCGACTCCAACACGGCGACCGGCAATCCCGGCGCCCGGAACATCCTGCCTGGAAGCCTTTCCATCGCGGGATTGACCGAAGAGACCGACTACACGGTGGAATACAAGACCGGGCGCGTCACCTTCCTGACCCCCGCCGCAACGGCGCTCGCCGCCACGCCGGGGGGCATCCAGGCGAGCTTCGACTGGATCCGCAAATCCGAACTGGACATGACGGGAACCGTCGAGCGCGAAGTCCAGCAGGACACCACCGTGCAGGTGAACGTGCTGCCCGACCAGGCGTTCGGATCCACCGCCGAGGTTTCGGTCTTCGATTCGCTGATCGATCTGATGCAGGGCCTGCACGTGGACGATTCCCGGCAGGTCCAGGCCAGCATGCCGGAAATCACGGACTCGCTGCAACGGCTCCTGCAGGCGCAGACCAGCGCCGGATCGCGTTCCAACCGGCTTTCGCTGACCCACGACCAGAACAGGGAGGACCATCTGGCGTTGTTGCAGCAGACGAGCCTGATCGAGGATGTGGACTTCGCCAAGACGATTTCCGACTTCCAGACCCGCCAGCAGGTGTACCAGGCTTCCATGCAGGTGGGCGCGAAGATCATCCAACCCTCGCTCGCGAACTTCCTGTAGCGCGTCGAGAGCCGCCGGGAGACGGCTCGCGCGACCGCTCGAAGATCAGAGCGACGCCAAGGCCGTGAACAAGGCCATTTCGCATTCGCGGGCGCCGGCTTGGATCCTGTCGGCGAGGTCGGGGACTTCGGGACTCATGTCCAGTTCCGCGGGGTCCATCACGAACCGCAGCACCGCGTGTCCGATGTCCAGCTCCACGCACGGACGGCACAGCAGGGCGCTGTCCTGGTCGACGGCGATGGCCCCGTAGCCGTGGCCCGACTCCAGCTTGTGGCTGGGCGTCACGCAAGGGACTTCGGTGGTCAGGAATTTGCCCGCCTGAGCTCTCCCCGCGAGCGCCTTCTGGACGGTGTGGACCGACAACGCGCGGGGAGGTCTGGGCCAATGCGGCCCCTTGTGGGGGTCCAGAATCTCGTTGGCGTACAAGCCGAACCCGCAAGGGACGTCGCGCACCAGCGCCGAACACCCCCCGGAGATCAGGACCTCCTCGGGAGGCCAATCTTCCAGCAGGAACGTCCGCAATTGATCTTCGGCCACGGGTCCAGGGTCCACCCACAGGAAGTCCCAGGACGAAAAGCCCTTGGCAGTTCGCTGGTTGGGCGACATCCACACGGAATTGTCGGGACGACCAATGGAGGTGTGGGTCCCCAACCGCCCTCTACGACTCTGGGGTCGAGGGCCCACGCAGACGCACAATCGCATGTATGTAATGTAACTGCACCACCCAGGTTTCACGGGCTATCTTGGAAACTGATGAGCACACCAGCCGAGACCGAGACCAGCGCCGCAACCAATCCAATGGGTCCTTGGGTCCTCGAGGCCACGCATCTGTCGGATTGCCCACTGCACAGGACCGGCGACCGCCTTCTGGTGCGTCCGCCGGCGCTGCACCATGCGGGTTCGGGCTGTTGCCTGGTTCCGTTCCTGAAATTGCGGACGCTCCTTCGCGACGGCCGCGACGGCGATGTGAAATGCTCCTGGACGGATTGCCACGGCACCTGGAACGCCATGCGCGAGACGGAAATCGGCGCCGAATACGACCTGGATCCGTCGCTTCTGGAAACCGACCTGGAGAGCCGTCCGTTTTTGCTGCAGCTTCCGCAGGCCGTCGCGCTTTCGCTCCTGAACGCGGGCGAACGCCGGGACCTGCCCACGGGCCACGTGGTCCTGGAAAACGGCCACATCAACAACGAACTGTACCTGGTGATCGGAGGCATCCTGGAGGTCGTGGAAGGCGATCTTCGCGTCGCCACCGTCCAACGCGGCGAATGCTTCGGGGAACTTTCCATCCTGACCCGGCAACCGGTGTCGAATTCCGTCCGATGCACCACTCCCTGCACGCTGGTGGCCGTCCCCCGCGATCGGTTCCACGAACTGCTCTCCAAGTACGGCGCCCTGGGAACGCTCATGAACCGGCTCCTGGCCCGGCGCCTGCGGGCCTCCAACCAGCAGCTGGAAAGCATCTTGCGTCCTGGCATCTGGGGCAACCTGGAGATCTTCCCGTTCCTGTCCGTGGTCCAGAGCATCCAGGCCGGCGTCATGACCGGCCTGCTCACGATCACCCGGTCGCGCGGCCGCGCGGTGTTCGGATTCGACAAAGGCCGTCTGCGTCACGGCCAGGTGGGAGGGGTGCTCGGCGAAGACTCCCTCCTGGAAATCTTCCGGTGGACTTCCGGCATTTTCCGGTTCCAGGACGAACCGATGCTCCTGGAAGTCAACATCCACGGCGAAACCATGCCCGTGCTCCTGGACGCGCTCCGCAGGTTCGACGAGATCCAGCTCCAGGAAAGCACCGCCCTTTCCACCAAGGTGGATGGAATCGACGGCTCGCTGTCCGATACCCGGTGGGATCCCCAGAATCCGGCCGATGCATCCACCTCCCCCAACGCCTCCGACGACTCCGTCGCCACCCAGGCCGACGACCCGGACCCCACCAGCGAATTCGACATCGGGCGCATCGGCGCTTCCGTGAAGCCGTAGGCCCCCAAGCACCCCGGTTCCCGCCTCCTCAGGCCGGCACGATCCCACCAAAGTCCTGCGCTCGGCTAAAAGGTTTGAACGAGTTCGCCCCATGTCGCGACTATTTCTGCGGACACTGCAGAAACCAGACCTTTCGATCAGAAACCACCCCTCCGAGCATCGCTCGGGTTTCTGGAGCCTTTCCATGACCTCCATCGCTGGAACATCCAACCTCACCGCCTCGCGGTTGATCGAAGAAATCCGCCAGGGCGCGCGATTCGCGGCATTTTCCAACCTTCTCCCCCATTCCCCCAAGTCCGCCGAATCGACTCCGACCCAGGTGATCTACCTGCCTCCGCGGACCTCGCGCGTCTCGCTGGGGTTCAAACTCGCGATCCAAACCGCCCTTGCCGATTGGCGGACCCTGCCGACCAATCCACTGCGCACGGTAGAATCCATCGTGGACTTCGCAAGAGGCGGAACGGATTTGACGGCCCCCATCCTGCGGCATGTGGAACACGTCTTCGATCAGGATTTTGGCACGCCAGAAGAAATCGAAACCCTGAAATCGCTTTCTGCCCAGATCTGAAGTCCCCGCTCGGGGATCGAATCCGCCGGAATCTCCGATTCAAAAACGAAAAAGCCGCCATCGGGGGTAATCCCCTTTGGCGGCCATCTTCATGAATGCGCAGGTTCGCGACGCTTCTAGTGAACCAGCACCTTCGACGCGTAGCTCTGGTCCGCGGCTTGGACCTTCACGAAATAGATTCCCGCCTTCACCTTTGGAAGCGGAATGGAGTACTGGCCGTTCTTCGCATTCACAGCGGTTCCCGCCGTGTTGAAATCGGCTTTGATCTGGCCATTCACATCGACCACGGTGACCTGCAACTTGGAGCCGTTGATCGACGATAGGTTCAGGGTTCCGCCGACGACGGTGATCAACGGCGCGCGGACGCCGCGGGACGCGGAAATCGAACTGGTGGTCGTGTGGACCAACTTGACGTCGCTGATCGAGACATTGCCTGTCGCTTGGCCGAGGTTGAACGCGAACTGCGATTCCGGATCGGAGTCGTTGGTCATCTCGAACACGTATTCGTACGTCTGTTCGGTCGTGGTCAAGTCGAACTCCTTGGAGGCGTATCCGCCCCACGGGTCGACAGATTGCTGGAACGAGGCTTCGATCTTGCGGGCCACATCCGCTTTCGCCTTGAAGGTCAGCTTGTACTTCATGCCCTTGTCCAGAGCCAAGCCGTATTGCACAAGCTGCGGCTGATAGGCTTCGGTCCCGATGGTCGTGACGTTGATCGAGGCGGTTCCGCCGGCGACACTCGAAGTGGCCACCGAGTTGCCCCAATTGGTGCCCTGACCCAGCTTCCAGGAAGCACCGTCATCGGCGATCACGCTGCTGCTCGGGAAGTTGCCATCCTTGAGCAGGTTGGTGGTACCGTCACCCGACACCAGCTCGAACTTGGCGGTGACCGCAAGATCCTTGGTCATGGTGACAGTGGTGGGGCTCGTGGCCCCGGTCGCGTCGCCCGACCATCCCACGAACTTGTAGCCGGTCGCAGGGGTCGCCGTGAGCTGAACGGAAGCGTTTTTGGCGTAGGATGTGTTGCTTGGGCTCTTGGTCACGGTGCCCGCACCAGCGGGTGACACGTTTGTCGTGAGCGCGAATTCGTCTGGATTGACGGGGCCGCCGATTGTCAACAGATTCTTTTTAACAGTAGCAGAACCTCTTGCATTCCCCCCTGACCCAGTATAGGATTCGATTTTCATCGAGGCAACCTCGTACAATTTACCCATTTTCATGCCAGCTTTTGCCCATGCCTCAAAGTGTTTGGATATTGAAATGGTTCCTTTCGTACGATGTTGACTTGTGTTTTTCGGAATCGACCAATATTGTTTAAACGTGCTGGTTCCCGAAAGCGAAGGTTGCTGTATGCGGTCGGTGGTAAAGAAATTATACTCAATCCCATCGATGGTTGCAGAACCAAAGGGTTTTCCGCCTTGCGTAGGGTTGTAACTTCCACGATCCTGGATAATGTAGTACTCAATTTCGTTGCTAAATCCGCTCGGTATATCCTGCTGATTATAATATCCCCAGCCATATACACTGACATACTTCACATTATCGGTGGAACTCCACTCCACATCAAATTCAGCGGTAATACTAACTCGGTATTGAAATAATTCCATTTTATGCTATATTTATCATCCATGAACACCTTGACAGACAAGCAAAAAGAAGCCTTCTCTATTGCAAAAGCAACTGTGCTGTCAGTGAAGAGGAGAATAGACAATAATCCTTC
>JAKPQQ010000070.1 GCA_029557215.1 Fibrobacterota bacterium | reverse complement strand
TGCCGATTTGCTCGGCACAGTGAAGACCGGCGTTAGGCAAACCCTCCGGGTGGAGTTGCTTCGTGACCGACATGCGGCCTTCGGCCTCTGACCGCATTGCTTGACGGCCTTCGGCCGCCTGACCTGCTTTGTTTTATAGTTGACCCACTTTGTGAGTCGCGTTGTGAACGACATATTTTGAAGACAAAGCCGTTTTTGAGCTGACGGGCTGCTGGTTTTTGACGTATATTATGAATAACCAATTCTGATCCGTGATTGACTTAGGGAGTCATAATATTCCATCTCTTCTGGAGGCTCGGTTCAATGATTAAACTACCAACTAAGTGGTCAAAATTTTTGGTTTCAATATTTGCGGCTACTCTAATATTATTGATTTCTTTTAAATTTTACGAAGTGCAAACGGATTTAAACACCCTTCCAAATAAATCAGAATTAGTCGCACTCTCAATCGACGCAGCAATCAATGAGGGGCGCGAAAACACGTATGATGGTTTTTGGATTGATTATTCGAGTTCAAATCTGTTGGATTCTGTTTCGAAAAACGAGTGCACTTCTTTAAGGGGCTATTTAACCGAAATCAACGCCGACTCGCTGTTTGATTCTGATACAACATGGAAAAGTGATGGCTATTTAAAGAAGGGCGTATTTATTGTTGGGCCAGCTGCAAGATTTGGAAACACAATAAAAATCGAAATCAACGTCACATACGCGTTATTAGCAGGGAAAGGCTTCGAAATAACTCTAGAAAAAATTGGAAATCATTATAGGGTCATTGAACAGCGCATAACTATGGTAAGTTGAGCCATAAAACGATCAATTTAATAGGAACGACCTCCAAAGTGACCACGGAAACCTACTCTAACAGAGTAGTGTGATTCTCATGTATGTTGTTTCTGAGCCGTTTATAATCGACATGATCCTAACACAAAGCCGTTGTCACCTGCTTTGTTTTTAGATAGGTGATCAACCACGACTGCCGTTGTGATCTAGCGTGCCTAACGTGTGACTCGAGAATTGAGAGGAGGAATAGCATCCGATAACCAATTCGCAACTGTGTAGAAGATGGTGGCAGGCCCACCGATGAAAACTTGACCAGAGAAGATTCATCAAACCACCCTCCGGTGCTGGGTTCGCGAGGACCTGGTGTTGAACGGTAGAGGGAAAAGGGACGGGGACCCGTTTCAGGTGACGCACGGAGAGCTGAACGCAAGTGAACCACCGATGAGGTGTCGAGAAATACGTAGCGGTTCGAAAACCTTGGGATCGTTAGAGCCTGGGGGACAAGGACAGGGATTGCCAAGCTGGACATGGTTGCCCTTCCCGAATCCGGCATATAGGTGGCAGGACTCCCTGCGAGGCTTTTGCACGGAACGAGTGAGATCATGCACCCGATGAGCAGCGGCGCGCACAAGTGGAGCTCCCACGAGGCCAAGCCGTTGGATGCGGGGCATGAAGTCAGATGGCGTCGTACGAGCGATGAAGGCGGTTGTAATGACCCTGGAGCAAAGGACGCCACGAAGCGGCCGGAGTTTGGAACGCCACCTCGCGAGAGAAGGAGCGGGCGAACCGAGGCAAAGACGCAGCCCATCGAGAAGCTGCAGGTATGGCAAGCGTGGCAACACGTTCGCAAGGGTGGCAAGGCGGTCGGGATCGACGGTGTGAGCATCGCCGAGATCGACGCGAATCCATCGAAGTACCTGTACCCATTGTGGAATCGAATGGCCAGTGGCAGCTACCACCCGCCAGCCGTGCGCGAGCACATCATTCCCAAAGGGAACGGCAAGGAGCGCAAGCTGGGAATCCCCACGGTCCTTGATCGCGTGGCCCAACAGGTGATACGTGCGGAATTTGAGCCGCTTGTGGAGCCTGGATTCCATCCGAGTTCTTACGGGTACCGTCCCAAGCGCGACGCGCGCGATGCCTTGGCCTCGTGCGTGTCCAACTGCAAGACGATGGTGTACGTGACGGAACTTGACATCAGCGGGTTCTTTGACGCGATCAAACATGACAAGATGATGGCGATCCTGGAGGAGCGGACCGACAAGGGGCACGTGCTTTTGTACTGCCGCCGTTGGTTGCAAGCCCAGATCTGGAAGCGAGACGGCACGTTCGAAGACAGGGAGGAAGGCACCCCGCAAGGTGGTGTGATCAGTCCCTTGCTTGCGAACATCTTCCTGGACGAAGTGTTCGACCGCTGGATGGCGGCGACCTATCCGGGAGTGCCGTTCGAGCGGTATGCCGACGACATCGTCGTGCATGCGGTGAGCGAGCGGGAGGCGAAGGAACTCCGAGACAGAATCCGTGAGCGATTGGGCGAATACGGGCTTGAGGTGAACGAGGAGAAGACGCGTGTCGTCTACTGCTGGAGGAACGGACGTCCCCCCCGCAGCCGGGAAGAGATTCCACAGGAATTCGACTTTCTGGGCTTCACGTTCAAACCTCGGCTTATGAAGCGCAAAAGCGACAAGCGGCCGTTTTGGGGTTTCTGGCCAGCGATCAGCAAGAAGAACGAGCGTCGGATCGGCGAGGAGCTGCGCAAGCTGAAGATATCCAAGTGGCAGGGAATGACCCTGCGCGAGGTATCCAAGGCGCTGGCACCGCGCACGCGAGGCTGGATTAGCTATTACGGCCAATACAGCCGAAGTGAAATGACGCGCGTGATGTACATGCTGAACACCAGGTTGGTGAAGTGGGTCAGGCGCAAGTTTGGCCTGCCGACGTTTTCCCGTGCTCGAGGCTGGTTATGCAGCCAGGAAATCCAGAATCGGACGCTATTCCATCATTGGTCGAAAGGATTCGGAATGTGGCAATATCTGCTTCGAAGAGCCGTGTGATGGGAGACTGTCAAGCACGGTTCCGCGAGGGGCTGGGGTGTGATTCCCCGGCCTACTCGATAGAGTAGTGTTAAAGTCAAGCCATTTCTGGGCGGTACTTTTCATTTTTTGTGACCAGTGTCCACATTATGCGAAGCAACTTGTTCATAAGTGCAACCATGATAACCTTTCCATGCTTCCCATTTGATTTCAATCGATTCCACATGGTTTTGCATTGCTCGTTACATCTTAATCCATTCATGGCGCACATATAGAGAGTTCCCCGAATCTGGGCGCCTCCCATACGACTAATATGGCCCTTTGAATGGATACTGGTCCCAGATTGCTTGATCGTTGGGGAGAGGCCGGCGTAGGATACGAGTTGCTTGCTGGTTTCGAACCTTCTGAAGTCGCCCACGCCCGCCAAGACGCTGATCGCCGAAGCGGTTCCGACGCCAGGGATGCTCTCCAAGATCTCAACGATTTCGGGGAACAGTTTCGAGGCCAACTTTTCCATGTCCCTCTTGGTCTTGGCGCGCTGCTCCTCCAAGACTGCAGGAGCACGTCGGCAAGGTATTGGGCCGGATCGATTCCCCGCATTTTGCAGGTCCCGACCAGGGACATGACCAGTGCGGCTCTCCTTGCTCCTTCGTCCGATCCCGCGAAGAGCCAGTTTTTGCGGCCAATGGCGATGGGGCGGATCGCGCGTTCGATGATGTTGTTGTCCAGATCCACCCGGGCATTCTCCAAGCACCGGCGCAGTCGGGGCATCTGGTTGTCGAGGTAGGTGATGGCCGTTCCCAGCCGTCCCTTGGGCAGCGCGTTGGACTTGGCGTCGCGATTCCATTGCGCGATCCGGTCGATGGCTGTCTTCAGGCGCTTGCCTCGCTGCCGCACGACCAAGGCATCCCGTTCATCCAGAGACAGGATCCGTCCGTGCTTTGCCAGGATGGCGGTCAATCGTTCCACCACGGCGTCGATGCTGCCTCGGACTTCGTAGAGCGTTGCGATCATCTTCAGGGGATCGTTGGCTTCGTGGTATCCCGATTCCAGCGCGTCCATGAATTTGCGTCGCACATGCGCCCAGCAGGCGGCATGGACCACGTCCGGACGGCTGGCGAACAAACGTTCGTAGGCCTCGTATCCGTCGGTGTGGGCGATGCCGGTCACGTGTTCGAGAAGTTCCTTGGCCACGACGTGCTGCCGCCCGGGAGCGTAATGGAACGACACGGCCATGGGAGTTCCGTCTCGGCCGCGTCCCAGCACCGCCCAGAGGTATCCCGTGCTGGTGCGTCCGCGTCCATGTTTGTCCTTGTCGCCTCGTTGCACGCGCAACGTCGTCTCGTCGGCGTGCACGCACCCGCAGGTGCGAATCTCGTGCTCCATGGCTCGTTGGATGGGGCCAAGCAGATCGAACACCGCTGCAATCCAGCCGATCATGGTTGTTTCGGCGACCTCGACTCCCCAGCGTTTGAACTGGGATGCGATGCGATGCAGAGGAAGATGGTCCAGGTACTTGGACAGCAGCACCCACACGACCAGTTCGACGCTGGGAATGCCCTTGTCGATCACGGTCACCGGAGGCGGAACCTGCTTGACGCCCAGCTCGGTGCACACACGGCAGGCGTAGATGGGACGCACGTAGCGGCGCACCACAAAACGCGGCGAAACCAGGTGCAGCTCGTCTCGCGTGTCTTCGCCGATCTTCACCAGATCCTTGCCACACTCGCCGCATGCCATTTCTGTCTCGGGAAGATCCAAGACGATGGTCTCGACGGGAAGGCCTTCGGGAAGCTTCTCGCGGCCATGCCCCGCCTTGGTGGCGACCTTGCGGTCGTGGGTCGGAACCGTTACCGTCGAGGGATCGGGCTCGGCTGGAGTGTTTCCGAACAGGTCAGCGGCACCAGAGGCCAGATGCACGGGGAGTTTTTCGCTGCGGGATCCGAACATCTGGCGTTTGAGCCATTCCAGCTGCTCGCGCACCAGTTTGAGTTCGGATTCGAGAGCCTGGTTCCGGCGAAGGACAGCATCGAGATCCGTATCCCTTAAAGCGACGAAATTCGTCGCCGAGGCAACCATGACATCCGCTTTCGACACGGCATCAAGGTAGCGCCAAACCTCGATGAATGCTGGTCATTTCGAGTGTCATCGCACCTGGGAAATACGGTTTCGCAAATGGAACCGAGGGAGCTTGCGGATGCCTTTGGCGACGATCCCCTCCAGGATCATCGAAAGCTCCGCTGTGCCGATGGGACCTTGCTGGTCGCCGGGTCGGAACGTACCCCGCTCAAGGCGCTTGTGCCAGATGGCATAGCCCGAGTCGTCCCACCACAGCGCTTTGACCTGATCGCGGCGTCTGTTGAAAAAGACGAAAACCTGTCCTGAGGTGGGGTCCTGGGACAGGAATTGCCGGACCGTGCCCGAAAGTCCGTCGAACGATTTGCGCATGTCGGTTGGTTGGCTGCACAGGAACAACCGGAGGTTGGCGGGACTCAGCATGAAGTGTCCTCCCATTCGAGGAGTACCTCGACGAAGGATGCGGCAAAATGAGGCCCCGATGTGGGCAGCAATTGTCGACGAAGATGTTGACGAAGCTCTGACGAGCTGGCAAGCCACGAGGCAAGCACCAATAGGTCACGATGGGATGGCAAGCTGTCCAAAAATCCTCCTCAAATGAGTGGACCTGGAAGCCTGCTTTCAAGAAACTCGACCACAGAGAGGGGATCACCGAGGGGATACAACCGAGCATCGAAAGCGGACAAATTCTGTCATTCATCCGTTCTGCTCGAGGCCGAAGGCCAGGAGCTGCTGCAGGATCCAACCAGGCGACCTCTCCGCTTCCTCGCGACTGGGGGAGTGCGCCACGATGTCGTCGGCGTACCGCTCGGAATCAGCTCCTGCTCGGTCTCCCAAAGCCAGAGGAGTGCCACGGTTCCGTAAATGTCAAAATGTCGACGCAATGTCACTTATTGATCGACAATGTCACTCTTGGAGCAAGATCAATGGATTTGCTGATCCGGCGAATTCTTTGGTGATCGGAGAGGGCTGCCGATGCTAAATTGATGCCCCTAAATCCAGAAATAGGGGAGGCGCGTGGGATGGATGTCCGTCCCGGGCACCAAGCCAGCTTCTTCCACGGGAGACCACCGGAGTGAACGATCGTCCCCAACCCATGACCGGCCTTTACGATCCGAGTTTTGAACACGACGCCTGTGGTGTCGGCTTCATCGCGGACCTCAACGGCAACAAGACGCACGAGATCGTGTCCAAAGGCATCGAGATCCTTGTGAATCTCGAGCACCGCGGGGCCTCCGGAGCCGAAAAGAACACCGGCGACGGTGCCGGCATTCTTGTGCAGATGCCGCATGCGTTCTTCCTGAAGGCCGCTCCCAAGGCCGGGTTCCAGCTTCCGGCTCCCGAACAGTACGGCGTGGGCATGGTGTTCCTGCCGCAGGACGAGAAGTCCCGCAAGAAGATCCAGGGGATCCTGGAGCGTTGCGTGGCGGAAGTCGGCCAGTCGGTGATCGGCTGGCGACAGGTTCCGACCGACAACTCCGATCTGGGGCCCACGGCGATCTCGGCCGAGCCTTCCATCTGGCAGTTGTTCGTTCGTCGCGCCGCCGACGTCAAGGATGCCGAAGCCTTCGAACGCAAGCTCTACGTGATCCGCAAGTACGCCGAGCGTTCGGTGCGCGAATCGGGTGTGCAGGGCGCAAGCGACTTCTACGCCTGCTCGTTCTCCTACAAGACCATCCTGTACAAGGGCATGCTCACGCCTCCGCAGGTCCCTGCCTACTTCCTGGATCTTGCCGACGACGCCTTCGAATCGGCGATCGCGCTGGTCCACTCCCGGTTTTCCACCAACACCATGCCCTCGTGGCCCCTGGCCCATCCGTTCCGCACGCTGGCGCACAACGGCGAGATCAACACGCTGCGCGGCAACCGCAACTGGATGAAGGCCCGCGAATCGCTGTTGCGTTCGGACCTCTTCACCGAAGACGAGATCAAGAAGATCCTGCCGGTGGTGGAAGAGAACGGTTCCGATTCCGCCACCCTGGACAACGTGGTGGAACTGCTGGTGATGGGCGGACGTTCCATCCCGCACGTGATGATGATGCTGATTCCGGAAGCCTGGGAGAAGGATTCCGAGATGAGCGCCGAAAAGAAGGCGTTCTACGAATACCATGGCGCGCTCATCGAGCCCTGGGACGGTCCCGCCAGCGTCGCCTTCACCGACGGCCACCTGATCGGCGCCACCCTGGACCGCAACGGCCTGCGTCCCAGCCGCTACATGCTCACCAAGGACAACATCCTGGTGATGGCTTCCGAAGCGGGCGTGCTCGAATACCCGGCGGAAGACATCGTGCTCAAGGGCCGTCTGCAGCCGGGGCGCATGTTCATCGCGTCGCTGGACGAGCATCGCATCATCCCCGACGAGGAGATCAAGCACCAGATCTGCTCGCGCAAGCCCTACGGCGAGTGGCTGGGCAACAAGATCCTGCTCTCGGAGCTGCCCGCTCCTCGCGAGATCCGCCAGCCTTCGAGCGACACGATCATCGATCGGCAGAAGCTGTTCGGCTACACGCTCGAAGACCTGCGCTTCCTGATGGAGCCCATGGTCAAGAACGGCGAGGAAGCCACCGGTTCCATGGGGACCGACGTCCCTCTGGCCGTGCTTTCCGACAAGAGCCTGGGCCTGTTCAACTACTTCAAGCAGCTGTTCGCCCAGGTGACCAATCCGCCCATCGACCCGATCCGCGAAGAATCGGTGATGAGCCTGGTGAGCTACGTGGGCGGCGAAGGCAACCTGCTGCAGGAGAACGAAGGCCACGCCCGCATCATCGAGCTGCACCAGCCCATCCTGACCAACGACGAGCTGGAACGGCTGCGCTGGGTCGACAAGAACGACTTCCAGGCCAAGACCATCAGCATCGTGTTCAAGGCCGTGGCGGGCGAGAACCGCCTGGAGAAGGCGCTCGACAGGATCCGTCGCCAAGCCGTGGATGCCATCGACGAAGGCTACGAAGTCATCATCCTGTCCGACAAGCCCGTCGATTCCGGCCACGCGGCCATCCCGTCGCTGCTGGCGGTGTCGGCGGTCCACCACCACCTGATCCGCTTGGGCCTTCGCTCGCGCGTGGGTTTGATCGTGGAGACCGGCGAAGCCCGCGAAGTCCACCACTTCGCTTGCCTGCTGGGCTACGGCGCCTCGGCGATCAATCCGTACCTCGCCTTCCAGACCATCGAGGACATGCGCGGACGCAGGCTGCTGCCGGCCGACATGACCCAGGAGAAGGCCGAGTACCACTACATCAAGGCCATCGACAAGGGTCTGCTCAAGATCATGTCGAAGATGGGCATCAGCGCCCTGCCTTCCTACATCGGGGCCCAGATCTTCGAAGCCGTGGGGCTTGGACAGGATCTGGTCAACGAGTACTTCAGCGGCACGCCTTCGCGCGTGGGCGGCATCGACATCGAGACGCTGGAGAAGGAGACCCTCCTTCGCCACGAGTTCGCCTACAAGGCGATCGAACTGGAAGACGGCGACGACGACCTGGAGGTGGGCGGACAGTACGCCTGGCGCCAGCGCGGCGAGCGCCACATGCTCAATCCCGAGACCATCCACAAGCTGCAGCAGGCCTGCTGGAAGAACGACTGGAAGCAGTACAAGGAGTTCGCCAAGCTGGTCGACGAGCAGGTGAACAATCCCATCACCCTGCGCGGCCTCCTGGACTTCCAGAACTGCACGCCCATCAGCATCGACGAAGTCGAACCGGTGGACAGCATCGTGAAGCGCTTCGCGACCGGCGCGATGTCGTTCGGTTCGATCTCGTGGGAAGCCCACACGACCATGGCGATCGCCATGAACCGCCTGGGCGCCCGCTCCAACACCGGCGAAGGCGGCGAAGACCACCGCCGCTACCTGCCGGTCAAGGGCGGACAAAAAGTGTCCGACATCGTGGGCAAGAAGTTCGTGGAAGCCGACTACGAGCTGAAGGACGGCGACAGCCTCCGCAGCTCGATCAAGCAGGTGGCCTCGGGCCGGTTCGGCGTGACCAGCCAGTACCTGGTGAACTCCGACGAGCTCCAGATCAAGATGGCCCAGGGCGCCAAGCCCGGCGAAGGCGGACAGCTGCCTGGCCACAAGGTCGACAAGTGGATCGGCGCGACGCGCCACTCCACCCCCGGCGTGGGCCTGATCTCGCCCCCTCCGCACCACGACATCTATTCCATCGAGGATCTGGCCCAGCTGATCTACGACCTCAAGAACGCCAACGTGCACGCCCGCATCAGCGTGAAGCTGGTGTCGGAAGTGGGTGTGGGCACGGTCGCCGCGGGCGTCGCCAAGGCCCACTCCGACGTGGTCCTGATCTCCGGCTACGACGGCGGCACGGGCGCCTCGCCCTTGACCTCCATCAAGCACGCGGGCCTTCCCTGGGAACTCGGTCTTGCCGAGGCGCACCAGGTTCTGGTCAAGAACGGCCTGCGCGACCGCGTGGTCCTGCAGACCGACGGCATGCTCCGCACCGGTCGCGACATCGCGATCGCCACCATGCTGGGCGCCGAAGAATGGGGCGTGGCCACCGCCGCCCTGGTGGTCATGGGCTGCATCATGATGCGCAAGTGCCACCTGAACACCTGTCCGGTGGGCGTCGCCACCCAGGATCCGGAGCTGCGCAAGGAATTCCGCGGCAAGCCCGAGTACGTGGAGACCTTCTTCAAGTACCTGGCCCAGGATCTTCGCGAGCACATGGCGCTGTTGGGCTTCAAGACCATCGACGAGATGGTGGGCCGCGTGGACAAGCTCACCGCCCGCAAGGACGTCAAACACTGGAAGGCCAAGCATCTCCAGCTGGACAACCTGCTGCACGACATGGCCAAGACCCACAACGGCGCCCAATTCTGCTGCGCGACGCAGGATCACGGCATCGACACGGCCCTGGACAACGAGCTGATGAAGACCGCCTCCGTCACGCTGGAGGGCAGGAAGTCGATCAAGGCCGAGATCAAGCTGCGCAACGTCAACCGCACCGTGGGAACCATCCTCAGTTCGGAGATCACCCGCCGGTTCGGACCCGACGCGCTGGAAGACGACACGATCCACTTCAAGGCCACCGGCACCGCCGGTCAGTCGTTCTTCGCCTTCGGCGTGAAGGGCGTGACCATGGAGATCGAGGGCGAGGCCAACGACTACTTCTGCAAGGGGTTGTCGGGCGGACGCGCGATCCTGTATCCTCCCAGGAACAGCACCTTCGACCCGCAGAAGAACGTGATCGTGGGCAACGTGGGCTTCTACGGAGCGACTTCGGGCGAAGCGTTCATCAAGGGCATGGCGGGCGAGCGCTTCTGCGTGCGCAACTCCGGCGCCAAGGTGGTCGTGGAATCCATCGGAGACCACGGCGCCGAATACATGACCGGCGGTCGCCTGGTCGTGCTGGGCGGGATCGGGCGCAACTTCGGCGCGGGCATGTCGGGCGGCGTGGCGTACCTGTTCGACGACGGCAACGTGAAGGGTCGCGTCAACAAGGCCATGGTCGCCCTGGAAGAGGTCGTGGACGCCGAAGACGTGATCGAGCTGAAATCCATGCTCGAACGCCACGTGGAATACACCGCGTCGGCGAGCGCCAAGGCGATGCTGGCCGATTGGTCGAATTCCGTCAAGAAGTTCATCAAGGTGATGCCTGTCGATTACAAACGGGCACTCAAGGAAATGGCTGCCGAAGCCGCCAAGGAGGGCAAGGTCTGATGGGCAAGGAAACCGGATTCAAGGAGTTCCAGCGCAAGACCTTCGGGTACAAGCCCGTCGAAGAGCGCGTGAAGGGATACACCGAGTTCCTGGTGCCTCCCACCGACAAGGAGCTCGAGGAGCAGGGCGCGCGCTGCATGAACTGCGGCATCCCGTTCTGCCACAACGGCTGCCCGCTGGGCAACATCATCCCCGACTTCAACGACCATGTCTACCGCGGCAAGTGGGACAAGGCGTTGGAATCGCTGCGCAGCACCAACAACTTCCCGGAATTCACGGGAAGGATCTGTCCGGCTCCTTGCGAGTCGGCCTGCGTGGTGGGATTGATCAAGCCCCCGGTCGCCATCAAGACCGTCGAGCTCGCGATCATCGACGAAGCCTGGAAGAACGGCCGCATGGTCGCCAAGCCGCCCAAGAAGCGCACCGGCAAGCGCGTGGCCGTCGTCGGTTCGGGCCCTTCGGGTCTGGCCGCCGCCGACCAGCTGAACCGCGCCGGTCACAGCGTGACCGTGTTCGAGCGCGCCGAGAAGGTGGGCGGATTGCTCCGCTACGGCATCCCCGACTTCAAGCTCGAGAAGTCCGTGGTCCAGCGCCGCGCCGACCTCATGGCCGAAGAAGGCGTGGTGTTCCGCACCCTCGCCAACGTGGGCGTGAACGTGCCGCTGTCCGAAATCCGCCAGAACTTCGACGCGATCGTGCTGGCCGGTGGTTCCACCGTGCCCCGCGACCTGCCGATTCCCGGCCGCGACGGCGAAGGCGTGTACCCGGCCATGGAGTTCCTGTCCCAGAACAACCACCGGGTCGCCAAGCTCGCCGGTACGCGCAACCAGCGCGGCGAAGAAATCAAGGAGATTTTGGCCACCGGCAAGCGCGTGCTGGTCATCGGTGGCGGCGACACCGGTTCCGACTGCGTGGGCACGTCCATCCGCCAGGGGGCGAAATCCGTCCTGCAGGTGGAACTGCTTCCCAAGCCTCCCGAAGGTCGCACCGACAAGACTCCGTGGCCCACGCATCCCGGCCCGGCCATGCTGAGCACCAGCACGTCGCAGGCCGAAGGTTGCGAGCGCGACTGGTCGGTGGGCTCCAAGGAGATCCTGCGCGACGCCAACGGGAACGTTTGCGGCGTGCGTGCCGTGAAGCTCGACTGGAGCAAGGGCAAGCCCGACGAGGTTCCGGGATCGGAATACGTCATCGAGTGCGAGCTCGTGCTTTTGGCGATGGGCTTCCTGCATCCGGACCCGAATGGTCTGCTGGAACAGCTGGGCGTGGAAAAGGACGAGCGCGGCAACGTGAAGGCCACCAACTACGCCACCTCGGTGGACGGTGTTTTCGCCGCGGGCGACATGCGCCGCGGCCAGTCGCTGGTGGTGTGGGCCATCTCGGAAGGCCGCGAAGCGGCGCGTGCCGTGGACGCCTACCTTGCTGGTGGCAAGTCGTTCCTGGCCGCCAAGGCCGCATCGCTCTGCCAGGCCTAAACCGGTACTAGGTGCGTCTTGAAGCCTTGCCTGATTCTTGTCAGGCAGGGCTTTTTTTTGGATGGAGATCAATACCTAGTAAAATGGGATATGTAATCCTGAAATACTAGATACTGTGTTGGAAATAACTAGTATATTAGGAATATGGATCCTGATTTACTAGTTGCTGGTGAAGATGCTCCGCTTCCTCGATGGGCACAGGGGCGCCTGAAGGAGTTGTTCCGGTTTTTTCCTGTGGTTTGCGTGATCGGTGCCAGACAGGTTGGCAAAACCACCTTGGTCCACAGCTGCTTCCCCGGAATCGCCTCGGTGACCTTCGATGAAATCTCCGATATCGGTTCGGCGAGGAGCGATCCCGATCTGTTCCTGCAGAGCCATCCCGCTCCGTATTTCCTGGACGAGATCCAATTCGTTCCCCAGGTCCTCTCTTCGCTCAAGCGCTTGGTCGACCGCGACAAGCGCAAGGGCATGTACGTGCTGTCGGGATCGCAGCAGTTTTCCGTGCTCAAGGCGTTGTCGGAGTCCATGGCCGGACGTGTGGCGTTCCTGGAGCTTCCGCCTTTGGCGCGGGGAGAGATCCTCGGGAGGTCCCAGGAGCGTTCGTTCCTGCGTCAATGGGTGGCCAGCCGCGGCGCGATCGCGGGTTTGCCGGTGGCTCCGAGACCGGAATCGATCTGGCCCAGGATCTGGCGCGGGGGGATGCCCGCGTTGATCGGCCTCCCCGACACCATGGTGGCGGATTGGTGCGAGGGTTACGTGCGAACCTACCTGGAGCGCGACCTCCGCACCGTGGGCGACGTGTCGGACATCGCCGAATTCCGTCGGTTCCTGGCGTTGTTGGCTTCGCAGACGGCCCAGGAGATCAACGCGACGCAGCTGGGACGTGAACTGGGGATGGACCGCAAGACCGCTTTGCGCTGGGCCTCGCTTGCCGAAGCCGGCTTCCTGTGGCGGGAGTTGCCTACCTATTCCCGCAACAGCGCCAAGCGCATCGCGGGGCGGCCCAAGGGACTCATGGCCGACACCGGCCTGGCCTGCCACCTGCTTCGCATCCAGTCGCCGGAAGGCCTACAGGAACACCCGTTGCGCGGGGCTCTGTTCGAGACCTGGGTCGTGCAGCAGATCCTGCGCGGCTTCCAGGACCGGGCCGCGCCGCCGCACGCGAGCCACTACCGGACCTTGGCCGGAGCCGAGGTGGACCTTGTGCTGGAAGAAGACGGCTGGGTGTTCCCGATCGAGGTGAAGCTGACGGCCCGCCCCGACAAGCTCGACGCCCGCGGGCTCAAGTCGTTTCGCGAGACATGGCCGGAACACCGGATCGCGCCGGGGCTTCTGGTGTGCGCGATCGAGGCTCCCACCTGGATCAATCCCGCGACGCTCGCCGTTCCCTGGTGGATGATCTGACGACAAAGCCGACTGGCATTCGAGCCGAGGAAATCCTTCCATTCCCTGACGTGCCGAAAATCGTCGAAGGCCGGTTCGCCTATCCAGCCCTGATCGCCGGGGTGCTGTGCATCGGGAGTTCCCCGATCTTCGTGCGTCTTGCCGACGTTCCGGGGCCGGTATCGGCCTTCTGGCGCATGGCGTTCGCCTTGGCGGGATTGGTCGCGCTCTCCATGTTGCGGCGCGAGCGCCTGCCTGCCGCCGGCCTTCGTGGAGCCATCGCGTTGGGCGGCCTGTTCTTCGCCGCCGATCTTTCCTTGTGGAACCAGAGCCTGTTGCAGGTGCCGGTGGCGGTGTGCACGCCGGTGGGCAACAGCGCGCCGCTGTGGGTGGGGCTGGGCGCCTGGATCGTCTGGAAGCGCAGGCCGTCCTCCTTGTTCTGGACCGGCCTGTTCCTGGCCATGGCGGGGATGCTCGTGCTGTCGGGCGGGGCCGTGCTGGAAGCCGGGCGCTACGCCGGAGGCATTGCCATGGCCTTGGCGGCCAGCTTGTTCTACACGTTCTACCTGATGGGGACATCCAAGGTGCGTTCCAGGGCCACGACCCTCTCCTTCACGACCTTCTCCACGCTGGCGAGCGTGGCGGTGCTTCTGCCCTTGAATCTCGGAACAGGACAGAATCTGTTCAGTCTTTCGTCGCAGGCGTGGTGGGCGCTGCTGGGTCTGGGGCTGGTGGCGCATCTGGCCGGATGGCTCTTCATCAACTACGCGCTCGGGCATTTGCCTCCGGAAAACGCGTCGATCACCCTGCTGGGGCAGACCGTGGTCGCCACGATCGCGGCGATCCCGCTGCTGGGGGAGGTTCCGGACGCGCGGCAGCTCGCCGGCGGGGCGCTGGTGCTTGCCGGAATCTGGTGGGCGGGACGGCGTTCCCGGGGCTAGCCTGGATCGCGGGCGAACCATTCCATGGTGTGGCGCCAACCGGCTTCGGAAGCGGAGCCCGCCTTGGAAAAGATGCGTTCCAGGTGGCGGCGCTGGACGCCCGTGAGCAAGCGTTCCAGACGGATTCCGTCGGGAGTCAGCCGCAGGAGCCGGGCT
The DNA here is from genome assembly GCA_029557215.1 of Fibrobacterota bacterium. Taxonomy (GTDB): domain Bacteria; phylum Fibrobacterota; class Fibrobacteria; order UBA5070; family UBA5070; genus UBA5070. The sequence goes on along the minus strand of JAKPQQ010000070.1, from coordinate 14,880 downwards.
CGCCCGTCGGCGGGGGAGGGCGACGAATCCACCAGGCGCATCTCCTGCAGTTGCCTCAGCGGGGCGTTCAGCGCCTGCTTGGTCACGCCCAGGATCGCGAGCAGTTCGCCCACGGACAGCCCCGGATTGCGTCCCACGAAGTAGAGGACCCGGTGGTGGACCCGCTGGAGGCCCCGGGTTTCCAGGATGCGGTCGGGGCGGGCTGTCAGCGACTTGTAGCCGTGGAACACGAGTTCCAGGGCGGCGTTCAGTTCGGCTTCGCGATGCGGATCCTGCATGGATGGAATGTAGGTCAATGCGATTGACTTTGTAACGGTGCCTGGTTAGATATGTCAAGTGACTTGACATTCATGGAGGAACCGGACCATGGCAGCATTCGCCCGCCGCATCGAGCGGCTCAGACCTTCGCTGGTGCGCGAGATCCTCGCCGCGGCCGCGAGTTCGGACATCATCTCGCTGGCCGGGGGCCTGCCCGCCGCCGAAACCCTGCAAGCGCCCGCGATGCCGGCCGACGGATGGCAGCAGTACGGACAGAGCGAAGGCGACATGCCGCTGCGGATCGCCGTCTCCGAACTGCTGGATTCGCGAGGCCTGGAATGCCCGGCCGGGCGGATCATGCTGACCACGGGGTCGCAGCAGGCATTGGACCTGGCCGCCAAGCTGCTGATCGACGAAGGCACGCGCGTGGCCTGCGAGAATCCCACCTACCTGGCCGCGCTGCAGGTGTTCCGGCTGTTCGGGGCCGATCTGCGCGAGGTGGATTCGGGCATGGCGGGGCCTGCTCCCGACGCGATCGCCAAGTGCTTCGCGGAAGGCGCCCCGAACATGTTCTACGCGATGCCGTCGATCTCCAACCCCACCGGCGGGATCTGGAGCGAGGATGCGCGTCGCGCGCTGGTGGAACGCTGCGATCGCGCGGGCACCGTGCTCGTGGAAGACGACCCCTACCGCGAGACCTCGGCGGGGCCGCATCCCGCGCCGCTGGTCGGTTCGCTCAAGCGCGCGCCCTGGATCCACATGGGATCGTTCTCCAAGTCGCTGCTGCCCGGGATCCGCCTGGGGTTCCTGGCCGCGTCGGAAGATCTGTTCCCGTTGCTGGTGCGGCTCAAGCAGGGGGCGGATCTCCATTCTTCCCGGCTGTCGCAGGCGATCGCGCTGGCCGATCTTCGCGACCCGGCCCGCGACCGACGCCTCGCGCGGCTCCAGGCGATCTACGGGGAGCGCCTGGAGGCCTTCGCCGGGGCATTGCGACAGGAATTGCCCATGGCCGGATGGGCGAAGCCCTCGGGCGGGATGTTCGTCTGGGCGCGGCTCCCGGGGCGCGACACCTCGGCGCTTTTGGACCCATGCATGAAGGCGGGAGTGGCGTTCCTGCCCGGAAGGGAGTGTTCGCCCGCGGGTGGGCTTGGCGACTGGATGCGCTTGAACTTCACCGCCTGCGATCCGGAGCGTTCGCGCGAAGGATTGGCGAGGATCCGGCGCTGCCTGGAGGAACTCAGGTCTTCGATCTGACGCGCGTGAGTCCCGTGCGCTGCAGCCGGAAGGTGAGCGCGCGCCGGGTGATGCCCAGTTCGGCGGCGGCGCGTTCGCGGTGTCCGCCGTGGCGCGCGAGGAGTTCGCGCAGCTCGCCGCGTTCCCGCTCGAGGGGGTCGGCGGGAGGTCGCGCCTGCCTGCGACGCCCTTCTTCCACGAGTTCCTTGAGCTGCACGCCCATGGGGTGGAGCGCCACGAACCGTTCGATCAGGTTTTCCAGTTCGCGCACGTTGCCGGGCCAGTCGTAGCGCATCATCTCCTGCAGACCGGCGGGGTCCAGCCGCGGCGCCGGCTCGTGCAGGCGGTTGCAGACGCGCGCCAGCAGCCCCTTGGCCAGGTAGGGGATGTCCGACATCCTCTCGCGCAGCGGCGGCACCCGCAAGGTCACCACGTGGATGCGGAAGTACAGATCCTGTCGGAACGTCCCCTGCTGGACCATGGCCCACAGGTCGCGGTGGGTGGCCGCCACAAGACGGAAATCGACATCGATCTCGTCGGATCCGCCCACGCGGCACACGCGTCGCTCCTGCAGCACGCGAAGGAGCGACGCCTGGGCCGTCAGCGACAGCTCGCCGATCTCGTCGAGGAACAGCGTGCCTTTGGAGGCCTGCTCGAACCGTCCGGCCCTCTGCGCGTGGGCTCCCGTGAAGGCCCCCTTCTCGTGGCCGAACAATTCGCTCTCCAGGAGCGATGGCGGAATGGCCGCGCAGTTGAGCGCCACGAACGGGGATTCGGATCGCCGGCTCTGGGAGTGCAGATGGCGGGCGCAGACCTCCTTGCCCGTGCCGGATTCGCCCAGCAGCAGCACGGTGGAATCGAGCCGGGCGACCGCCCGCAGGTTGCGCAGCAGGGTGGCGAAGGGCGAGTCGGGCGCGTAGAGGATCTGGAGGGCGTTCACGGAACGGAAAATAGGTCGCGACGGCGCGTTGCCGGGGGGAGCGGGTGTTCGTGTCGTTCGCGAGTGCTAATCTTGGAGGGAGTGGAATCGCCGCGATCCTGGATGGGACCGCGCGCAGGAAAGGAATCGCAACCCATGGAAGCCAAGACCCTACGCCCGACCGCGATCGTCACCGGAGCCTCGTCCGGGATCGGCGAAGCCTACGCGTCGCTGCTCGCCTCCAAGGGCTACGACCTCTGGCTGGTGGCTCGCCGCACCGACAGGCTGGAGGCCTTGGGACGGAAGTTGGCGCAGGAGCACGGAGTCGGGGCGCGGATCGACGGCTGCGACCTGGCCGACCGCGAGCGGGTGCGCGAGCTTTGCGGACGGATCGCGCGCGAAGAACATCTGGAAATCCTGGTCCACAACGCGGGGTTCGGAGTCCACGGTCAAGTCGGCGAGGCCGACCCCGCCAAACTGCTGGCGATGGCCGATGTCCACGTGACCAGCACCATCGCCCTTTGTTCGGCCGCGGCGCCCGTGCTGCGCAAGCGGGGCAAGGGCGCGATCGTGGTGGTCAGTTCCATCGCGGGCTGGCTGACAGGATCCGGAAGCGCGACCTATTGCGCCACCAAGGCCTTCGAGACGTCCTTCGCCGTTTCCTTGGGCAAGGAACTGAAGCCAGCCGGAGTGGCGGTCCAGGCGTTGTGCCCCGGGTACACCCGCACCGAATTCCACGACACGCCGGAATACGCCCAATGGAACCGCGATTCGGTTCCGCGCATGCTGTGGTCGACTCCGCAACAGGTCGCGCGCCGCAGCTGGGAGCGCCTGGGCAAGGATGGCGTGTGCGTTCCCGGGGTGCTCAACCGCGCGATCGTGGCCGTGGGCCGCAACGGAATGGTCTCGCGTCTGCGCGAGAAGTTCAGGGCCTCCAGGAAGAAGGCTTGATTCCGCTCAGGTTCCCGGCGTCCAGCGGCGGCGCCACTCGTGGAGCTTCACCAGCGAGCGGTACAGGTCGGGTGAATGTCCCCAGTAGTCGGCCGCCTTGTCCAGGCGCTCCAGGCGGACGGCGATGCTTTCGTCGGCCGGGATCGTGAAGACGTCGGCGCGCTCGTCGGTGACGTTTTCCGCTTCGCAGAATTCCGGCGGCGAACTGGCCAGGTACATGCGGCAGGTCATCGGGCGGTCCAGGTACACGCCGCAGGCGCCTTCCGGGTCCAGGAACGGGCACGGCAGGCGTTCGTCGTAGTAGTGCTCCAGGGCCAGGTCGTCGCGTTCGGCCGCGGTCCGCTCGGGATAGGTCTCTTCGCAGAATTCCTTCCAGGCGTCGTAGTCCTCCACCCGCTTGCGACAGGATTCGACAAGCTCCTCCAGGTCGTCCCGTTCGCGGAGGGTTTCGTAGAAGCTCAGCACCTCCAGGGCGTGGACCGACGTCACGAAGTGGTGGCAGCAGCGGGAACAGCCCCGACCGCACGAAACGTGGATGGAATTGGCCGCGACGTTGTGGTACAGGAATTGTCCGTAGGCCTCGTGGTACTCGCGCTGGGCGTGGAGCATGGCCTCGGACGGAGCCCCCGGGCCGGGTTGGGCGTAGCTTGCGCGGATCGCGTCGACCAGCGCCATGTCCATGCGGTCGCTCCAGCGCTCCGACACCTCGTCGCGCCGCGTGGGCAGGAGCCTGGCCGGGAAATCCCATTCGAACGTCGCGGGCAGGCGTTTGCCGTTCCACCGCGGTTCGGTCCCGGCGTCCGCTTGGCGCAGGTCGGAAGGATGTGCGCCCTTGGGCTTCTTGTCGGCGGTCTTGGTCTGCTTGGAGCTCATCGGTGAATGGCAAGCTAGTGAAGGTGTGCGCGTTCGGGAAAGGGGAGGTGGGCGATCGCGGGGGCGGGGAGTATATCAGTGGCACGGAGACCACCGACCAAAACCAATCGATTCCAGAATGGAGGCCCCCTCTATGTCCATGCTCGATCCCGACCAGTTGCAGGAAGCCCTCGGTTGGCGGTACGCCACCAAGAAGTTCGACCCGGCCAAACGGATTCCGTCGGACGTGTGGAAGGCGCTGGAAGCGTCGTTGGTCCAGTCGCCTTCCAGCTATGGGCTGCAGCCGTACAAGTTCGTGGTGCTCACCGATCCCGCGATCCGCGAGCAGGTCCGCGCCGCCAGCTGGAACCAGGCGCAGGTGACCGATTGCTCCCACTACGTGGTCCTCGCCATCCGCAAGGGCATGGGCGAAGAATGGGTCGACAAGTTCCTGGCCCGCACCGCCGAAGTGCGCGGGACCCCGATCGAAGCCCTGGCAGGCTACAAGAACTACATCGTGGGCGACCTGGTCAAGGGCGCCCGCGCCGCGGTCGTCGACGACTGGGCGGCCCGCCAGGCCTATATCGCCTTCGGCACCCTCATGCTCGCCGCCGCCACCCTGGGCGTGGACACCTGCCCCATCGAAGGCATGGTTCCTGCCAAGGTCGACGAGATCCTGGGGTTGGGCAACCAGGGATTGGGTTCCGTGGCGGCCTGCGCCCTGGGCTACCGTTCGGCCGACGACAAGTACGCGAGCCTCCCCAAGGTGCGGTTCCCCGTCGAGACGCTCGTCGAATACCGCTGAAGATTGACCAGCCGCCCGCCCCGGGAGCGGCTGGCTGATCGAGCCTCTGGTCCGGTCCCTGAGCGGAGTCGAAGGGCCGGACAATTTCCGTCTCAGTCCTTGCGCACCGCGTTGGCTTCGAAGAATCCGTCGCGGTAGTCGCGGAAGGTCTGCTCGATCTGCTCCATCGTGTTCATGACGAACGGGCCGTGTTGGGCGATCGGTTCGCGCAGGGGTTTTCCCGCCACCAGGATGAACCTCGCGGGCGCTTCGGCGGCGATCGCGACGGAATCCGACTCGTTGGAGAGGATCGCCATGGTCCGTTCGGCCACGACCGATCCCGCCACCCGGACTTCGCCGCGATAGACGTACACGAAGGCGTTGTGGGATGCGGGGATCGGCTGTTCGAACTTCCCGCCCGCCGGCAGATGCACGTCCAGGTAGAGCGGTTCGGTGTCCGGGCGGACCACCGCGCCTTGGGTTCCGTGGCTGGAACCGGCGATCACGCGCACCTTGGCGCCGTCGGCAAGGACGATTTCCGGGATGGCTTCCGACGGGATGTCGCGGTAGGACGGCGCGGACATTTTCCGGTGCGAGGGCAGGTTCAGCCAGAGCTGGAAACCCTCCATGAGCCCTTCTTCCTGTTCCGGAAGTTCGGAATGGATCAGACCGCTTCCGGCGGTCATCCATTGGACGCCTCCGGGTCCCAGCAGTCCGGTGTTCCCGGCGCTGTCGTGGTGGCGCATGCGGCCGGCCAGCATGTAGGTGACCGTCTCGAACCCGCGGTGCGGATGGTCGGGAAACCCTCCCATGTAGTCGTCGGGGTTCTCGTTCCTGAACGAGTCCAGCATCAGGAACGGATCCAGTCGGTGCTGCAGGTCGTGCGTGAGCACGCGGGTGAGTTTCACTCCCGCGCCGTCGGAGGTGGCTCGCCCCTTCACGAGGCGCTCGATCTTGCGTCCTTGAGCCGATTCGCTGGTGGCCATGCGTCGTCCTTTCGCGATTTCGTCTCAAACTACAAGAGTCTGGACGGAGCCGAAAGGTCGCTGGATCAGCCTTTCCCGATCCGCTTCAGATAGGCTTCCACATCGAAGCCTTTCTTCTTGGTTCGGGCGGCCTTGGAACCGGAAACCACGCCCGTGGTGGTGGATCGCGACCCGAACCAGCACAGCGCGATGGCCAGAGCGTCGGTGGCGTCGGCGGAGTCCGGCAATTCCTGCAAGCCCAGTTGACGGCGAGCCATTTCCGCCACGCGTTCCTTGGTGGCGCGACCCGATCCCGCCACCGTCTGCTTGATGCTCGACGGTGCGAACTCCACCACCGTCATGCCGCGCGAAGCGCAGGCGGCCAGCACCACGCCACGGGCGTGGCCCAGCACCATGGCGCTGTGCACGTTCTTGTGGACGAAGCTTTCTTCGATGGAAAGCACGTCGGGGGAATGTTCGGTCAGGATCTGGTCCAAATGCTTCCAGAGCCTGGCCAAGCGGTCCGCAAGCGGAGCGCCGTCTCCCAGACGCCAGACGCCGGCTTCGCGGACGCGGGGCAGGCGGCCACCCAGGTCCTCGAGGACAGAAAATCCGCAGCGCAAGCTGCCGGGATCGATCCCCAGGACCTTCATGGGTTCCTCATTCCATCGCGGCTTGGGCGGCTTCCGAGAACTCCACGTTGCTGTACAGGTTCTGCACGTCGTCGTGGTCGTCCAGGATGTCCAGGAGCTTCATGGCCTTGGGGGCGTCCTCGTCGGCGATCATGGAAGTGTTCTTGGGGATGCGCGTGAATTCGGCTTCCGACACGGTGAGCCCCTTGGCTTCCACGGCCTTGGCCACGGCGGCCAGATCGTCGGGAGCGGTCAGGATTTCCCAGGCGTCGTCGCCCAGCTGCACGTCTTCGCCGCCGGCTTCGATGGCCAGTTCGGTGGCTTCGTCCTCGGTGAGGTTGGGGGCCTGCACCACCACCTTGCCCTTCTGTTCGAACATCCAGGCCACGGCGCCGTCCTGCGCCAGGTTGCCGCCGTTCTTGGCGAACAGGTTGCGCAGCTCGCCCACGGTGCGGTTCTTGTTGTCGGTCATGCACTCCAGGATGATCGCGATCCCGTTGGGGCCGTAGCCTTCGTACACGAGTTCTTCGTAGTTCACGCCTTCGAGCTTGCCCGCGCCCTTGAGGATGGCGGTCTCGATGTTCTTGGCGGGCATGTTGGCGGCCTTGGCCTTGGTCACGGCCAGGCGCAGGCGGGGGTTGGCTTCCGGATCTTCCCCACCCATGCGCGAGGCCACGGTGAGTTCCTTGTTGATGCGGTTCCAGACCTTGGCGCGAGCGCCATCGATCTTGGCCTTCTTGCGCTTTGTGGTCGCCCACTTGCTATGACCGGACATTGGAAGTCTCCGAGAGAGGTGGAGTAAGGGGGGGAAGAGAGGGGAAATTTACACCAAGTTGCCCAAAGCGCCAGAGTCCACAGCCGCGATCTCACTACCTTTCCCCGATTCCCAACCGCCCAGCGGACCACGCCCACAGCAACGGAGTGGTCCGAAGGCCCATCACGGAGGTGAACCATCGATCCCATCGTCGGACGCTTGCGCGACGCCTTGAGTGCTCTCGGTGGAGAGCATCCGGCACTGCCGCGCCAGGACGACGCGGCGATCTTCGATGGTCTGTCGCAGCGGTTCGATTCCGGCCACGCGGTGGTGCTGCGGGGATTGCTCGACTCCCAGGAGTCGCCCGCGGCCAAGCCCATGACCGAACTCGGTCAGGCACTGGAAGCCCGGTTCGCGGCCCTGGCCAACGAGCTGCGCGACAAGTTCGCGGGCATCGAACGCGACATCCCGGAGCGGTTCGGCGTCGCGATCATGGGCAAGCGCCTGCAGGAAGCCGGATGGTTCAAGCAGGTGGTGACGGGCTGGGAAACCACCGGAAAAGGCTCGCGCAAGGACCTTCGCGCGGTGTTCCTGCTGGTGTACCGCGAACTCGTGAACGAATGCGAGCGCATCCTGGTGCAGTGCCAAAGCCGTTGCGACCATCTGGACGACCTGGCCAGCCGCCAATGGCTGGCCTCGCCCATGGGCAACGGCGAACGCATCCCGGCCTGCCTCGCGGAAGGCCTGCGCCCCACCGAATCGGAACGGCTCAAGGCTTGGCGCAACGCCGCTCCCAAGGCGGGCGAAGACGCGTTCTGCCACGCGTTGGCCGGCAAATGGGAAAAGCTCCTGGCCGCCGATCTCGCCTCCCTCCACATCGCCGCCGCCCGCCCCTGGGCGGATGCTCGCGAAGACGGATTCCAGGGCTACGCCCGCCGCTACACAACCTTGTGCCGCGCCATCGCCGAAGCGATGGTCTGGCTTTCCCGCTCCAGGTGGCAGTTGCACCTGCGCGGACTTCCTTCCGATCCCATCCCGGAGACCCGATCATGATCGAATTCGCGACCCTTCTTCTCGCCGCCGCCGCGCTGGCGATGGCCTTCGCCGCGTTCCGCAAGTCGGGCGTCGACGGTTCCAAGGACGGCGCCGCGGCCCGCGAAGCCGCGCTGCGCCAGGAATTGCTGGAGCTTCGGGGCGTGCTGGAATCGATGCCCGGTCGCATCGCCGACGAGATCGCGGCCTCTCCGCTGCGCGAAGCCCTGGAAGGCGTGCGGGAAAGCATCACCCGCACCAACGAGGCGTTCGACGAGCACGTGGTGCGTGTCGGCCACGGGATCGAATCGAGCGCGGCGGCGTTGCAGAACGGCATCGATCGCGGGATCCGGGGTGTCGTGGCCTCGATCGAGGCCGCCCGAGGCGATGGGGCGACGGGTTTCAAGGCGATGTGCTCGGGAGTCGATTCGGTCCGTTTGGCGATGGAAGAGCTTTCGCGGCTCTCGAAGGGATCCGATCCGGTCCAGGCTTTGGCCGCACTGGAAGGCGTCCTGGTCCGTCAGGCGGATGCGGCGTCGGCCGGTGCCGCCGAACGCGCCAAGGCCTTGGATGCCACCCTCGCGAAGATCGAAGGCGCCGTCGCTCCGCTGGCCGGGTCCGTCGAACGGCTTGCCCAGCGGGTGGACGCCCTCCCGCAGGGACTGGAACCGCAGTTCGACCGCGTGGCGGCATCGACGTCGGGGCTTTCGGCAGGTTTGACGGAAATCGTCGAATCCGTCCGCGAGAACGCGCGCGTCCTTTCCGGCGCGGTCTCGTCGGACAAGATCGTGGGCGCGGTGGAGGCCCAGGCGGCTTCCTTCGAGCGGGTGGTCCAGGCCATCCAGGCGCAATCCCTGGCCGCCGACAGGATCGTGGCCGCGCTCGGGCAGGGTGGCGATTCGGGAGAGGTCGTGGCCGCCGTGCGCGAGTTGGGACAGGAAGTGTCCAAATCGGGGAAGATCGCGCAAGAGGCTTCGCTTCCGGTACTGGAAGGGCTGGAAGCGCTCTCGCGGGAACTGGGCGCGGCGATTACCGCCTTGCCGCTCCGGATCGCCGAGGCGTCGGCAAACCACGCCCGCCCGATCCCCGAACTGGAGGAGCTGGCCATCGCGGTGCGCGAATCGGGCCACATGCGCGGCGACGCGGCCCGTTCGATGGCCGACGCGGTGTCCCGCGTGAGCCAGGAATTGTCGGAATCGGCCGACGCGGCCAGTTCCGCCCGGGCCGAATCGGCGCGATCGCTGCAGGTCGCGCTGGAACGCCTGGAGGCGTTTTCTTCCCAGATCGAATCGCGCCTTGCGCCTTTGGCCGACGCCCTCAAGGGGCACGGCGACGCGGTGGGACCCATCGCCAACGGTCTTTCGCTGGCGCAGGACCGCCTGGAAGAAGCCGCGGCTTCGCTGCGGGCCAACCAGGTGGAATTCGCGGCTTCGGTGGGGGTGTTCACCCAGGCCGCCCAGGAATTGTCGGGGGGATTGTCGCTGTTCGCCCGCGAAGGCGATCGCCAAGGGGCCGAAGATCCCCGCGCCGCCCAGAAGGCGTTGCTGGAATCGCTCGACAAGCTCATGGGCGGATTCGCCGAATCGCTCAAGGCCCTGCTCACGGAATCCGACCTGCGCACGCGCGAGGTGCTCACCGAGATCGCCGCCCGTCTGCCGGCGGGAGAGGGCGCGTAACTTGCGCGAACGTCTGGAGCAGGCGCTGGAAGATTGGCGCGAGGCGGCCGGACGTCAACCGGTGGCCAAGCGTCTTCTGCCATGGGCCCAATCGCTTTTGGCGGCCGCCCAGGAAAGCGCGACCTGCGGGTTGGAAACCCAGGCCGACGCCTTGCTGGAACGCGCGATGTCGCGATTGGCCGCGGTCCAGGCTTTGCCGACCGGAGACGATTCGGAAGTGAAGCTCGCCACCGTTTGGGACGCTTCGGGGTTGCCCTCGGCATCCACCCGGGAGCGCCAGACCGGTGTTTGGCGCCGCGTGCGTGCCTTGCGCGCCGCCCGCTTGCCGTTCCAGGGCGAGCACCACCCGGCGGCCATGGGATTGGCCTGGGGGCCTTACAACCAGCAGTCGGCCGTGGCCGAAGCTCTCAAGGGAGCCGCCCTGGTGGACCCGCTGTGGGTGGACGATTTCCTGGAGCGGGAGAAGGCGATGCGCGCCCTCGACGCCTTGCTGGGGCTCAAATAGCCAACCGCCTTGCCGCTCCTGCCGGTACAAGGCGGAGCGCAGGTCATGGCGTCGTATCGCGTGGCGGGGGCACCGGTTTCACGCGCAACGTGCGGGAATGATCCAGGACCACGCTGCCCGGCGGGGCCTTGCGGGGCTTGCGCACATGGCGTTTTTCCGTGAAATGGACTTCGGCCACGCCTTGGGCGCGCAGCTTGGACAGCCATGCCGCCACCCCGGCGGCGAGTTCCACCAGCTCGCCGGGAGCCGTGGCGGGTTTGCCGTCGGGAGAACGCAGGATCACGTGCGAACCCGGAACATGCGCGGCATGGAACCACAGATCGTGCGCCAGGGCCACACGTTGGGTGAGCAGGTCGTTTTCCGTACCGGATCTCCCGGCCAGCAGGATCCAACCTCCGGGAAGGATCCATCGGATGGGGCCGCTCGGGCGTTCTTCTTCCTTGCGACGCGGCGGTTGCGGCCAGAGGCCGCGCGGGAGCAGCTTGGCCGCGAGCGAATCCAGCCGGGATTGTCTTTGCCGGATTTCCCGCTTTTCCGGGATCGGTGTCGGATTCTGCCAGGCCGTGCAAAGAGCCAGCCACTCTCGGGCATCCTGCAGCTCGGATTCCATGATGGACCGGCGCCGGGCCATCTGTTCCAGGCCTCGACGGCGGCGGCGGGTGGCGGCGATCCAGTCCTGCGCCTGTTCGTGGGGCGCGCGCGAAGGGTCCAGTTCCACCCGGATCTTTTCCGGTCCCGATTCCAGCCAAAGGTCCAGTTCCAGGGATTTGGTCCCGGCGGGATGTCGGCGGCCGTGCAGGACCGCTTGGGCCTTTTGCTCCAGTTTTACGATCTCGGCAAGTTCGGTTTCCGGGCTTGGAAGCCGGGAAAGGGCGTTCTCCAGCCGACGGATCCAACGGGAACAGGCGCCTTGGGCGATTCCCGCCATGGCAAGCAAGTTGTCGACCGCTGGATTAGGGGGTTGACGAGGGGAGAGCTGTCCCGCATTATTAAAAACAATTGAGTGCATGCTGGGGGTGTTCCAACTTGTTGAGAACCCAGTGCCCGCAAGGAGACCTCGGTGCAGCTTCCCAAGTACAAAAAAAAGAAACGAATCAAACTCAAGATTTGCCAGTACTGCGGGAAGGAGTTCTGGGGGCACCCTATTGCCAAGTATTGCGAACTCCACCGCGATGTGAAGCAACGCGAGAAGACCAAGAAATCTCCGGAGCCCGGCGATTCGAACAATCGCACCTACAACCACGATTTCATCGAGGTTGTGGAAGAAAACTGGATCTGCGAGCTGGACGGCTGCGGCAAGTCCTACGTGGTCAAGATCTTCCCCAAGCAGTTCGTCTACCCCAGGTTCTGCGAAGAACACCGCAACGAATTCCGTCGTCGCAACTGGATCCGTCAGAAGCAGCTGGAAGACATCCGGAAGATCCGGGCCGCCGCCGCCAAGGCAGCTCCCGCTCCAAAGGCGGCACCCGCCAAGGCGGCAGCGGCGTCCAAGGCCGCCGCCAAACCGGCTGCCAAGGCCGTCGCGTCGGAAGCCAAACCCGCAGCGAAGGCGAAGCCCGCGAAAAAGAGCGCCGGTAGCAAGGCGTGAACAGCTTCGAGGTCAACCTCGAGAGTTCGGCTCTTCGCAAATCCGTCCCGGAAGCCGATTGGGTCCGCTTCCTGACCGCCCAGCGATGGTTCTCCGGCAAGGGCAGGACCATCGCGTCGGTTCATCCCATCGCCAGCTGCCGGGTGGATTCCGCCATGGCGGTGGTGATCCTGCGGGTGGGCTACCACGCCGAATTCGAAGACTACGTGCTGCCGCTTCTGGTGGGCAACGACGAAGACACCAGCATCGTGGCTAGGGTGGAAGGCCGTCCTCTTCTCGATGCGCTGGCCTATGCGGAAGGATGGGCTCGGCTTCTGGGCGTGTTCTCCCAAAGCACGCTGCCCGGGTTCAAGCTGACCCTCCAGTCCGAACTGATCGGTGGGCGGCTGCCCGCCTCGGAAAAGATCCACGTGGGTTCCACCGACCAGACCAATTCCTGGGCGGTGGTGGGTGGTTTGTTCGTGAAGGCCTATCGCCGTTTGCAGCCTGGCGAAAACCTCGACGTGTCGGTCAGTCGATTCCTGACCTTGCGCAAGGCCAGGAACGCTCCCGCCTTGCGGGCGGTTCTTGTCGGCAAAGGTGCATGGGGCGACGCGACGTTGCTTTCCGTGCAGGAGGCCGTTCCCAACGCCGGCACCGGCTGGGATCTGGCATGCGCCCAGGTCGCGGCGATCGCCAAAAACGAGGTGATCGGCTACGAACCGTGGACCCTGCTGGGCCAGCGGGTCGCCGAACTCCACAGGACCCTCGCGCTGGACGGCGCCGACGGTTTTGGCGTCCTGCCGTTGCACGTGCCGAATCTGGATGCGGTCTCCAAGGCAGCCCAGGCGCTGGCTCGTTCGGTGTTGGGCGAACTCGCCGAAGCCGATCTCGTGCCCGAGGCCGCCGAACAGGCCGCCCTGCTCAAATCCAAGACCTCCAAGTTGCTGAACCGGCTCAAGGCCCCCCGGCTGCCGGTCGGTTCCTGTCACCGGCAGCGCATCCATGGCGACATCCACCTGGGCCAGGTCCTTTGGGACGGTCGGGATTTCACCATCATCGACTTCGAAGGCGAACCGGCGCGCACCTACGAAGAACGTCTTCGCAAGCATTCCGTGGCCAAGGACGTCGCGGGAATGCTGCGTTCGTTCGACTACGCCGCCCGTTCGGGATTGCCCGCGGGCGCCGACGCCATCGCGATCGATGCCGCCCGCATGTGGCGCAATCTCGCGCGCAACGCCTTCATGGAAGGCTACGAGGCGGCCATCGGCGACGAACCGTTCCTGCCTTCCGATCCGGAGCTTCGCAACGCCTTGTTCGCCTTGTACAAGCTGGAAAAGGCGTTCTACGAGCTGCACTACGAGCTGGGGCACCGTCCCGACTGGGTGGGGATCCCGCTGGCGGGACTGCTGGAGATCGCCGACGAAGCCCCCGTCAGGAAACGGGCAAGCCGACCAAAAAAGTAGATCCGCGGCCTCGGACGCCTTCCACCAGGATGCGTCCGCCGTGCAGATCGATGAAATATTGCGCGATGGACAGGCCCAGTCCGTGGCCGCTCACGCTGCCGGCGTCGCCGCGCCGGAACTTCTGGAAGATCTCGTCGCGCTTTTCCGGCGAGATGCCGGGACCTTCGTCGGTGAAGGCCACGCGGATCTCGCGCTCGTCGCATTCCAGTCCGATGCGGATTTCGCCGCCGTGCGGGCTGAACTTGATCGCGTTGCCCAGGACGTTGGAGAACGCGCGGGTCAGGAAATCGACATCCAAGGGGCGCAGGAACCGGGCTTCGGGCTGCTGCAGCGAGATGTGCACGTTCTTCGCGTCGGCCAGGCCCTGCAGCGACCGCACCGATTCGCGGACGATTTCCGTCACGTCGCCGGGTTCGAACCTGGGCACCACCGCTCCCGCGCGCACCTTGGCGGACGCCAGGACGTCTTCGGCCATGCGGATCAGGTTGTTGCAGTTGCGGTGGATGGTCCGGATGGGCTCGAGCTGGCGGTTGTCCAGGTCGCCCATGACGCGGTTCATGAGGAGTTCGGCGTAGACGACGATCGCGGAAAGCGGCGATCTCAGGTCGTGGACCGCCATCTGGAAGAACTCCTCCTGGCGCTGGAGTCGCTCCTCCGCCTCGGCGAGCTTCGCTTCCAGCCGGGCGATCCGCGCGTCCTTGTCGTCAGGAATCGTCATCTTCTTCCCCGACGGGTTCGCCCCGGTATTCGCGCAGCTTGTTGCGCAGCGTCCGGATGGAGATCCCCAGGCGTTCGGCGGCGCGGGTGCGGTTGCCCCCCAGGCTTTCCAGGGCGGCGAAGATCATGCGCCGTTCCATTTCCGAAATCGTGACCGTTTCGCGCGGGTCCAGCTCCGATCCGGCCTGGCCGGGAGACGCATCCCGCTTGGGCGAGGCGATGGAACGCTCCCGCGACAACCCGAGGGTCCCCGATGCGATCTCGCCTTTCTGGGTGAGCACCACCGCGCGCTGGATGGTGTTTTCCAGTTCGCGCACGTTGCCGGGCCAGTCGTGGGTCCGAAGGTCGGACAGGGCGGACTCCGACAAACCGGAAACGGTGAACCCGTTTTCCTGGTTGTAGCGCTGGAGGAACCAGCCTGCCAATTGCGGGATGTCGTCCTTTCGCGTGCGAAGCGGAGGGACTTCGATGCGGATCACGTTCAGACGATAGAAAAGATCCGCCCGGAAACGACCGGCTTCCACTTCCTTGGCCAGATCGCGGTTGGTGCTGCACACGATCCGCACGTC
>JAKPQQ010000308.1 GCA_029557215.1 Fibrobacterota bacterium | reverse complement strand
CCGACCGCCGTTGGTGACCACGCTTTCGCGCACCGAGACGCGCGTGGTGAACGGGGTGGAGATCGAATTCGTGCCCACCAGCCTGCACTGCTACACCGTGTCCAGGAACCTCCTGGACCTGGAGTGAATCGCCGGAATTTGACCTAACGCCTCGGTGGCATGTTCGCGGATCGAGGAATCCATTCATCCGCTCGCTCTTCGAGACGCGAAGCAAGGCTTCGCTCCTCGGCGAGGAGCGGTGATGTCAGGGCTTCTCAAAAATTCGCGAACATCTTCTCAGGCCCTGCGCGGGAACCAGCTTTCCAGTTGGGCGACATCGGCGGAATCGAGCTTCACGTCGGTGGCATTGGCGTTTTCTTCCAGCTGCGCGGCGTTGGACGCGCCCACGATCACCGTGGAGATGCCGGGGTTCTTGAGCACCCAGGCCAAGGCGACCTGCGAGCTGGTGACGCCGTGTTTCCTGGCGATCTCGGCGATGCGATCCACCTTGGCCAGCACTTCGGGATTGCCCACGTGGTCGTGCATCCAGGTGTTCAGGCTGGAATCGCTGTAGCGGCTGCCGGAAGGAATCTTGCCACCCGAATACTTGCCGCTGAGCACGCCCTGCGCCAGGGGCGAGAAGTTGGCGGTTCCCATGCCGAATTCCACGCAGGTGGGAAGGATTTCGGCTTCGATGTCGCGTCCCAGCAGGTTGTAGTAGGGCTGGTTGACCACCGGGGCGTGCCATCCCTTGGCGCGGCACAGGGTCTGGGCGTCGCGGATCTGGGCGGCGCTCCACTCGCTGGTGCCCCAGTACAGGATCTTGCCCAGGCGGATCAGGTCGTCGAACGCCTCGCAGGTTTCGGCAAGAGGGGTTTCGGGGTCGAACCGGTGGGAGTAGAAGATGTCGACGTACTTGAGGTTCAGGCGGTCCAGGCTGGCGTCGATGGAATCGAACAGGTGCTTGCGGGAAAGGCCTCGGTCGGTGGGGTGCTCGGACATGGGCCAGAACGCTTTGGTGGCCAGGATGTATTCGCTGCGGCGGCGCTTGGGCAGGATCTGTCCAAGCAGCCGTTCCGCCTCGCCGCCCTTGTAGACGTCGGCGGTGTCGAAGGAATTGATCCCGAGGGCGAACGCCTTCTCGATCAATTCCTTGGCGGAATCGAGTTCGACCTGGTTCCCGAAGGTGAGCCAGGAGCCGTAGGTGATTTCGCTGATCTTGAGTCCGGTGGTTCCGAGGCGCTTGTATTGCATAGGCGGAATTGGTCGCGAAATCGGCGCGAAGCGTTCAACCGCATCGGAGGCGGTTCTCCGAAGAACGCCCGCGGCGAAGCTCGGGGCGGTTCGACTTCCGGCGGTGCGTCTTCTATTTTGGAAAGGAGCGGACCTGTGCTGTTCGCGACAGAATCCGCAGGGAAGGAGATCCGATGCCAATCGTGCACCTGCACCTCACCGACGCGTGGAGCGCTTCGCAGGCGCGAGGGCTGTCCGACGCGGTCCACGACGCCCTGGTCGACGCGTTCAAGATCCCCGAACACGACTACATCCACCGGGTGCACCGATGCGGGAAGGACGAGTTGGTCCTGGCACCGTCGAAATCCGACAAGTTCGTGGTCGTGGAGATGACCGTGTTCCTGGGGCGTTCGCCCGAGGCCAAGGCCAAGCTGTACAAGGGGATCAACGATCGGTTCGCGGCCTTCGGGATCGGATCGAACGAGATCCTGGTGGCCCTCCACGAACTCCCGCTGGAAAACTGGGGGCTGCGGGGAATGCGCGGCGACCAGGTCGAGCTCGGGTTCCAAACCAAGGTGTGACCCGCATGGATCATCTGGACATGACGCTGTGGGCGATCGGAATCAAGGTCGGCGCGACGGTGCTGGCCGTGGTGGTGCTGCTGGTCGTGTTCGTCGCGATGCGCAGGCGCGACAGGAAACGTCAGGATCTCGCGGATGCCGGGATCGTGGACGAACCGGAGCGCGACGCGAAGGGTTGAACTTCCAGGCGCTTCCTGGAGCCTCCGAGGATCGCATCCCCGATCCCGGCGGGCATCGCCGTGCGATCCGGGGAGTCCTGCCGGACGTAAATCCGCGTCGTGGTGGCGCAGGGCTGCTCGAGCATGCGAAACTCCCGGATCGGGAGGTGTCCACGCATGAATGTTTCGGCGATCGTGGCGATTGTGGTTTCCCTGGTCCTGAACCTGTTCGCCTGGAGGCTCGGGCTGGACTACATGTGGTCGGTGCTGCTTGTTTTCGGAGGGATGGCGCTCACCTTCCTGGTCAACGCTGTGAAGGTGTTTTCCCGCGACAACTGGAAGCTGTTCGGAGGGTTCGTCGTCTTCTCCAACGTCTGCACGCTGGGCGTGGAGATCGTGATGCTCAAGTACGACGTCTGGGGCTTTTCGGATCGGGTCCAGCGGTTGAGCGGCCTGATGTTCCTGGGGTACCCGGTCGAGGAGTTCGTGTACTGGGCGATGTGTCCGGGGATCGTGGCGGGGGCCTACATGGTCCTCGGGAAAAAAATGGACAAGTTCCTGGATCCGGTTTCGTTGTCCAGGATCGCGGCGCTGGGAAGCGCCCTGACCAGGCCGCTGAAGAACGACACGGCGGTGAAATACACGCCGGACGCGGGAACGGGGAAGTACCAGGAGGGAGAGCGAAGGCCGGTCTACGTCTGGTTGCAGGTGGCGATCGTCGCTTCGATCGCCTTCATGTCGAAATATTTCAAGGGGAATTGGAAGGCGGTGGGCTGGACCACGCTGGTCTTCTTCGCGACGGCGTTCCCCAACGAGCTCTACGCGCTTTCCCAGGGATTCTGGCTCTACAACGAGAAGAAGCTTCTGGGAGTCTTCTTCTTCGGGGTCCCGCTCGAAGGATTCATGATGTATTTCATCGCGCCGGTGTGCGCCTGCATGATCCTGGACGTGTCGAACAGATTCCTGCGGCAGAAGATCGAATCGCGAACGACGGCGGAATGATCGGTAGTGGGCGAAGGGTCGGATTTCGGCGGAGTACGCGTTCCGGGCGGCGGCGCCTCAGGCGTGGGCGTGCATGCCTTCTCCGATGTGCCGGAGAGCGGGGCGCAACCTTTCCAGCTGGTCCAGCTGCGCGATGGATGTTTCGCGTCGGGCGGGGGTCTTTTCCAGGAGATCGCGGAAGAAACGCGCGCGCAGATCCAGGAACTGGAGCGATACGGCGTACCCGTCGCAGGATTTGACCGCGTCGCGTGTGCGTTGGCAGAAGATCCGGCCGCGCGGAAGTCCCAATGCCTGCCGCAGGGTCTGGATCGCCCAGCGATGCCCCGATTCGATCGAACACCGGAACACGAGCAGATCGAGGGGCGCCGGGCATTCTTCGGCGTGGGAGGGAATCCAGAAGTCCCGCTGGTAGATGGATTCGACCTCCTCGAAGGAGATCTGCCAAACGTCCTTGTCGGGCAGGAAATGTTCTTCCCGCCACAAGGAGTAGGTCGCCTGGGTGATCCCGTGGTTGGTCGGACCGTCCGGGCCGCCGGGAGCGTAGCCGCTGTTCTCGCGCAGGATCGCCGCGAGGCAGTTGTCGAAATTGTGCTTGCTCACTTCCATCGCCGATTCGAGGCAGTACTGGAACATGATGTCACCTTCTGGCGCGGGATGGTTCGAACAGGCTGAGGCTCCGAAAACGGATCCGGCCGATTCTCGAGTTCATCTTCCCTTAGTCCAGCCCTCCTTGTCAAGTCGTGTCGGATGCGCCGGAATCCGGCCGATGGCGGATTCCGGTTCCGTCACTTCGCGTCCTGCGCGAGCCGCCCGTCCCGCAGAGTCCATTCGACCGAGGTGGCCGCTTCGGCGAGCCGTCTGTCGTGGGTGGCCATCACGATCGCTCCGGGCCAGCGTTCCAGGGCTTCCTGCAGCCTCTGGATGCTCGCGGCGTCCAAATGGTTGGTGGGCTCGTCGAGGAGCAGCATCCACGACGGGCTCGCGAGCATGGAGGCGATCCGGATCTTGCGGGCCTCGCCGGGGGACGGCGCGGTGGTGGAGCGGAGGGCTTCGCCCGAAGCCCCCAGAGCGGCGGCCAACGACAGGATCCGACCCAATCGGGAAGATGGCGTCGCGCGCAGGGATTCCAGCAAGGCGAGGTCCGCGTCCTGGGCGGGCTCCTGCGGAAGGGACGCCACGCCCGGACGATCCAGCGCCGCGAGCGCGGCCAGCAGCGTGGTCTTTCCCGATCCGTTGGGACCGTGCAGCCGCACGCGGCTGCGGGCATCGAGCGCGAGTCCTTGGTGGGAGATCGCCGTTCCGTTCGGAGCGGTGGCTTCTCCGGCCGGGAGCGCGAGCCGTCCCGAGGCGAGCGACTTGTCCCACGGGAATTCGATGTCGCGAAGCGTGTCGCGTTTCACGGCGGGCGCGGGGCCCGATTCCAACCGTTCCAGTTCGGCGCGCAGGCGCGCCATGTTCTGTCCAAGGCTTCCCTGCGCGCGCCGGAACTTGAAATCGGCGGCCATGGAGGTCGCGTCGCGATCGTTCGCGTCCTTCATGCGGCCTCCCGCGGTGCGGTGCCGGTGGGCGGACTGGGCGGCTTCGCGGGCTCCCTGGATGCGCGACGACACGTCCTGGACCATGGCGTCGCGGTTCTCGCGTCGCGCGATCCGTCCAGCCAGGCGGGCCTGGCGCGCGTTCCATGCGTCGGTGAATCCACCGTCGGTCGCGACGAGTTCGCCGTCTTCCAGCCACCAGGTGCGCATGGCGATCCGATCCAGAAGATCGCGATCGTGGCTCACCAGGACGGTGGGCGCACGGCGTCGGCGAAGCCGGTGTTCCAGCTCGGACAGCGCCTGGGCGTCCAGGTGGTTGGTCGGTTCGTCCAGCAGCAGCAGGGAAGTGTCTTCGCGGAAGATCTCGCCGAGTCGTTCGCGTTGCGATTGCCCAGGGGAGAGTGCTCGCGATTCCAGTCGCTGCCGGGCCAGGCGGACGTCGTCGAGCGAAAGCCGGAGCTTCCCGGAAGTCGGGAGCCGTTCGCCCGCGACAAGCTCGAGCAGCGTGCTTTTGCCGCAGCCGTTGGGGCCGCACAGCGCGGTGACGCCGTCCAGGCGGTGGGTTCCGGAAACATCCCGGAGGATCTCGCGGCCATCGGGCCAGGAAAAGGACAGGTGGGAAAAGGAGCAATCGATGCTTCGCATGCGCAGTCTTTCGATCGTCGAGGCCGCGTAGGTCGTGGACGCGGATCGCGGTGTCCGCCCAGGATCGGCGAACACGCCCCGGAACGGCCTCCGGGCTGGACTTCCACGCCGGGGCACCGGGATGGGGCCTGGACGGAAAGCGATGGTGGATCGGATGGTTGCTGTTAGCGCATGGTCGGGTGCCGCCCGTGCGGACCCATCCAGCAATCTATGGAAATCCAGCCCGTCGCGCAACGGGTGTCGGACGATCCCGGCGAAACAGGATCGTCAGCGCAGGTCGTCGAGTTCGATCCCGTGGAGCCGGATGTCGTCGATCCAGAGCTCGGAGCCGTTCTGGAGCAGCACCGTGAGGTAGTTGATCGAATCCCGCAGCGCGGGCCACCCGACATTTCCCGACAGGCCGTCGGCGTCGTCGAATTCGGACGGCTTGATGCTCCAGCGGCGCCAGGTGGTGTCCAGCGTCTTGGATGTCCAGCAGCGCCTGGGCTGAAGGCTGTCCAGGCGTCCCCGCTGCATCCGGCCCATCTGGACGCTGTCCAGCGATTCGAACGCGATCCAGACGCTCCCCGAACCCCGTGTCCAGAACTCGATCGAATCCAACGCCCGGAAGCTGCGCGGCGAATTCGCGAGCATGGTCGCGGTCAGGAGCGCGCGATCGCTGCCGCATTGTCCTGGCGAACAGACGAGATGGAGGCTCGTTCCAGTGCGCCCGGAGTTCGCTGGAGCCGATCCCGATGCCGTGAGCGATCCGCCCAGGAACCAGAACGACGAAACGGGCAGACGACTGTTCAGCAGGTTCCCGGATTCGAAGTCGTCGACCAGGGCCGAGTTCCAGGCGAGTCGTCGCGCCGAGGGAATCCCCGCCCAGACGGCGGTGGAGGAAAACCTGGTTGCGGGCGAAAGTCCCGAACGCACCTGCAGCCGCGCGTCGTGTCCGCGCAGCGAGGTGTCGATCCGCGCCCTCAGCCTGCCACGCGAGGCGGCCGGATCCCAGAACACGATCTCGAAGGGGATGGCCTTGCCGTCCATGCGCGCGATTTCCAGATCCTTTCCGTCGGGGCGGCTTGCGGAAAAGTCGAACAGGCTGGAATCCAATCGCAGCGTCGCCACCACGGGTTCGTCGACGGGAAGGTCGGCGTGAGGGAGGACCGAGTCGACCAGGAACGAGCGCGCCACGACGGCGTTCTCGGTCTCCGTGGAGGTGCCTCCCGCGTGCCGGTCCAGACAGCCGGTCCAGACGAACGGAAGCAGCAGCGCGAAGGTCCGGGCGATCGGCTTCATGTCTTGCTCCCGGGAGCGAACGCGGCCGGGAAGAAGGCCATGGCGAGGTGCATCACTCGATCGGAATCGCGGCATTCCTCGACTCGTTTCTGGATCTGTCTTCGGCATTCGCGGACCAGCTCCCTGATCTCGCGGAAGGCGAGCTCGTCCATGGAAAGCGTGAGGGTGGATACGTCGCGGTCGTCGGGATCGAACCGCTCCAGGGATTCCGACGCCAACGCCAGAATCTGACGTTGGAATCCGCGCACCGCCCGCGCCTTGGCGGGGCCGCCGGCGGTCAGGTGCGCCTGGGCGGGCACGAGCCTTCCGGAGCTGGCCTTCTTCACCAGGCCCAGGTCCACGAGCAGCTTGAGCGAGGCCTGGACGTCGGATTCGGCGACGGCGGGCACCGTGCAGCCCGCGAGTTCGCCCGGTACGGCGCGTCCATCGGTGATTTCCAGGAGCGCGCGCACGACGCAGGTCCACCAGTTGGCGAAGTATTCCAGTTCGGTGGATTCCAGGGGGTGCCGTGCCACGTCGCGCAGGGTCATGGCCTTTTCGAGGATATCCCCTTTGGCCTTGGTCGAACGTTCGCGCGCGTACGAGACGAGCAGGAGGAAATATTCCGCCGAACGTCCCGAAAGGCCCAGGAATTCCAGGGCGCGGCTGTGGCAGCGGGCGGGAAGGTGGCCGTCTCCATGCAGGATCCGGAACACGTTGCTGGGGAACAATCCGAAGGCTTCGGCCATCATCCGGTAGGAATAGAACGGCGATTCGCCCTTGCGCTCTTCGTACGCATCCTTGAGGTAGACCCTGTAGTCCAGGTATTCGAAGACCGGCTTCATTTGTCCCATTCTATCGCTGTGGAGCGACGATGTCGTTGTGGGTCCGCTCCGCTCGACGGGCGAAGCGTCCCTGTGGCAAGAAGATCGATTCTCGCGGGCGACTTTGGAATGGCTCGGCCGACAGGACGCGTTACCGATTCGCCAACGGAGGCTTTTGGAAAACGGATTCGGATCGTCCGTGCCGCCCCTATCCTCGGAATGGAGCAACGGACACCACCCACCCAACGATTCCTGGAGGAATCCATGATCCATCGATCCACCCGCATCCAATTCCCACCGCGCAACTTGCCGGTCCAGGCCGCGGTCCTTTGCGCCGCGTCGCTGGCGTTCGGTTGGCAGGCTTCCGGCACTGTGAAATCGACCGGAGGTTCGCCCGTTTCCGGTGCCGTCGTGGTGAGGGCCGATTCCACCGCGCACAAGACCACCACCGATGCCGCCGGCAAGTTCACCCTCGAATTCACGTCGGGGATCCAGGATCGGATCCTGCGCGATCTGGACATGCGCGTACGGATGGAGGGGACGGAGATCGTGGTGCGGATTCCGGTGGACGGTCCCGTGCGTCTTTCGCTGGTCGACGCGAAAGGGCGCGAAGCCTGGTCGGTGGACGCCCGCTCCGAAGGCGGCGTGGCCAGGGCGGCGATGCCCGCCGGTCTGGGACGCCAGGCGCTGTGGCTGCGCGTCAGGCACGCCCAGGGCGGGTTCGAACAGGCGGCGCTTTCGACGGGAGAGGGCCTGCGATCGGCGAAGATGGTCACCGCGGCGCGAGCCATGGCGACCCGCCCCGTCCTGAAGTTCTCCAAGGCCGGGTTCCACGACACGACCTATTCCATGGTCTCGGATGTCGAGCCGAACCTGGCGATCGTCATGCGGGATTCGGCTCCGGCCACGACCTGCCCGGCCACGAAGCTGACCCCGGGCGACCAGAACAAGACCATCAAGGTCAAGGGGGTTGAGCGCAAGTACATCCTGCACGTTCCCTCGGGCTACAAGGGCGACACCCCGGTGCCCATGCTCGTCGATTTCCATCCCATCGGCGGCTCGGCGCAAGGCCAATCCGGGGGCACCACCTACAAGTCCCTGGTCGACAAGGATGGCGGCATTTCCGTCTACCCCGACGGCCTCACGGGTCCCATGGGACAGGCTTGGAACGTCAAGGGCTGCTGCACCACCGCCGACGACACGGCCTTCGCCCGCGCCCTCGTGGCCGAAGTGAAGACGCTCGCCTGCATCGATCCCAAGCGCGTCTACGCGGCGGGCTTTTCCATGGGCGGCGGCATGACCCACTTTTCCGCCTGCCACCTGGCCGACATCTTCGCGGCGGCGGCGCCCGCGGCGTTCGACCTCCTCAAGGAGAACGTCGACATCTGCAAGCCCGCGCGCCCGATCACGATGGTGATGTTCCGCGGCACCAACGACGGCGTGGTCAACTACAAGGGCGGCTATTCCAGCGTGGTCTCGGGCATGCCCATCAACTTCCTGGGCGCCAAGGAAACCTTCGCCAAGTGGGCCGCGTTGAACAAGTGCACGGGCTCGCCTTCGGCCGAAGACGGAAACGGATGTTCCACCTATTCCAACTGCGAAGGCGGCGTGCAGGTGACGCTTTGCACCAAGCAGGGCGGCGGACACGACCAGGGCAACGGAAGCGTGGGCTGGCCCATCCTCAAGAAGTACACCCTGCCGTAAACCTGGTCGGCTTCGCGATCCGGATGGCCCCGGCAGCGTTGGTGCTGACCGGGGCTTTTTTTGGTTTGCGGAGGAGGTCGGGGGTGTGTTCGTGCGGTGGATCGGGGATTCCTTGACATTCTATCAAGGATTGTTGGGGGATCGCTGGTTGAAGTCACCCCGATATCCTTACAATTAAGGCATGAGACCGGTCTTCGAATACCTGGAGTACCGAGACCTCCTGAAAGAGGCCTACGAGGAACGGAAGCTTTCCATGCCTCTGTACTCCTATCGCATGATGGGAGAACGGTTGGGGGTCGACGGCAGCTACCTGTTCCGGGTTCTCCAGAAGGAACTGCACCTGCCTGCCAGGTGCATGCCGCAAGCGGTGGAATTCCTGGAACTGACCGGTCGCAGCGCGGAATATTTCCAGTTGATCGCCGCCTACCAACGCGAGAAGAAGGCCAAGGCGCGCCACGAGATCCTGGACAAGGCGCTTTCGCTTCGGGACGTGGTGCGCTCCAAGGTGGAAGAAAAGGAGCTCGCCTTCTTTCGCGACTGGTGGGTGGTCGCGGTTCGTTGCCTGCTCGAAGTGGTCGGCGGCCGTGCCAATCCCAAGGAGCTGGCTTCGCGCTTGAGTCCCAAGGTTTCCGAGGCGGAGGTCGCCCAGGCGCTGGACCTTCTTCTTGAACTCGGCCTGGTCAAGAAAGGTCCGTCGGGGCGGCTTGTACTCTCCCAGACCCACTTGACGGCGCTCGGCGACGAAAAATCGAAAGCGGTCCGGGCGTTCCAGAGGCAGATTTTGGGCATGGCCCAGGAAAGCATCGAACGGTTCCCCAAAGGAACTCGGGATGTTTCGACGCTCACCGTGGCGATCGACCAGAACGCGATGTCGGAAATCCGCGAAATGATGCGGGAAAGTCGTCGTCAGATCCAGAAGCGGGTGGAAGAGGTTTCCAACCCCGACCGCGTGATGCAGATCGCCATGGCGTTCTTTCCGCTGGCCCCCGCCGTGGAGGCCAAGTCGTGAACGGCGCGGCCAAGGTCCTTTTCGCGTGGCTGGTCCTGGCGACGGCCTGCTCCGACGACCGCGTCACGGGCAATTCGGTGGAAACGGAAAGCGACATCACGGCCCGCAGGTTGATGGTGGATTCGCTCCTGACCGAATGGAGCCGTCCGGTGGGCGGACTCACGGTGGCCACGATCCGTCTGGATTCCGGGAACTTCGATTTTTCCAAGACCCGCGACGACGGCAGCGACGTGAGGGTGCAGCGCGGCGACGGCAGCCCGGTGCCGTTCCATCTCGACGTGTGGGACGTGGTGGCCCGGATCGGACGCCTGAGCGTGCGCATCGATTCGTCGCTCCTGGCTCCCCACGATTCCATCGTGCTCCGGTGGGGCGACACCGCCGTGGCGGGCAAGACGGATTCCGTCGCGACTTGGGACGGGATCGGCGGCGCCCAGAGGAAGGCGCTGAACTCGGTGCTCGTGGACGATTTCGAAGGCCGCTCGTTCACCACCAGGCTCCCGACGGCACCTGTCTGGGAAACGGTGGTCAGCGATTCGGCCGAACTGCACGGGATCTCGAGGGATTCGGCCGGTGGCTCCCGCGCGGGCAAGGCGCTCCATGTCCAGTTCGCGGCGCCGGGCCTGCACTACGTGGTGGTCAAGACGCAGTTGATCAAGGACTACACGGCCCCCATCAGCCTTCGGACCTTGGACAGCATCGACCTCTGGGTGCGCGGCAAGGGCAACCTGTTCGTGGCGTTCGAACGCGCCAAGAACGACACCTTCTTCAAGGCTTGGGACTTCGATTCGCTCACCCCCAACTGGAAGCGTCTGCGCATCCGTCCGCAGGATTTCGACAGCGCCGGCGGGCCGACCGGGAACGTGGGTTGGATGCCCGTGCGGGATTCGATCACCCACTTGACGTTCATCGGAACCGCCGGAACCGATCTCTGGATCGACGACATCCGTCTGCACGGGATCGGCCCGGACGACCTTCGCTGAACGGACCCCGGCGACCGAGGGCGTCGCCGGATTCCGTCACCCGACCCGGCGCTTCGAGGAACCCTCGCCGGCCGCCCGGTACCGATGGATCGCCGCGGCGAGCTTGGCGGGGTCCAGCGGCTTGGCCAGGAAATCGTCCATCCCGGCGGCGATGCAGCGCTCCTGCTCTTCGCGGAAGGCGCCCGCGGTCAGCGCGACGATGGGGATTCTCCTGCCGGAAGCCGTCTCCAGGTCCCGGATGGCCTTCGTGGCCTCGAGACCGTCCATGTCCGGCATCTGGACGTCCATCAGGATCATGTCGGGGTGTTCCTTCCGGTACAGCTCCACGGTCGTCGCGCCGGTGGTCGCCTCGAGGATCTTCGCCGTCGGGCAGATCATCTGGATCACGCCTTTGGCCAGCAGCAGGTTCATGGGTGTGTCGTCGGCGACCAGGATCGCGAATCCCCGACCATCGCGGTCCGGTTGCGGTTCCGGTCTGTCCGCGGGCGGGTGTTCCCGCGCGGGGGGTGCCGGGTCCGGAGTCTTTCGCGAAGCGTGGATGGCCTCGAGCTGGCCGAACAGCTCGTCGCTCTTCGCCGGTTTGGCGGAGCGGAACCGCACCCCCAGTTCGTCGCACTTCCGGTGGAGTTCGGCGTCGACGGAAGCCGAATGCAGCAGCAGGATCGGCAGCGTTTCCGGCGGGATGCCGAGCTTGGTGCGGATCATGCGGACGACTTCCAGTCCCTCCAGGTAGGGCATGTCCTGGTCGCAGACCAGCACGTCGAAGGCCGTGGAGGATTCGAGCATCTTGAGGGCCGCGATGCCGTTGTCGCACGAACGGACCGAAACGCCCCACCGTTCCAGCATCCGTTCCAGGATCGCGCGGCTTCTGGCGTTGTCGTCGACCAGAAGGCAGCGCCCGATCCCGGGAATCCGGGAAGGCCCCGAATCCGTGACGGTTTCCGTCGTGGTCGCGACCTCGAAGCGGAAGGTCGAACCTTCGCCGGGGGCGCTCTCGATGCGGATCCGTCCGCCCATCTTCTGGACGATCATGTCGGAGATCACGAGCCCCAGGCCGGTTCCTCCGAACCTGCGCGTGGTGGATCCGTCGGCCTGGGAGAACGCCTTGAACAGTTTTTCCTTCTGGGGTTCGGAGATGCCGCTGCCCGTGTCGCGGACCGAGACCAGAAAACGTCCGCTCGTGTCCGAGGTCCGTTCGTACGCCACGTTCAGCTCCACTTCGCCCTGTTCGGTGAACTTGACCGCGTTGCCCAGCAGGTTCGCCAGAACCTGTCGCAGGCGGACGGGGTCGACCATCGCGAACCGGGGCATTGCGGGATCGATGTCCAGCAGGAGTTCGATGTTCTTCCTTGCGGCGACGAACTGGACGATCGCGACGGAGCTTTCCAGGAGTTCGACCATGTCCGTCCCGACGGCTTCCAGCTCCATCATGCCGGCTTCGATCTTGGAAAAATCGAGGATGTCGTTGATGATGCCCAGGAGCGCGCGTCCCGAGACGTTGGCGTTGTCCACATACTGCTTCTGCACGGCCGTCAGGGGCGTGTTCCTGAGCAGCTCGGTGAAACCGATCACTCCGTTGAGGGGCGTGCGGATCTCGTGGCTCATGTTGGCCAGGAATTCCGACTTGGCCCTGCTCGCGGCTTCGGCGGCGATCTTGGCGTTGCGCAGCTCGGCTTCCGACCGCTTGCGTCCGGTGATGTCGCGCGCGTAGCCGGTGGTGCCCACGATCGCCCCCGCCTGGTCGCGCACGGGCGACTTGAACGTTTCCGCCCATCGGTCGCCTTCCTGGTCGGCGATGATCTCTTCCACGATCTTGGGCGCACCCGACGCGACGACCTCGTCGTCGTCGGCGCGGTACTTGCGGGCGAGGTCCGCGGGCCAGATGTCGAAATCGGTCAACCCGACCACCTTGGACGGATCCTCGCGTCCGCACGACGACGCGAAGGCGCGGTTCACGGCGAGGAACCGTCCGTCGCGATCCTTGAGCCAGACGAGTCCGGGTTGGTTCTCGATGATGGTCGTCAGGTAGGCCGATTGCCGCTTCTGCGCCTCTTCCGCGTGCTTGCGGTCGGTGATGTCCCAGTTGGTGCCGACCATGCGCAGGGGTTCGCCTTGCGCGTCGCGCAGGACCAGGGCCAAGGCGCGGATGTGGTGGATGGATCCGTCGGCCCAGCGCACGCGGAACTCGGTGTCGAACTCCCTGGTTCCCTCCAGGGCGTCCTTGATCTCGCGATCGCAGCGTTCCACCTCGTCGGGATGCAGCCCGGCGATCCACGCCTGGTAGGCGCCCAGGAAGCACTCCCCGGAAATGCCGTAGAGGGCGTACATCTGTTCGTCCCAGACCAGGCGGTTTTCGCGCACATCGTAGTCCCAGACGCCCACGCCCCCGGCCTTGGTGGCCAGCGACAGGCGCAGAGTGGCTTCCTTGGCGGATTCGACCACCCTCACGCGCTCCGACACGTCCTGGCAATTGGCCAGCAGGCAATCGTCGTCGACCCGCGCCGAGACCACCGAAAGCCAATACGCGCTCCCGTCCTTGCGCCGCGCCCGGAATGTGCCGTCGGCGTAACCATCCTGGACGGTCTTCTGGAAATGCGCGAACGCGGATTCCAGGTCTTCGGGTTGGATCATGTCGCCGATGGTCAATTGGCAAAGTTCTTCGGGCGTGTAGCCGGTGATCGCGCAGGCGTTGGGGTTGACGTCGGTGAAACGCCCCTGCTGGTTGGCGACGAAGATCGCCATGGGCGCCGAATCGATGTAGGCGCGGAACCTCCGCTCGTTCTGGCGCAGCATCTCTTCGATGCGCTTCTGCTCGGTGACGTCCCGCGCCGCCGCGTAGATCAGATCCCCTTTGGGCGTCGAGCGCCATTCGATGTGGCGGTACGTACCGTCTTGGCAGCGGTAGCGGTTGGTGAACCCGTGGACGTCCTCGCCTTGTCCCAAGACGGACATCGCCTCCAGGGTCGCGGCGATGTCGTCGGGATGGACGAAATCCAGGAACTTCCGCTGGTTCAGCTCCTGGGTGGAATAACCGAGGACCCTGCTCCAGGCTTGGTTCGTCTTCAGGAAATTCCCCTGCTGGTCGGCGATGCACAACAGATCGAGGTTGACGGAGAAGAAGTTCTCCAGCTCTTCGGTCTGTTTGCGGTTTTCCGTGACGTCGATGAACAGGGTGGTGAACAGCAGTCGTTCGGTGGAGTAGGCGTGCACCCGGTACCAGCGGTCCAAGGGCTCGCTGTATTGCTCGAAGGTCTGTTCATCGCCTCCCAGCGCGACGCCCCCGTATCGATCGATCCAGTCGAACCCGCTGTGTTCGATGCCAGGAATCGCCTGACGCACGGTGCGGCCGATCAGGTCTTCCTTCCTGAGTCCGGTGAGCCGTTCGAACGTCGCGTTGACATCCAGGAATTCGTAGTCGACGGGCCGACCGGACGCGTCCAGAATGATCCTGTGGTGGGCGAATCCCATGATCGGGTTGTCGTGGAGCAGGTCTTTCTGGTCGGCCATGGCATTCTCCGGTCGCTGGCGCGGCAAGAACTCAGCCGATTCCGCGACAGTACGATCCTTGCAGCGGATTGTACCATGCCCGCCAGAGACAGGCCCCGACTCTACCGTCGGGTCACAGCGGTTCCTTCGACTCGTCGATTCGCTTGCGGAACGTGTCGCCGACCTTGCTCAGATCGACCAGGTCCACCAGGATCGGGAGGTCGGATTCCGAGAGGGCGTCGCGAAGGGATTCCAAACGGCGCGTCTCGATGGGGCGGTCCGATTCGATGGCGATGTCCAGGTCGGAAAACCTGTGCGCGGTTCCACGCACCCGGGAGCCGAAGGCGTAGAACTTGCAGTCCGGAAGGTGCCGGGACAGCAGGCTCTTGACCGTCGCTCGATCGGGATCGGGAAGATCAATCATTGCGCTCTTCCAGTCGTCGCAACAAATCCTGGGCGTACGGCAAGAAGACGCGGGCGGTGCTCAAGCAGCTTTCCGCGTGGACCTCGTCGTAGGTGTGCGAAGTCATGTTCCGCGCCTCGCCAAAACCGAACCATGGGGTCGGGTCGGCAAGAAGCCCCGTGCGCGCCGCAAGCCGGAACAGGTCCTTGCGCGTTCGGGGCGAGTCGGCGTCGGTCGGGGTGGTGTTCTCCCGCAACCATCGCTGGATGAACTTCCAGCTCGATTCGTAGGCGACTTCGAAGTTCTGGATGACTCCCGCCCGAACGGTTTCACGCAACTCCAGCGGCATGTCGGGCATGGTCTCGGCAACCCGGAGCGAACGATCCAGGCTCGCGACGGCATTCCGCAAATTGTCGAGATCCAGCGACACGTGTCGGCCCTCCCATTGGTGGTACTCACCCGAAAACCAAAGTAGGAACTAAGGCTGCGTCCACATTTCGGCCCTATCCGGGAGTCGGGATGGATCTCTCCAACCATGGAGTCGTCAGAATCCGCCAGGATTTTCGCGAGGTGTTGCACCAAGTCCATTGGCGACCGGTCCGGTGGGGCAGGCTGTCGTACTCCTTGGAATCCGTTTCCGGAACGGGTTTTCCGATGGGAATCGAACGCTTCGCGGGAGACGTCCACCCGTGAGGCCCGTAGGAATGGGCTTTTGGCCATTCGAGCGAGGGCGAGAGTGGTGACATTCTCGCCACCTTTTGAGGGCAAGTCGGGCTGCGGTGGAACCGACCCGTCCTTACCTTAGTCGCGAACAAAGCCGTCCCACATCCCATTGGCGCAAACCGCCGGACACGCACCTGAAAACAACGCCGGGGAACTCAGGGACGGAGCCCAAAGGAGTCTCCATGAAGTGGTATTCGATCGCAGGATTCATGATTTCCGCGTTCGTCCAATCGATCGTCGCGGCGCCTGCGGTATCGATCAG
>JAKPQQ010000307.1 GCA_029557215.1 Fibrobacterota bacterium | reverse complement strand
CTCACCATCAACGAGCTCTACGATACGCCCCTCTTCGATTCTCCGAATGTCCTGTGGGGACACGCCCACGCCTTCCTGCGAGAAGAATTCCACGGAGCCCGGCGGTACAACTTCCACCAGAAGGTCAGACGGATCCTGCTGACCTTCGGCGGTGCAGATCCTTCGGACATGACGATGTCTGTGCTTTCCACGATCGAGGACTGGTGTCGCGCTCGCGGGATCGCGATCCAGGTGGTGTGCGGAACGGCCTACCTGCATCGGAAGCGTCTCGAAGAGCATGTCGCCGCATCCGACGGCATGGTCGAGGCGACCTTCGAGACCGGAGTCATGTCGAGGATCATGGAAGGCTGCGACCTCGCGGTGTCCTCCAACGGGAGGACCACCTACGAACTCGCGCACATGCGCATCCCCGCCCTGATCCTCGAGCACAACGATCGCGAGCACACCCACAAGTTCACCTCGCAGGAGAACGGCTTCCTGAACCTCGGCGTGTGGCGCGACATCGAGGACCGATCCAAGGTCCTGCACTCCCTCGAACGCCTTGTCGATGACGTCCCGTTCCGCCGCCGCCTCCACAAGGCCATGTCGCGGTTCGATTTCGTCGCGAACAAGTCGAAGGTCGTGCGCAGGCTCGTCGAACTCGCGGAATCACGCCCATGAACCGGACTGTGGCCATCGTGCAGGCCCGGATTGGGTCCAGCCGTCTTCCGGGCAAGACGCTCCTACATCTCCGGGGGCATGCGATCATCGATTGGATCCTCGTCCGACTTTCCCGCTGCCTCCGTCTGGACGGAATCGTGCTCGCGATCCCGGAAGGCTTCCCCGACGACCTTCTGGCCGAACGCGCTCCGCCCGGGATCCAGATCGTCAGAGGTCCGGAATCGGATGTCGTCGGACGGTTCGCGTTGGCGGCCGAAGCATCGTCAGCCACCACGATTGTCAGAATCTGCGCGGACAACCCCCTGGTGTGCCCGGAGCTCGTCGACCAGCTGGTCGACGGATTCCTGCAATCCGGCGCCGATTACGGCTGGAACCACGTCCCGCGCGGCAACCGTTTCCCCGACGGTCTCGGCGCGGAGATCTGCACCCGCGGGATACTCGACGGCATCCACCGCGACGCGACGGCCCCCGGGGAACGCGAGCACCTGTTCAACCGGATCATCTCCCGACCGGAAGGAATCCGGTTTTTCACGTACGACCCTCTGGATCCGGAACTGGCCAAACCCCACCTGAAGCTCGACGTCGACACCTGGGAGGACTACGCCAGGTTGTCGCGGCTGGAGCTGGACATCGATTCCACGGCCGTCCAGATCGTGCGGACGGCGGAAGGAGACGC
Source organism: Fibrobacterota bacterium (assembly GCA_029557215.1). Lineage (GTDB taxonomy): Bacteria > Fibrobacterota > Fibrobacteria > UBA5070 > UBA5070 > UBA5070. The sequence goes on along the minus strand of JAKPQQ010000307.1, from coordinate 2,662 downwards.
CCCATGCGCCTGAAGGAATTCTTCCGATCCCCCCGCCCCGGCCACGCGGTGCGCCGCCCCCTTGTGATCGCCGAGGCGGGAGTCAACCACGAAGGATCCCTGGAGATCGCAAGAAGGCTCGTCGCCGAAGCCGCGGCGGGTGGTGCCGACGCGATCAAGTTCCAGACATACAAGGCAGGAACCCTCGCTTCCAAGGACTCGCCCGCCTACTGGGATACCTCGAAGGAGCCGACACGAAGCCAGTACGAGCTGTTCCAAAAGCACGACAAATTCTGGAAAAACGAATTTGAGAAGATCCGACGCTGGTGCGACGAAGACGGGATCGAATTCTTGAGCACCCCTTTCGACTTGGAATCGGCCGGATTCCTCGACGGAATGATGGACGTTTTCAAGATCTCAAGTTCAGACATCACCAACCGCCCCTTCATCGAAGCGCTGGCCTCCCGTGGGAAACCCATCCTCCTCTCCACCGGAGCCTCCGACCTGCACGAGATCCAAGAGGCCATGTCTTGGATCGAACCGGCCGGCGTCCCCGTCTGCCTCCTCCACTGCGTACTGAACTACCCAACGCCGGACGAGGCTGCCCACCTCGGGATGATTTCCGACCTGAAGCGCCGCTTCCCTGAATGCCGAATCGGATATTCAGACCACACCCTTCCCCGCGACATGGCAACATTGGAAGTCGCAACGCTACTAGGAGCAGAGATCCTGGAGAAGCACTTCACCCATGACAAAAATCTTCCGGGGAATGACCACTACCATGCAATGGACATCCTGGATTTGCGTGCGTTCAGGGATCGCTGGGACCGGATCCAAACACTCATGGGCGGATTCGAGATCAAGTCGCTGCCCTCCGAAGCCCCGGCCCGCGCCCATGCCCGCAGGAGCCTGGTGGCAGCCCGGGAAATCCCCGCCGGACGGACGCTGTCGAGCGAGGACCTGACCTGGAAGCGCCCCGCCCACGGCATCAGCCCCAGGCACATCCGGGATGTGCTAGGCATGCGGGCGCGGGCGGACATCCCGGCCGACACTGTCATCAAATGGGGCCTCCTGGAATGAACGGGCGGGAGATGCATGCGCTCCTGGAAAGGCTGTTCCCGATCCGCAGAGGATTGACGGGAAACGGCAACCGCCGGACGCTGTCGATCCTGCGCGAATTCCTGCCGGGACTGGAGATCCTGGAGATTCCTTGCGGAAGCCGCGCGGGCGACTGGACCATCCCACCGGAATGGAACCTGGAAGAGGCCTGGATCAAGGATTCGGACGGCAGGATCCTGCTGGACGCGTCCGAGCACGGCCTGCACGTCGCATCAGGGAGCGCACCGTTCCACGGACACATGAAGGGGCGCGAGCTGATCCCCCACCTCCACACCCATCCGATCGCCCACGCGATCCCGTACAGGACCAACTACTACCGCGACGATTGGGACTTCTGCCTGACCCGCGAACGGCTGGAGCGGGATTTCGAGGAGGACGGCTTCTACGAAGTGATGGTCGGCGCGAAGAAGGACCCTCGTGGCTCCCTGAGCCTGGGCGAGCTCGTCCTTCCGGGAAAGGACCCTCGTTCGATCGTGGTCTCCACCTACATCTGCCATCCCTGGATGGCCAACGACAACCTGTCGGGAGTCGTGGTCACTGCCGCGTTGGCCCGAAAACTGTCCACAATGGAACTCGACAAGACCTGGCGGTTCGTGTTCGCGCCGGAGACCCTGGGAACGCTCGCCTGGGCGGCGGCCCGCCGAGGAAGCCTCGCCGAGGGATGCCTCGCCGGGATTGTGATGTCCACCTGCGCCGGCCCCGGAAGACCCGGATGGAAAGGGTGCTTCCTCGGACCCGACCATTGGCTCGACCGCGCCATGGGACGGGCCGCCCGCGGAGTGTGCCCGGAATCGGTCCGGTGGGATTTCGACCCCCACGGGAGCGACGAGCGCCAATTGTCGTCGCCGGGCCTTCGGATCCCCTGCGTTTCCTTCCACCAGGCGCGCTACTACGATTGGGAAGGATACCACACATCCCTCGATACGCCGGAAACCGTCTCGCCCGAGGCCCTGGAACGCGCGCTCGCCGTGAATGCCCGGCTAGCCGACGAGCTCGAGGGAATGAGACTCCTCCGCCGGACGACGGAACCCGGCGAAGCCATGCTCGGCCCCAGGGGTCTCTACCCGGAATTCGGAGGCGCTGTACTTCCTGGCCAGAATATGTCAGAATTGGACATGGTCCTTTGGCTCCAATTCCTGTCCGATGGGCAGACACCGGTTTCCGCCATCGCCGAACGCTTCGGCGGCAACACCGACGCGTGGAACCGCGTCGCTGACCGCATGGTCGCCGGAGGCGTGTTCCATGCCTGACGACAGAATCCGGATTGCGAGGGGAGTCGACAGGGCGACCTGGGACCGGCTCGTGGAATCATCCCCCGAATCGACGCCGTTCGCCCGCTCATCCTACCTGGAGGCCTGCGGCAGGAGGTGGGAAGCCGCCATCGCGATGAAGGGCGATTCGCCCCGGGCCGGCATCCTGCTGCTCCCTTCCGACGACGGCCTGGATCTGGAACTCGACGATCTCGTGGTGTACGGGGGCGTCCTCCATTCGAGCGAAATCCACGCCCTTCCCGCCGCGAGCGGCATCCTCGAAAGGTTCCGCGCCACGGAGGCCATCGCGACCT
>JAKPQQ010000306.1 GCA_029557215.1 Fibrobacterota bacterium | reverse complement strand
CGGGAACAGGCCCTTCTGCGACGGTTCGCACCGGCACTCCTGAAGCCCGTGCGTCCTGGACATGTCCGCTTCCGTTCACGGGCGTGAACAGCCGCGCACAGACGACGGACATGGCATGGACATGGCCGCGTAACTTGAAGGAACCATGGCCAGCGTCTTCGAATACAGCGACTACCGCCAGTACCTGCGGGACTACTACGACGCCATGAAGGCCCGGAACGCGGCGCTGTCGTACCGGTATCTGTCCCAGAAGGCCGGCATCAACAGTTCCGCGTTCTTCCCGCAGGTGATGGAAGGAGCGCGCAACCTCACCAAGCAGAGCCTGCTCAAGGTCTGCAAGGCACTCGATCTGCAAGGCCCGGAGGCGGAATTCTTCGAGAACCTGGTGTTCTTCAACCAGGCCCGCACCGTCGACGAGAAGAACCTGTTCTTCGATCGCCTGGTCGCGGTGCAATCCAAGGCACGCGACGTCCAGGTGCCCCCCGATCGCTTCGACTACTTCGCGCAATGGTGGCCCCCCGTCGTACGCGAAGTCGCCACGATGCGCCCCTGGGGCAACGACTGGGAGGGCATCGCCGCGATGCTGCACCCGTCCATCACGCCCGAACAGGCACGCGATTCGGTGGAGCTGCTCGTCAAGCTCAACGGAACCGTCCAGGTCACCGTGGTCGACATCCAGGCCAAAAACGGCGTCATCCACGTGATCGACGCCGTGCTCCTGCCCCCCACCAGCAAGTAGACCGAGCCGCTGCCGAGCCCTCCACCTACCGTTGGAGGGCCATTCCAGCGAGACGCTTCAACCGATCCCGTATTCCTTGAGCTTCATGTGGGAGCGTCGCCTCCGCCACTTGCCGCCAATCCCGGGATGACGGTACAATGCGACCATCGGGAATCCCCTCCTCCGGTTCCCGTCGTCTTCATGTATACCCGCGATCGGGCGGACAGGCAACCCGGGGACGTCATGGATAGCTGCAACGAACGTTCCAACTTCCGACACGAGGATGCGCCGACCCTGGACGTGGTCGCATTCCGCCGTTCCACGCTGGAAAACGCCGTGCTCCAAAAGCGCATCCTGACGCTGTGCCTGACCACGACGGATGGGTTGGATCGGAAGATCGAACAGCACGTCGCGCAGGATCTGCCGGAGACGAGCCAGATCCTCCACTTCTGCAAAGGGGTCTTCATGAACGTCCGGGCCAGCCGACTCGTGGCGACCCTCGAGGCGATGGAGTCGTCGCTCCACGCGGGCGATCGGGACGCGTGCATCGCCCTCGTCCCGGTGTTCCTGGACGAATTCGGAAAGGCGAGAAACGCCGTTTCGGGACTGCTCGCCGAGTTCGAAGGAAACTGAATCGCACCTCGCCAATCGCATCTTTCCTTGCATGGGACCTGAATTCCGCATGCGGACGCTGGACGCCTTCGCGGCGCATCTCGAGA
>JAKPQQ010000004.1 GCA_029557215.1 Fibrobacterota bacterium | reverse complement strand
TCCAAAGCAACGATCGTCCAGAGGCAAGGGGGCGCCGTTCCAGGCCAGAAGTCGAGGCTCCAGTCCGCAACGCAGCGCTTCCAGTTGGATCTCGCGCCAAAAATCCCATTCGCGATCGGATTCGATTCGGAGATCCCCGTTTGGATCGGCGTCGCAAATGCACAGGACCACGGGTGCCGATGTGTGTGTCGAGGTGTGCGGGAGCTTGGCCTTCCAGACGCGTCCCTGTCGTTGGGCCAGGTCCTGCGCCTCCAGGATGCCAAAGGCCTTGCGGATCGTCGCGGGGTGGGCGTTGGTCTGTTTGGCCAAGTCCTTGGGCGAAGGAAAGGGGCGATTCGATTCGTGTTTTCCTGCCCGGATTTCGTCGGCGATTCGCTGGGCCAGACGGGCCGCGTTGAGCTTGGGAACCGGAGGTGCCAGCTTTGGAAGATGCCCTTTGGGCCAGACCCCCGAGCCAGGTCGGGTTTCCAGGCTCCCTTGCTGCACGGCTTGCTGCACAGCCAATTGGACGGTGCGGGGGCTGGCACCCCAATCCGCCGCCATTGCACGAATGGAGGGGAGTCGTCGATCTCCGAGCGATGCGGCCAACTTCAGAAGTTGTTGGAAAATGCGTTGGCGTTGGTTGGGCATATGACGGTGATACAGTTATAGAAAAACGACTCGAATGGTGTCTGTGGGGCATGGATGCCGCCCCTATACTCCGTCACAGAGTCACGAAGCAGCCGTCGTGTCCGTAGCGATGCGGAGGGGCTGCGCAGAAGAAAAGGAGCCTCCGTTGAAGAAAGTCCTGCTCGCATTCGCCGCCTTGGCGATGGCATCCACCTCGGTGGCGATGCCGTTTTCCGACCGGATCACCTTGCCCAGCGGAGAGAAGATCTTCCTCTCGGGGTTCAATCTTGCATGGTCGGCGGGAAACTTTGCCAATGATGTTGGAGATGCTTCTTGGAACTCTGCGCAAGAGGCGTATTTCCGAAAGGCGTTCAAGGATGTTGCCGATTCGGGTGGGAATGTGATGCGTGTATGGCTTTCGACGGATGGGTCGAGAGATCCGAAGTTTGGGGCCGATGGATTGGTTTCAGGTCTCGGAACAAAGACCATCGCCAATGTTCAGAAAATGCTGTTGTTGGCGAAGGAGAATAAAATCCTCCTGATGCCCGTTTTGCTGACGCATAACTTTCTGCAGAACGAGGCTGCGTCCAGAGGCGCAAGTTTGGCCAACAACAAGAAGCTGCTAACAACGGACGAAGGAATCAAAGCGTACATCGACAACGCGATGGTGCCGTTGGTGAAGGCGATCGGCAATGATCCGAACTTGGCTTGCTGGGAGATTTGCAACGAGTGTGAAGGCATGGTGGAAAATATCGGTTGGACTAGCCAAAAGGTTGCCAAAGCAAACATTCAGAAGATCACGAATCGCATGGCTGGTGCGATCAAACGCGCAGTTCCGGGTGTCTTGGTTTCGACAGGCATTGTCCAGGCATCCTATCTGAATTGGTATTCGGATGCCGCATTGAAAGCTGCTGGGGCGGATGCGGATGGAACGCTGGACTTCTACATGGTGCACTACTACGGATGGAATGGGCCGGAGAATTCTCCGTTCAAGAAATCCGCATCTGGCTGGGGGATCGACAAACCCATCGCAGTTGGTGAATTCGCATCAAACAGCTGGAGCACATCGACGACGGCTTCGAGTTCAATGAAGGATGCGGAGAAAATCGATACGCTGTTGGCGAATCTCATCAAGAACGGATATGCCGGAGGACTGTTTTGGCAGTATCAGGTGGACAGCGATGCTTGGATGCAGGGGTTCCCGACAGCAAGCCCTTCCATGGCAGAACTCGCTCGCGATTACCCGGATGATGTGAAATTCGATGGAGTATCGGACGGCAAGCTTTCCGTAGTCGCCTCGGCCTCGGTGGGAGGCCGCGTCGTTGCCGATCCTGCTGGTCGTGTGGCACCAGGTACACTGGTCACCTTGACCGCAATTGCGCAGCCTGGATACGATTTCCAGGGGTGGGCCGGGGATACCACGGCAGCGACAGCGGTCCTAAAGGTCACGGTTGTCAAAGATCGGAGCATCACTGCAGTGTTCAAGCCGAACGCCAGCACCAATCTGATCAAGAACGGAGATTTCGCCAATGGCTTGACAAGTTGGGGGCAGTGGATCGATTCGGCCAAGGGCAATGGTGCGGCAATTTCTGTTCAGGATGATGCGGCAAAAATTGTCGTGATAAAATCGGACACGGTGAATTACGGTGTCCAGATCAGTTACCCCGGCTTGGAAGTCGAAGCGGGAGTTTCCTACACGATCTCGTTTGACGCTTGGGCGAGTGCCGCAACGCCGATCGGAATCGGAGTGGTTCACAATGGAAGCGTCGATCAGAATTGGAGCCTTCCGGCCTATTTCTACGGGAGTGCGGAGCTGGGGATCGCAAGTCAGAGCTTCACGAACACCTTTGAGGCCGATACTTCGGATGACGCTGTTGTGCTGCAGTTCAATCTTGGCAAGAATGCCGGGAAAACGCTGTTCATCGACAACGTGACCTTGGTCCGCAAGGGCTCGACCTCCATCCGCACCCGCGTCGGGGCATCGTCGCGGCTGGGGCTGCGCTCCGTCGCCAACGGCTTCGAGTGGACGCGTTCGGCTCCATTGGCGTCGGCGGCCACCGTCCGCGTGATCGACACCAAGGGTCGCGAACTCCACCGTTCCACCGCCAAGGCGGGCAGCGTGTCGGGATTCGTCCCCTCCGTCGGAGCGGGCCTGCGCTTCGTGGTCCTCGAGTCCGCCGTCGAACGCGACGTCCGTCCGCTGACCAGCACGCGCTGATTCATCGGGGATCCTGGGCGGGAACATTTTCGTGATGCTGTTTTTGCCCACGCCTGCCTTTCCGGATCCGGATGGCGGGCGTTTTCTTTGTTGGGATGGGTGGTGATTTGAACGACGATCCAGCGGCGATTCACGAATCGCCCCAGATTTGGGATCAGCCCGCCATTGGTTTCCATGTCGTGAGCGATCGATTGATCGATTCCAACGGCGTCCCCTTCGCCATGCGCGGAGTGAACCATGGGCATGTCTGGTTTCCGGAGCGGATGGACGAATCCTTGGACGCCATCGCCGCGACCGGGGCCAATTGCGTGCGGCTGGTGCTGTCCTGCGGCGGGCAATGGCGCCGCGTTCCAGGACAGGAACTGGCCGGTCTCCTGGATGCCTGCAGAAGACGCGGTCTGGTCGCCATCCCCGAAGTTCACGATTGCACCGGGTGGGGAGAAAAGTCCGATGCCCGGCCCATGTCCGAGGCGGTCGACTACTGGCTTGCATCCGACATCCGCGAGGCGATGGAAGGGACCGAATCGACCTGCATCCTGAACATCGCCAACGAGCCCATCGGCAACGGCGTTCCGTCCGACATCTACGTGTCCGAGCATGTCCAGGCGATCCGCCGTCTGCGCGAAGCCGGAATCCGTCATTGCATCATGGTCGACGGCGCCAACTGGGGGCAGGACTGGGAGCGCGCCATGTTCGCGCGCGCCGACGACATCCTGGCCGCCGATCCGATGGGCAACGTCGTGTTCAGCGTGCACATGTACGAACACTACGGAACCGAAGTCAAAGTGCGTGCCTATCTGGAGGCTTTCCGGGGGCGTCTGCCACTGGTGGTGGGCGAGTTCGCGGCCGACCACGGCGCCAATGGCGATGTCGACGAACATTCGATCCTGCGGCTCACCCACGAGAACGGCCAGGGCTGCCTGGGATGGAGCTGGAAAGGCAACATGCCGCCCCTGGAAGGCCTGGACATCGCGCGCACCTGGGATGGAGAGCTGTCGCCGTGGGGACGCACCTTGGTGGAGGATAGATTCGGTCTGCGATCGACCGCGCGCAAGGCGTCGGTGTTCGATGCGCGGGATCGCTGAGGCGGCGAACGGGGCGGGTTTGCGCCGGAGCGCTTCCGATCCGCGAGGGGTGCAATCCGCCGACTGCGCTTTCAGAGGAACGCCGGGAGGGTGTTCGCATGATTTCGAGCGTGGTTGCGGTTGGCTCGGAGTTTGGTATTTGAGCCATCATGCTCGATTCCACGATCCTTCTGCTCGCCCTCGCCACTCCTTTCCCCGCCATCGCTCCTGTGGAGCAGGGGCCGATTCCTTCGGTCGCCACCTCTTGGAACGATTTGCGACCGGAGGATCAGGTCATCTTGGATGGTGTTCCCGAAAGCCGGGTCTCGGATCGGACGGACAACACCGCATCGCGCTGGGATGGCGCAGGTGGACAGTTCCTGGCGGGTACGGCGGGTGGAGCCATCGGGGCCGTGGGAGGAGGATTCGTCGGAGGCGCGATCGCAGGCTCCATGATCGGCGACGATGGAGGATGGGGGGCGCTCGGAGCGCTGTTGTTCGGGGTCGGGCTTGGAGCGGGAGTCGGCGGTACGGTCATGACGGCGACCTTCGTGAAGCTGGCGTCTCCCGACGCCTACCCCAGTCGCAGCATTTGGCCGGCCTGGTTTGGTTCCGTGCTCGGAGTCGTGGCCGGTGGGGTGCTGGTCGGGCAGGTCGCGAGTTCCTCGAACGGCACCGATTGGGGCATCTGGCCCGCGATCGGGACTCTTGTGGTGAGTTCGAGCGCGGGGGCGGTCCTGCTCGATCGCGCCGTCGCCTCGCCGGCGTCGTTTTCCGTCGCGCCCTGGTCGCCGCGTCCCGGCATGCAGGGGGCTCGGGTCGGATTGGCGTTTTGATCCGTCGGACCACCACCGGAATCGCGCGGCCTGCAAGGTAGATTTGCATCCATGCGCCTTCTCCTCGTGTCGTTGTTCGCTACCGGTGCCGTCTTCGCTTCGGAACCGGATTCCGTCCTGGTTCCGCCTGTCGTTCCCGATTCGTCCGCGAAGCAGGCTGCCCCTTCGCTTCGGTTGTCCGAGACCAGCCCGCCAGCCCGCTGGGGAAGCGCGCCCAAGCAGTTCTTCTACGGAGTGGGGGGTGGTCTGGCGGGTGGGTTCGGCGGCCTGGTCGTCGGCTCGATCATCGGATTCATCGCCGGTGCGGCCGACGTCACGATTTCCTGCGACGGCGCCTCGAACGGATGCGAAGAGGAAAAAGTCGGCGATGCTGCCTTGGTCGGCGGGGTGGTCGGAATGCTGGTCGGGGCGCCGGTGGGAGCCGCCGCCGGAGTCCGTTCGGGTGCGCCGGAGGACTTCGCCTCGGAGGCGGATTTCGCGACGTTTCTTGGCGGCATCGGAGGGTTCCTGGCAGGTGGCTTGATCGGCGGAATCATCGAGGGAGAGTCGGATGTGCCGGGCGTGGGTGTCCTCGGGGCGTTGAGCGGCGCGAGTCTGGGCGCGGTGGTCGTCGACCGCCTGACGGCCGATGCGCCGGGAACGGTACCGACCATGTCGATGTGGAGCCCGAACGGCAAGGCGCTGGGGGCGCGGGTGAGCTGGGCGTTCTAGCGGATCGGGGGGCATCGATCCGCACCGGAGCGGATGCGTTCGGGACGATTCAGGGGGCCGCGACGGCGAAGACCTTGGGCGGGATCCCCTCGCGGGCCACGACCACCCAGGCCAGGGCGGCGCGAGGCGGTTCCAGGGTCAACTTGTTGGTTCCCGGATCCAGGTCAAAGGCGCGCGGCTCGGACAGATTCCGGCCGAAAGCGTCGACGATCCGGATCTCGCACCGTTGTCTCGCATCGGCGACCAGCGCCAGGGAGATCGCCCCCCGGACCCGATGGACGGATTCCGTCGCCATGGTGCGATTCGAAACGCCGGATGTGGTGCCAGACTCGAAGGCGCCCAGGTCCGGTGCGCTGCCGTTGAAGGTGGCGCCGGTCATGGTGCCGGCGTCGACGAGCTTGCTCCCAGGCTTGAGGCGCAGGAACGTGCTTGCGGGAATCGAACCGTCGTCGTTGCGGGCGGGCAGCGCGATGGACACGTTCGTGCTCTGGAAGTCGCTTGCCGCGGCGGCCAGGCTGTTCCATGTGTTGGTGGTCGAGGTGGCGTTGGTGATCTGGTCGGCGCTGCCCGGCGAAAGCGAAATGTTGTTGGTGAACACGTTCTTCTCGCCCGAAGCGAGGGTGGCCGCGAACGAGAAGTTCTGGGTTCCGTTCTTGAAGGACGTGCAATTGACGAGGGTCACGCCGCCGGTGTTGCTGTTCTGGTCGAATCCGCGCGCCTTGTTCCCGAAGGCAACGCAATGGCGCAGGATGTTGCGCTGGACCCGGGCCATTCCGCCGATCTTGAAGCCGTTTCCGTTCATGGTGGAATTGGAGCGCGGGTCCTTGGGGTCGCCGTGGTACCAACCGCTGGTGGCGGCCCAGCAACTGTCGAAGGTGACAAATTCCGGACTGTCGAAGGTGTCGTAGGCGTCGTCGGAATTGCCCCCGGCGCGACAGCCCACCAGTTTGTTGCCCGCTCCCATGGTCTGCTTGATGGCGAATCCGTCGGCCATGGAGCCTGTCTTCTTGGGGTCGTAGTTGTCGTACGAATCGACGTTGCGAAGCAATGTGTTGGAGCCGCCCTTGTTCACCTCCACGCCCGAGTTGCGGTTGTTGTGGAACTTGCAATTGTCAAAGGTGTTGTGGTCGCCGGTCACGTAGGTTCCCTGGTAACCCGCGCGGGTCACGTCGATGCGCTCGAACGTCCAATAGCTGCCGGTCAAGGAAATGCCGTAGCTGTCCTGTACGTAGGTGTCTTCGGGGAAGCCGAAGTCGAAGATCGCGCGGCCGGTCGGACTGCGCACCACGATGGGAGCGGCTTGGGTGGCCTTGACGGCGCAAACCAGGCTGTTCTTGGCGCCCGCCGTGTAGGGGATGGAATAGGTGCCTTTTTCCAGAAGCAACGAGTCGCCGGCGACCAGCTTCTTGATTGCGGTGACGAGATCGTACGGGGCCGCCTGTGTTCCCGCGTTGCCCGATTTCCCGGTGGGAGCCGCCCAGTAGGTGTTGGCGAACGTGCCCGAAGCCCAGAGAAGGGCCAGCGTGGCGAGGACGGAATGTGTTGGGATTCGATTCGACCGCATGCGAGCCCACCTCTGGTTGGACGGACCGCCAAATGCCGAGTCGTCCGATGTATCGCCAATACGGTACGGTCAGGGGAGCCCGAGCCGAGGAACGATGGCGCGAAGAGGCGTTGTAGAGCGATCAACGCGCCCAACCCACGGCGCAGGAGAAATGGGGGTCAGCGCGCGGTCAACGGATAGTGATTGGGGTGCTCGATGCGAGCCAGGTCCAAATCGACATCGAGCGATTCCCAACGGAAGATCGAAACCCCTTCGCGGGTCACGGCGGCGATCTGCTCGATGGAAGCCTTGGCGAACCAGGGAAAGTCGCGGAACGACAGGAAATATTCCCGTTGGGTACGATCGTCGAACAACCAGAACCCATGCGCCGAGATGTTGGTGACCTCAGGTCCGGAAATGCTGGTTCCAAGATTCGCGAAAGTCATCCTGGTGCTCCTCGACGATGGTTTGGATCTGCCTGAGTTGTTTGGAGTCGAAGCCGGTGTAGTCGGAAAGAGCCACGATCGGATCCAACCAGAATTTGGCTTCGCCGTCCGGGGCCACCACGTGGACGTGGGGTCGCGCCTCTTCTCGCGAGAAGAAGAAAAACCGGTACGACCCTTCGCGATAGACCGTTGGACTCACGCCAAGGAAGATACTCGCGTAGAGGCGCGGGCACAAAACCAATGCCCCGACGAGGGGGTGACCGGAGGCGATGCCCTGATCCCGTCGAAGGGATCCCGACCCCAAATCAGAAAAACATCGTAGGGGCGATTCGCGAATCGCCCTGAACGAGGAGCGCCGAATGAGGTGGGGATCCCCTCACCGGGGGCATCCGTCGCCATTCCCTTCGTGCGGTATCGGACCCGCAGCTCCGGTTTCTACCTTTGCCACCCTGTCACCGGAGGTGCCGGAGCGTCGTTCCGGTGCCCCATGAATCCAGCAAACCATCGGAGTCCTGAATGACCCAGTTGTCCGCTCTCCAGACCGCCCGCAAGGCCTACCAGCCCAAGCTGCCCCCCGTTCTGCGCAAGGGCCCCGGCGCCGTGGAACTCAAGTTCGGCGCGGCCACCGAGTCGGTCGCCGACCAGGCCGCGGTCAAGGCGCTGTTCCCCAACACCTACGGACAGCCCGTGGCGGAATTCGTCCCCGGCACCTCCAAGCTCGCCGGTGCTCTGACGGTGGGCGTGGTGCTTTCGGGCGGCCAGGCTCCCGGCGGCCACAACGTGATCGCGGGCATCTTCGACGGCCTCAAGGCCATCAACCCCGCCTCCCGCGTGCTGGGCTTCCTGGGCGGCCCCTCGGGCCTCGAGGAAGGCAAGTACCTCGAGATCACTCCCGAGATCATGGACAGCTACCGCAACACCGGCGGCTTCGACATCATCGGATCGGGCCGCACCAAGCTCGAGACCGAAGAACAGTTCCTCAAGTGCAAGGCCGTGCTCGAGAACCTTGGCGCCAACGCCGTGGTGATCATCGGCGGCGACGACTCGAACACCAACGCCGCCGTGCTGGCCGAATGGTTCAAGGCCAAGGGCTCCTCCATCGTGGTCGTGGGTTGCCCCAAGACCATCGACGGCGACCTCAAGAACGCCCAGATCCCCACTTCGTTCGGCTTCGACACCGCCGCCAAGACCTACGCCGAGCTCATCGGCAACATCCAGCGCGATTGCCTTTCGGCCAAGAAGTACTGGCACTACATCAAGATCATGGGCCGTTCGGCTTCGCACCTGGCCCTGGAAGCCGGTCTGCAGACCCAGCCCAACCTGACCCTCATCTCCGAAGAGATCGAGAAGAAGGGCGAGACCCTCGCGCAGGTGGTCGCCTCCATGGCGGATCTTGTCGAGTTGCGTTCCAAGGCCGGCAAGAACTTCGGCGTGGCCGTGATCCCCGAAGGCCTCGTGGAATTCATGCCCGACGTCAAGAAACTGATCAGCACCCTGAACGACCTGATGGCCCACGAAGCCGCAGCGTTCGAGGCCGCCGCCGACCAGGCTGCCAAGGAAGAGCTCCTCAAGAAGCACCTGCCGGCCGACGTCGCCGCCACCTACTTCTCGCTCCCGTTCGGCATCCGCGGACAGCTTCTGTTGGACCGCGATCCCCACGGCAACGTGCAGGTCTCGCGCATCGAGACCGAGAAGCTGTTGGGCGAGATGGTCACCGCCGAGCTCAAGAAGCGCGGATCGAAGGCCAAGTTCAGCTTCCTCACGCACTTCTTCGGGTACGAAGGCCGCTGCGCCGCCCCCTCGAACTTCGACGCCGACTACTGCTACAGCCTGGGCTACGTCGCCTCGTTGCTCGTCAACGGCGGCAAGACCGGCTACATGGCCACCTGCTCCAACCTGACCAAGGGCATCGAGAACTGGGTCCCCGGCGGCATCCCCGTGACCCAGATGATGAACATCGAGCGCCGCCACGGCCACGACAAGCCCGTGATCCGCAAGGCGTTGGTGGAACTGGACGCGGCCCCCTTCAAGAAGCTCGAGGCCAATCGCAAGGTGTGGGCCGAGACCGAGTCCTACGTGTACCCCGGACCCATCCAGTACTGGGGGCCGACCGAGGTGTGCGACGCGACCACCAAGACCCTGGAACTGGAACAGGGCTGACTCGGTCCGGAGGGCGCATACGTGCCAACCTCACCCTCGGCGTCCCTCAGGGCTCCCATCCCGCGGCACCGGGGGATGGGATGGCCTTCACCGGACGCCGTCGGGGTCGGTTGACTTCGTCTGCATCCCTCCGTCCTCTTGTCAGCGAGCTGATCCCGCAGGTATTCGGCGAAGAGACTTGGCCTGCCCGGAAATCCCGGGCAGGCCTTTCCTTTAGGTTTTACCCCCAAAAGGTCTTCTTGCGCTTGTGTTCGGTCCGCAGCCTTTCCAGATAGGCCTCGTGCGTCTCCCACGATTGCCAGTCGGTCACCGAGGGAGCGAGGACTTCGAGGTTCCGGAGATAGTCGCGCCCGTGGTGGTAGGCCTTGGAACGCGCTTGGGCGAGGATGGAATCCAGGAGCGACCGATAGACCAGTGACGCCGCGAGCGCATACCCGGATCGCATCAACCCATCGGCGAGAGCGGGCAGGTCGTAGTAGAACTGTCCGTTCAGAAGGCGCGCGCGTTCGATGACGTACCTCTCCAGATCGCCCATCCGATCGCAGTCCAGTAGGAAGCGCGCATCGTCCAGATTCATGCCCGGATTCGCGTGGATGCTCTCCGTCTCCTGGCTCACGACCTCGTCGCGCCGCTGGGGACCGATCACCGCCAGCAGATTCTCCAAGGCTCTCGCCGAGCGATGACCTCGATAGATCCTCCAGGCGACCGTTTCCCGTTCACTGGCATCCCCCAAGGCCGTGGCGATCTCCAGCGCCAGATCCCACTCGTCCCTCACAGAGTCCCCTTGACGCCCGCTTCGGCCAACAGCCACGACAGATCCACCGGCTTGCGCCCCTGCTCGCGGGCCATGCGGTTCTCCTGCGCCTGGTACGAGCGCACCAGGTCCACCACGGCGGCTTCGCCGCGCTCGGTGCGGGCGTGCTGGCGCGGTGTCTGGTTGGCCAACGCGGGAATCGGCGTGTCGCCCCAGTCGCGGTAGAAATGGGTGCGGTACATCTGCTCCATGAAATCCGGCGTCACCAGCCTGTCCATGGCCTGGAAATACGGCTCGGACGCGAAGCGCTCGAACAGATCCACGATGCCCGGAATGCTCCGATCACGGACATGGGAGGGCAGGTTGTCGGGGATGGAGGCCTGATCCGTCCGGTCCTTCTCGAGACAGCACTTCTTGTACTTGCGCCCGCTGCCGCAGTGGCAGGGCTCGTTGCGCTCGGTCACGGCACGTCCTTGTCATGGAAACTCCAAATGGACATTCGCAGGACTCGTTCGTTCAGGGAGTGCGTTTGGTCTTTCGGCGCCGCCAAGACGCCACCCGCGCCCGCGGCACAGCCCTGCGCATCCCTGGCGCAAAGCGGTTTACCTTTGACTCCATGAAGATCGAGAGCCTTCGACTGAAGAATTTCCGCGCATTCCAGGATACGGAATGGCGCAACATTCCCTCGTTCGTGGTGGTTGTCGGCGCCAATGGTACAGGAAAGTCCACCCTCTTCAAGGTCTTCGAGTTCCTGCGCGACTGCATGCGCGACAATGTCCAGATCGCTTTGCACAGGCTGGGTGGCGGACGCGGTTTCGACGAGGTGCGAAGCCGGAGTGCAACCGGGCCGATCGAGATCGAACTGAAGTTCCGCGACGACGGCCCCTTGGTCACATACTTGCTTCAGATCGACCAGGAAGGCGGACGACCCATCGTCACGCAGGAAGTCCTGAAATACAGACGCGGCCAATACGGCCAGCCATGGAAGTTCCTCGACTTTTCCCGTGGCGAAGGCAATGCCGTCACGAACGAGGTCGAAGACGTCCAGGACGAGAGTCAGCTCACTCGTGAATGGCAGACATTGAAATCGCCCGACATCCTGGCAATCAAGGGTTTGGCCCAATTCGAGAAGTTCCCGGCGGTCAAGTCACTGGGGAACCTCATCGAGAATTGGCACATCTCCGATTTCCACATCGGCAAGGCGCGACCGGAGCAGGATGTCGGCCTCGCGGAGCACCTCTCACGCGAGGGAGAAAACCTCTCGCTGGTGGTCGACTACCTGTTCAAATTCGATCGATCTGTTTTCGATACAATCATCGAGAAGCTCAAAGCGCGCGTCCCGGGCGTCTCGAAGGTCGAGAGCAAGGTCACCGACGAAGGCAAGGTCCTGCTCAAATTCCAAGATGGCGCTTTCGAGGATCCGTTCCTCGCGCGCCACGTTTCCGACGGCACAATCAAGATGCTCGCCTATCTCGTGCTTCTGCATGATCCCAAACCACATCCGCTCCTGTGTATCGAGGAGCCGGAAAATCAGCTGTACCCTGGTCTCCTGAACGAGCTCGTCGAGGAATTCCGCGATTACGCCCGCAATGGCGGACAGGTTTTGGTCAGCACCCATTCGCCGGATCTGCTCAATGCGACGGAGCTCGACGAAGTCTACTGGATCGTCAAGCGGAACGGCTACTCCACGATCCGGCGTGCAGCCGATTCCGAGCAAGTCTCCACCTACATGCGCGACGGAGACAAGATGGGCTGGCTTTGGAAGCAAGGCTTCTTCGACGGCGTCGATCCCTGATGGACAGCTTGGTCGTATTCGTCGAAGAGGAGTCCGCGAAGGAACTCCTGATGCGGATCCTGCCTTGTCTCGTCCCTGAAGGCACTCAAATCCGAGTGATCGCCTTCGAAGGCAAGAGCGACCTGGAAAGCCAGCTCGCAAGGAAGCTGCGCAACTGGCAGAACCCCTCGGCGCGTTTCGTTGTGCTTCGGGATCAGGATTCGGGCAATTGCCTCGAAGTCAAGGAACGTTTGAAGGAGCTGTGTCTCTCGGCAGGCAAGTCCGAAGCGCTTGTGCGGATCGCCTGCCATGAACTCGAGTCCTGGTACCTGGGCGATCTCGAGGCCGTCGGGACGGGCTTATCGATTCCTGGCATAACCCGATCCAGTGACAAGGCCAAATTCAGGGATCCAGACCGACTGAACAATGCGAGTCAGGAGCTGAAGTCGCTGACTCGCGGTGTCTACCAGAAGATCTCCGGCTCCCGCCGAATCGCGCCACACATGGATCTCGCCGGACGGAACCGATCCACGAGCTTCAACATCTTCTGTTCCGGCGTCCGCAGGCTCTGCGAGGGCTGATCATCGAATCGCCGTCCTCGGCGCCGCGCGGCATTCAGGCCTTCTTGACGAATTCCGACTTGAGGGCCATGGCGCCGAATCCGTCGATCCTGCAGTCGATGTTGTGGTCGCCGTCGACCAGGCGGATGTTCTTGACCTTGGTTCCGGCCTTCAAGGGCATGGGAGCCCCCTTGACCTTGAGTTCCTTGATCATCACGACCGAATCGCCGTCGGCGAGCACGTTGCCGTTGGCGTCGCGCACGACGAATCCTTCTTCTGCCGGTGCGATCTCGGCGGCGGTGCTCCAGCGATGCCCGCAATCGGGGCAGACGAACTGTTCGCCTTCCTCGTAGGTGTATTCGTACTGGCATTTGGGGCAGATGGGTGAAGTGCTCAAGTGGACGTCCTTCGGATTGTGGGGAGCGAAACATAGACCCGATTTTCGGCATGCCGATTCTCCGCGCCTGATACCTGGCCTACCAAGCTGTAAAGAACGACCGACCGATCCTGGCCATTGCTGGTGATCGGAGCGTCGTTGCTCCCGCGTCGGATCGAGTCGCCGCGGCTGCGACTGGTCGACGTGGAGCGACACGGCGAAGTGTTCGCGGTGCTCACCTACGCGGTGGGTGGCAGGTTAGGGCACGGGCGCAAGTCCCCGGTGGTTTCCAGGAAAACGAAATCCGTCTAGGCCCCCCGCTTGTCGAACGCGGCCAGGTAGTCCTCCGGTTCCGGGCGGATGCGGTAGGAATCCGTCTGGTCGTCGTGGAACACCACGCCGTCCGCGTCCACCAGGATCGATGTGGGCAGGACGGTGTCGTTCTCGTAGCCCAGGATCCCCATTCCCGCCGGAAGACCGCCGATGTCCGCGATTCCCAGGGCGCGCGCGGCCGCCAGCCCCTCGTCGATCCAGAACTCCATGGGCGCGTCGAACCGCTCGGCGAGATCGGACGTGTGCTCCTGCGATTGAGGTGAAACCAGGACGGTGCGGATCCCCCGTTCGGACAATTTCCGGTAGTTCTTCGCGATGTCCTTCACCTGCGTCACGCACAGCGGGCACCAGTTGCCGCGGTAGAAGACCAGCAAGGCGGGCGACCCCATCAGATCGCGGGAAGACACCTCGGTCCCGTCGAGCCTTCTGGCCGTGAACTCGGGAAGCGGAAGGCCTCGTCGGATCCGGCTTCCCGTGCGGGCGGGAAAGCGCGAATACCAGAACAGGTAGGCGGCGTAGCCCGCCGCGAGGAGCGCCGCGCCCGCCAAAGGCGCCGACGAGGCGGCGAGGAAGGAATCCAACGACGGGAGGTCGGCATGGCAGGACAGAAACCGACGCGAGCCGCCTTCGCGAGCCACGAGGACTACATCGCGGCCCAGCCCGCGGGCGTCCAACCCCTGCTCGAGGCGATCCGCGAAGCCGTGGAGCGCGAGGTCCCCGACGCGGTCAGGTGCCTTTCCTACGGAGTGCCGTCGTATCGTATCGACAGGGTCTTCTTCCATGTGGGAGCGTTCAAAAACCACATCGGGATCTATCCGCCCGTGGAGGGCGGCGCCGAGCTGAACCGGAAATTGGCGCCCTACCGCGGCCCCAACGGGAATCTCGCCTTCCCTTTGTCGGAACCTCTTCCGATCGAACTCGTCGCCGAGGTGGCCCGGACCCTCGCGGCCGAACACGGGCGCAAGTCCCCGGGAAAACCGGCTACGCGCTCGTCTTCGCGTTCATCTCCGCGCTGAACGCCTCGTCCACGCCGATCGCCGTTCCGTCGATTTCCGTCACCGGAACCACGCCCATCAGCGCGTTGGTCAGGTAGACGGATTCCGCCCGCTTCAGATCGTCCGGCGAGATGCGGCGGTGCTCCACCGGAATCCCCCGCGCCGCGAGGTGCTCCAGGATCGCGCCGAGCATGGTGCCAGGCAGGGCGTGTTCGGAAACCGGCACGCAGAGCTTCCCGCCGATCTTGCAGAGGATGTTCGCGGTGTTGGTTTCCGACACGCTGCCGTCGGCGTTCAGCAGGATCGCCTCGTCGGCGCCGCGGGCCTTGGCCCAGTCGGCGGCCACGCGCGAAAGCATGTAGTTCATGGTCTTGTGGTCGGACAGCGCCGATTGGCGGCCGTGCGGCCAGGTGGCCAGCCGCAATCCCTTGCGCGGGCTTCCCGCGAGGCGGTGCGTGTACGGACGCGCGGTGAGCATCAGGCGGATGCCGCGCTCCAACGAACCGGGCTTGCCAGCCGACGCCGCGAGCTTCACCGCAGCGACAGTTCCCGTCAAGTGGTTCTTTTCGATCACGAGGTCGACCACGTCCTTCCAGGTGATGTCCGGGAACGGAGCGGCGAAGAACGATTCCCAGGCCTTGCGAAAGCGCGCGACATGGGCGTCCAGCCGGAGGATCCGTCCTTCCTGCACGCGGATCGTCTCGAAGAATCCGTACCCGTAGGCGAATCCTTCTTCCTCGACGGAAACCGTCATCTCGGACACCGGCTTGAACTTGCCGTCCATCCAGCCGATGCGCGCGTCGGGAGCCGCCGCGGTGCCGTCGCCCATGCGTTCCAACGCGTTGGAGATCGTGCGGCCCTTGTGGAGGGTCTCCTCGTATTCGTCGGCGGGATTGGAGTCGTAGACCACGCCTCCGCCCACGGAATACACCAGCCGTCCGCCGGAAATCGTCGCGGTGCGGATCGCGATGGACAGGTCCATGGTGCCGTGGAACCCGAAGTACCCGATGGATCCGGTGTACAGATGGCGGCGCACGGGCTCGAGCTCGTCGATGACCTCCATGGCGCGGATCTTGGGGCAGCCCGTGATGGAGCCCCCGGGGAAGGTCGAGCGGACCAGGTCCACGGCGCTTTTTCCGGCGTCCAGTTCGCCTTCCACGATGCTCACCAGGTGGTACACATTCTCGTAGGCTTCCACGCGCTTGTGTTCCACCACGCGGACGGAGCCCGCCGCGCACACCTTGCCGATGTCGTTGCGGAGCAGGTCGACGATCATGGACAGTTCCGAGTCGTCCTTGAAGCTGGTCTCGAGGTCGCGGCGGAACGCGAGGTCGTCTTCGGGCGTCTTGCCGCGCGGGCGGGTGCCCTTGATGGGACGTGTTTCCACCTTGTTGCCGCGCAGTTCGACGAACCGCTCCGGGGAGGTGGACACGATCCGGTGGTCGCCCGCGTTCAGGTAGGCGAAGAACGGGGCCGGGTTGGCGGCGTAGAGCCCCGCGAACAGGGAAAACGCGTCGCCCTCGAAGCCGGTCTCGAACCGCTGCGACATGTTGACCTGGTACACGTGGCCGCGGGCGATGTAGTCGCGGATGGCGTCGACGGCACGCATGTATTCGCCGCGCGACAATCCCGAGACCAGGGTTCCCGCCTTGGCCGACGCGTCGCGGACCGGCGCCGGCTTGGACAATTCCTGTTGGAAATCGGACAGGATCCGTTCGGTGACCGCCGCGCCGTCGCGGACCGGGACGTGGACGCGCGTGCTGCCGTCGCGGCGGTCGTGGACCACCAGGATGGAGGGCGCCGCCATGTACAGGCGCGGCAGGTGCAGGTCGTCGCGGCTGGTGCGCGGCAGGACCTCCAGCACGTCCTTGAGGTCGTAGGCGAGGTAGCCCAACAGGCCGGAAGACAGCGGGGCGAATTCCTCGGATCCGGGCAGCGCGTAGCGCCTGGTCGCCGCATCGAGCGCGTCGAAGGGATCCATCGCCACGCTTCCCGGGCCGTCGGCGGTTTCGGCGGTCACCGTGCCGGCCTGTTCGCGCAGCACCAGCCACGGGCGGATCCCCAGGATGTGGTAGCGCGCCGAATCGTGGCCGCCCCCGCTCAGGAGGGCGACGGTGCCGGGCTCGTCGGCGAAGCGAGAGACCAGATCGACGAACGATCCGGACAGCGGCAGGTCCGCGGTCAGGACGCGCTCGAAGGCAGGCGGCAGGAGCGAAAGGAAATCGGAGGCGGAATTTGACGAGTTGGTCATCGCAGGACGCTCCGCAGGGGGCCGATCTTGAGGAAGTTCTCGATCATGGGGAAGCCGTGCTCGGTGAGGAAGCTTTCGGGGTGGAACTGCACGCCGTGCAAGGGATGCTCGCGGTGGGAAAGCCCCATGACCACGCCGTCGGGGGTCTTGGCCGTGATCTCCAGGCACGGGTCCACGTTGGCGACCGCGAGCGAATGGTAGCGCGCGATCGTGGTGGGCGAGGGCAGCCCCGCGAACACGCCGCGTCCTTCGTGCAGGACGGTGCTCGTCTTCCCGTGCATGGGAAGCGGGGCCCGCACCGTGACGCCTCCGAACGCCTCGTTCATGGACTGCATCCCCAGGCAGACCCCCAGGATGGGAAAGTCCTTGTGGAGGCGTTGGATCAGGGGAACCGAGATCCCCGCCGCCTGCGGATCCTTGGGCCCCGGGCTGACCACGATGTAGTCGGGGCGCAAGGCCGCGACGTCTTCCACCGCGATCTTGTCGGCGCGCACCACGACGACCTCCAGCGGGTACACGCGGAACATCTGCACCAGGTTGAAGGTGAACGAGTCGTAGTTGTCGAGCACGAAGAGCTTGGCTGTCATGTGTGCGGGTCCGCGAGTTGGAGGTGGGCGCGCTTGACGGAATCCGTTGAACGGGTCACAGCATCGTCATGCCGCCGTCGACCGGCTGGTAGCTGCCGGTGACGAACCGCGACATGTCGCTTGCGTAGAACAGAAGGGCTCCCGCCACGTCGCGGGCGACGA